>JAZSNA010000004.1:0-49059 GCA_045536135.1 Alphaproteobacteria bacterium
TATGACCTCTATTCAACCCAATAATAACGAGACGGCTTTGACATCATGTACAGGTGCTAATGCGGTATTGATGAAGTTCCCCTATCCACCAATCGAGGGGGGAGAGGTCGAAGAACCAGTTAGTTGTCCGAGTGGATATGAAATGGTTAATGGTTCATGTTGCCAGACAAATCAAGTTTGTGGAAATATTTGTTGTGGTAATGGAAGCTGTAAAAATGGTGTCTGTTATGAGGGGGATAATATCTGTACAAATGGTGTAGCCCATAGTTACTGTTGTGCTGAGGGGGAAAAAGTGTTCACAGATTTTGTTGCCCAAGAGAATGGCTGTTGTCCAGATACAGCTATTGGATATACAGCAACTAACGGATGTTGCGAGGATATAATATTACAAGACCCGCTTTGGGGTGATTTAGGGTGTTGTCCAAAAGATTCTGGCGGATTTGCTTATTCTGATGGATGTTGTAATGCAGATGAAAAGGCATATGGCGATGTCTATAGTGGTCTATCTCATTGTATTCCAAAAACGTTTACGTGTGATAAAAATGAAGTAACATTTGAAAATTCAAATGGAATTACTTGTTGTCCGAGCGGTTCAACCGGTTACTCAGCAGATGACTACTGTTGTTATGATTCTGATGGGAACTGTCTAGAGGAAGAATACTAATCACACAAAAGTATTACAAATCATTTAACTTCCTATAAAAGTCCGGGACACCCCGGACTTTTTGTTTTCCAAAAAAATAATTCTTGCATTTTATTGTTTTTTGGTGTATAAGAGACCTACTTTCCGGTCGGAAAGTTGGGTTTTATTCTTCCCCCCTGGAGGAGTTTAAAACCCTTAAACAACTATTTAAACAAAGGATATTAAAATGGCAAATACAATTGAGCTTAAAGTTCAAAAAAGAGAAAAAGCAGGTAAGGGGTCCTCTAGAGCCATCCGTCGCACAGGGTTTATTCCGGCTGTGATTTATGGTGATAAAAAAGAACCCGTATTATTCTCTATGGAAGAAAAGGTAATGGTTTCTTTATTAAACAAACCGGGACTGTGGACACACCAATTTGAAATTGATGTGGACGGAACAAAATATCACGCATTGTGTCAAGATGTTCAATATCATCCGGTTTCAGACCGTCCGATTCATGCTGATTTCTTACGAATCAATCAAAATGAAAAAATCAAAATCGAAGTACCGGTTCATTATTTGGATGAAGACGTCAATATGGCAATTAAATCCGGTATGACTTTGAATATTGTTCATCGCTCTGTTGAAATTTTGACAACGGCTGACAATATTCCGGACAATTTGGAAGTTTCAGTTGCCGAGTTAACAAAAGATGGTGCAATTACAACTGCTGATTTAAAATTGCCGGCTGGTGTTTCTTTGACACATGAAGATGAAATTACCTTGGCCACTTTAACCGCTCCGGTTGATGAGGGTGCAACGGAATCTTCTGAAACTTCTACATCAGACGAGGCTAAAAAGGAATAATCATGTTTGTTATTGTGGGGCTTGGTAATCCGACACCGGAATATGCAAAGACTCGACATAACGCTGGTTTTATAGCGGTGGACGAAATTGCCCACCGCTTTTCCTTTGATGATTTTAAGAAAAAAGACAATGCCTTAATTTCCATCGGACAAATCGCCGAACAAAAAGTCATTCTGGTAAAGCCATTAACTTATATGAACTTATCCGGCGAAGCGGTTGGACCTATTTGTCATTTTTACAAGATTCTGCCCCAAAATGTCATTGTCTTTCATGATGATATTGACTTAAAAGTTGCGGATATTCGCATCAAAAAAGGCGGTTCTTCAGCCGGACATAACGGTATAAAAAATATAGACAAAGCGATAACATCCGAATATTGGCGTGTCCGAATCGGTGTTGGGAAATCGGAAGATACCGCAAATTATGTCTTGGGAAATTTTCCGACCGCTGATTTGAATAACATACAAAGATCATTAGACATCGTTTTTAATAATTTAGACATCTTCTTTCACGATGGAGGAGATGCATTTTCAAAAAAAGTAAAGGATTTAATCAATGGGATTTAATTGTGGTATCGTTGGTTTACCTAATGTCGGTAAATCAACTTTATTTAATGCTCTAACATCAACACAAGCTGCTCAAAGTGCAAACTATCCGTTCTGTACCATAGAACCGAATGTCGGTCGTGTCGCCGTTCCAGATGAACGCTTGGACAAGCTGGCACAAATTGACCACAGTGCAAAAATAATTTATACTCAATTAGAATTCGTGGATATCGCCGGATTAGTCAAAGGGGCTTCCAAAGGCGAAGGTTTAGGCAATCAATTTTTGGGAAACATCCGTCAAACAGATGCCATTATCCACCTGCTCCGCTGTTTTGATAATCCGGATATTACCCATGTCGAGGGGTCTATCAATCCCATTCGGGATATTGAAATTATCGATACGGAATTAATGCTTTCGGATTTAGAAAGCTTAACCAAAAGAATAGACGGCGTTCAAAAAAGGGCTAAACAAGGTGATAAAGAAAGTGCCGAACTTTATCCCATTATGCGTCAGGTATTGGATGCCTTGGAAAATGGGAAGCCGGCCCGTTCCGTCCGTCCGAATGACGAAGATAAGCTGAAAATTTTTAACTCTTTATTTTTATTAACGGCAAAACCGACTCTTTATGTTTGTAATGTGAATGAAGACGAAGCCGTCAATGGAAATCAATATACCGAAATGGTTCAACAATATTGCCAAAAAAACGGCAATCCAATGATTATCATTTCGGCAGAAATTGAAAGTCAAATTGCCAATCTTGAAGACCCGGTGGAACAAAAAGAATTCCTTCAAACCATCGGATTGGAAGAAACCGGATTAAACAAATTAATCAAAAGCGGATATGAATTACTGGGTTTATGTACTTATTTCACATCCGGTCCGACCGAGGCACACGCATGGACAATTCCGATTGGTTGTTCTGCACCGAAAGCAGCCGGTGTCATCCATACAGATTTTGAAAAAGGTTTTATTCGGGCCGAAGTTATATCATACAACGACTACATTCAATATGGTGGTGAAGTTGGAGCGAAAGAAGCCGGCAAACTCCGAACCGAAGGTAAAAATTACATTATGCAAGACGGTGATATTGCACACTTTTTATTCAATAAATAATCTTAATATTACGGCATCGGTGCATTTGCTAAATCAGAGGAAGAAAATAATCCGCCCCGTTTAGAATTTGCGCCTTGTTTTGCATTTTTGGATTTAGAACCGGAAGTCGAAGAAGCTTTTGAATTAACAGCCCGACCTTCTGGAGCCATTTCATCGGACGGCAAAACAGTCAAAGACAAACCCAAAAATTCATCTTCTTTTTTCTTCAAGAAATCTTCTTGTCCCCGATTATCCTCACCAACTCGTTCAATCCAACGTTCAACATCATCGATATCGAATTCAATTTGTTTCAATTGTTCGTCGGTTAAGTTTTTATCATTCAAGTTTTGTAAAGACTGTCCACGTGTATTTAAAAAATTATTTTGACGTTCATATTCGGATAATATTTTTTCATTTTCCTTCAAAATATCATCATATTCCAAAGCACCATCATCCACATACAACTTCAAGAATTCAACTCGTTCATTTTGTCGTTGATCTTGACGACGTAATTCATCAATTTCCTTTTTTAAATCCAAAATACGGGCAACATATTGTTCCATCTTTGAGCCGATGTATTTTTTACTGTATGCGTTTTGAATTCGTTCAATTTCCTGATTTAAAACCTCGACTTCACGTCTCAAACGATCAGCCTGTTGCATTAAGCTTTCACGAGATAATTCTTCGGCCTTATTATTTTCCACATCCTCTCCGCTGACTTTAATCTCAGCACCGGACCGAATTAACGATATATCCAAATTCATCTTTTCAATAGATGCCTTTAACTGTTCTTCCAACAAACGATTTTCCGCAATTTCGTTTTCTTGATTAGTTTTGATTTGGTCAACCATATCTGTTGCAGCATTCGTTGCGGTTTCAATTTCCTTTATTCCCAATCCCTGTTCGATTGTATTAGACAATTCCGTGGCATCCTCATTTCCTTGCAACGAAGAAATAATCGACCACTTATACGCGGCTAATTCATCAACGGGCAACACAGAACCCTCATGATACATTTTAGCCACTTGATAAGCAGCATCTGAATTTCCGAGCAAAGCCGAAGAAACCAAACAATAAGCAGACCCCCGCTTGGAACGTCCAACCGTTTTATATAAAGACATACCGACTTCATACAATTCTTTATCATCAAAAATTGTATCGCATTCCGGCGGAACAATCAAAGGCTCATCTGCCGAATCAAACCCCCAATAAACCTCTTGCGATTGTATTGAAGTCATAAAAGACAAACAAAAAACAGTCGTTAATAAAATTTTTTTCATTTTAGCACCGATTTTTCCTGTTTTAAGGATAATCTATCTTTTATTAAGATAAAGTTAATTTTTTTATTTTATATTGATAATGACAGATTTTATTAAAGGAGCTTTTTATAATGAAACCATCTCAAAAAAAAATAACTGCAAAAGAATTAAAAAAATTAATTGAATTTCATATCAAATATACATTATGCAAACAAATCGGTGAAGCTCATAAAAAACACCTGTTTACAGCACTAGCCTTGGCAGTTCGTGATCTTTGTGTGGATCAAATGATGCAAACGGCTAAACGACATAACGAAAAAAACACCAAACGCATCTATTATCTGTCAATGGAATATTTGATTGGACGAAGCTTGGAAAACAATTTAAGATGCTTGGGAATTTATAATCTTTTAGATAAAATAAAACTTAAAAACCCTATTCCGTTGAAATCCGTTTTTGATATGGAATATGATCCGGCGCTGGGTAACGGTGGCTTGGGTCGCTTAGCATTTTGTATTTTGGATTCCTTAGCAACTTTGGGATATGCATCTTACGGATACGGTATCAATTACCAATTTGGCCTATTTAAACAAAAATTTGAAAACGGTTATCAGATTGAAGAAACCGATTCTTGGCTGGATGAAAGTTCCCCATGGCAAATTGAAAGAACTGATCGAACTGTATATATTCCAATCAAAGGACGTGTTGTTTTACAAAATGGTCATCCCATTTGGACCGATGTCGGACACATCAAGGGTATCCCTTTTGACATGCCGGTCGTCGGATACGGTGGACAAAGCATCAATTATTTACGACTTTATTCAGCGCATGCCACAAATGAATTAGACTTAAAAGCCTTTAATACCGGCAGCTATATCAAAGCCGTTGAAAAAAAAGTTCAAATGGAAACCATTTCCAAGATTTTATATCCGTCTGATTCTTTTGAAGAGGGCCGTCATTTACGATTTGTCCAACAATATTTCTTTACGTCTTGCGCTTTGAAAGACATCATGAGACGCTTTTTTGAAAAGAATAAAAATCTCAAAGATCTGCCTAAAAAAGTTGTCATTCAACTAAATGACACACACCCGACTTTGGCTATTTTAGAGCTGATGCGTATTTTGATGGACGAACACCATCTGAATTTTGTTGATGCTTGGGATATAACCACCCAAACAATGGCATATACAAACCATACATTATTACCGGAAGCATTGGAAAAATGGGACATCAAAGAATTTGAAGAATGGTTGCCCAGACACTTAAATATTCTGTTTCAAATCAATGATTGGTTAATGAATTTGGTTGAAAAAAGATTTCCGCATGATCTTTATAAAAAACAAGTCTTATCCATTTTTGAAGAAGGCGAGCATAAAAAAGTCCGGATGGCTAATTTAGCTATCGCCGGCAGTTTTTCGGTCAATGGTGTGGCAGGACTTCATTCTGAATTAATTAAGTCACAACTTGTCCCCGATTTTTATGAACTTTGGCCACAAAAATTTAATAACAAAACCAATGGTGTCACACCTCGCCGTTGGCTTATAGATTCCAATCCGGATTTAAGTGCTTTAATTACAAAAAAAATCGGGAAAACGTGGCCAACGCACTTGGAAGAACTTGAAAAATTAAATGATTTTGCAAATGATGAAGGCTTTTTAAGATCTTTTGTCAAAATTAAGCATCAAAATAAACAAAAACTGGCCGATTATATCTTAAAGTCTACTGGTATTTTGGTCAATCCGGATTCAATTTTTGATGTCCAAGTCAAACGAATCCACGAATATAAACGACAACTTTTAAATATTTTTCATGTCATTTATGAATACTTAACCGTCAAAGAAGATCATCATACGCTTATTCATCCCAAAACATACATATTTGCTGGGAAAGCCGCTCCGGAATATCAAATGGCAAAATTAATTATTAAATTAATTAACTCTGTGGCTAAAACCGTCAACAATGATCCGACGGTTAATGGTCAAATCAAGGTTGTATTCATTCCGAACTATAATGTATCGACAGCCGAATTAATTTTCCCGGGAGCCGATGTTTCCGAACAAATATCCACCGCAGGCTTTGAAGCTTCCGGAACCGGAAATATGAAATTCATGATGAATGGTGCATTAACTGTCGGAACTTTGGACGGAGCAAACATTGAAATCCGGCAACAAGTCGGTGAGGATAATTTTTATCTGTTCGGGCTGACCGCCGATGAAGTTAAAAAAGTTCAACAAAACAATAAACCTTGGGATTTATATCATAAAGACAAACGTATTAAACGTGTCATGGATACATTAACCAACAATGTCTTTAACAAAGATGAGCCGGGTATTTTTGATCCATTATTCCAAAACATTATGACACAAGATTATTTCCTTGTTTTATCTGATTTCGTATCTTATATTGAAATACAGGAAAAAATATCCATGGATTATCTGGATTGGCATACATGGGGACAAAAAAGCCTTTTAAATGTGGCTCACAGCGGATATTTTTCATCTGACCGAACTGTCACGGAATACGCAAAGGATATTTGGCATATTACACCGACAACGGAGAAATAAAATGAGATTAAATTTTTACGGTCGACGACATGGTAAAAAAATCAAACCGAATAGAATGGAAATTCTGAACCAAACAATGTCTCAACTTGAAATAAAAAGACCCGAAGAAGCAACCGATTTATTACCGCCTCAAAATTTATTTGAAGACAAAAATCATCCCGTTTTTTTGGAAATCGGTTTTGGTGGAGGGGAACATCTGGCATATCAAGCATTTAAAAATCCGGATATTAACTTTATCGGAGCAGAACCTTTTATTAATGGCGTTGCATCATTATGTGCCCACATTACGGATGAAATAACCCATGAAGTCAAATTTAAAAACATTCGCATCTTTCCGGATGATATTCGGATACTGTTTCCGTTTTTCCCGAATGAATGCTTGGATAAAATTTTTGTCCTTTATCCGGATCCTTGGCCCAAAGCCAGACATGAAAACCGTCGAATCTTAAATGGCGATAATTTAAAACAACTTCACAGATTATTAAAAAAAGGTCATATTCTGCAAGTCGCAACAGATGTCGAAGATTATGCGAATTGGGCCATTGAACAAGTCCAATCCGGCGGTTTATTTAAACAAATAAATCCATCTGTTCATACACCGCCTGTTGATTGGGTTTCAACCCGATACGAACAAAAGGGATTACGGGCCGGACGAACACCTTTTTATTTTTTATTTGAAAAAATTTAAGTTCGTTTTTCAAACAAACCGCCGACACCCTTTTCTTTTTTATAACGTTTTGTTGATGATAGCTCGGTTGCTTCATTAACTTGTGCGGGTGTCAGTTGAGAACGAACCTGTTCTTGGGTTGCCGTAATAATTGATTTTAAACTGTAATCGGCATTCTTTTCACAAACCAATAACCACATATAACATTGTTTTAAATCCAATGGGACAACCTCTCCCTTACAATACATCTGAGCCAGTTTAAATTGAGCTTCACTGTTTCCCAATTCGGCTGATTTTTCATACCAATATACTGCCTTTTGAGAATCCTGAACCCGATTTTCAAAAATCCGAGCCAAATATAAAAAGCCGTCGGCCTGTTTAGCTTTGGGTAATTTTTCCATTTTAACTTCTAAATCCAACATTCTTTTATTCGCCAAAGTATCTTCCAATTCTTCGGAAGATACACCGAATTCAGCCCCATCAGATAATATCACATTTTCTTGACGTTCCAATTCAGCCATGGTTGTTTCATCATTAAAATCAGGAATAATCGGATTAGGTTCCATTAACTCAGCTTCTGGAACGGTTTCCTTTTCGGAAAGCGGTTTCCATTCTCGTGCAGTCTTTTGAGCAATTTCCAAATATTTAATATCATTCATTTGTTTTGCCAAAGCATCCCGACGAATAGCGGCATCTTCACCGATTTTATCTGTATTATACGCAGCTAATATCGCATTCCAAACATAGGCATTCACAATATTTTTAATAAAAACATTATTTTCCAAGATATCTGCCAAATCGATTTGAGCCTGAACATATCCCTGATTAGCCGAACGGGTCAACCAACGCAAAGCCAAGGCATAATCCTGCGGCACCCCTCGACCGAATAAGTAAAAGCTTCCCAACTTATACTGTGCCTTGGCATTACCTTGTAATGCCCCCATTTTATAAAAACCGGTCGCATAAGTATAATTTTTGGGAACTTCTTTTCCTTCGGCATAAACTTCTCCCAATTGGAATAACGCTTCGCCATCGCCGGCACGCGCGGCATCTTTTAAAATATTCAAGGCCTGCGGAATATCCTGTTTAATACCATCCCCACGCAACATCATTCGACCCAAAGCAGCCGCAGCCTTCGGATTACCGGAACCATACGATTTCAAATACAGGTTGGAAGCATTATCCTTTGAAACCGGCACGCCAAGTCCCTCTTCATACATTTTTCCCAAATAATATGTTGCAATATTATTTCCCTCTTGATCCAAATAGGTAAATTCATCGAAAGCATCCTTATACCGTTGATGTTCAAAAGCATTTAAAGCCTCCGGCAATCCGGCTTGAACGGAAAAACAAAAAACGGTTATTGTCAATAAATATTTCAACATACTATTTCCCCCCTTTTAATATTTTATTCTTTTTTTTTAATTTTGCAATAAAAAAACCATTTAAATCTTGATCAGGGAATGTTCGGATAAAGCCTTCTGAGGTTTTATATTCTGAAAATTCATCAATTGGAATAACATCATATAAATCCGAAACTTTACCGACACTGGCCTCACCCTCATCTTTTTGAATGGAACAGGTACAATAAACAACAATACCGTTATCATTTAGATGATGATATGCTTTTTTCAATAAACGAACTTGCACCTGATGTAATTTTTGAATATCTTGAATTTGACGGTTAAATAGAACATCCGGATGCTTTTGAATCGTTCCGGTGGCACTACATGGTGCATCTATCAATATCAAATCATATTTTTTATCTTCTCCAATATCCAAAGCATCTGAGACATATAAATTGGGCTGATATCCCAAACGTTTCATATTTTCAGCAACCCGTTCCATTCGATTCTTTGAGATATCATAAGCATCAACAATCGCTCCTTTTGAACATAAACCGGCCGTTTTTCCACCTGGAGCGCAACAAAAATCAGCCACCATTTTTCCCCGAACATCACCACAGACTTCAACCGCCATCGATGCGGAACGGTTTTGAACCCACCAAAGTCCTTGTTGATAACCGTATAAATTTTCAATAGAAGAAGTTTCGGATAAGCGAAGTGTATTTTCAGATATCATCACCCCGTCGATCTGATCGGAAATATTTTGAACATCATTCGGAATATAAATATCAACCTTGGGCGGATTTAATATCGCCTTTGAAATTTGTCTGGCTCGTTCCTGTCCCCAATCTTTGGCCCACGATTCGAACAACCACATTGGGACATTTATAATATTTTCGATATCCGGTTTTTTCCTTAAAACATTTCGAAGAACAGCATTAACCATTTTTTTATAACAACCGAATTGAATCTTGCTTGAAAGTTCCACCGCACAATCCACAATACTGTAAGTCGCAATATTGGTTTCATAAATTGAAGCAATAGCCTGTCTTAAAATATCTTGAATTTTTCTGTTTTTAATCGGTTTTTTGACAAAGTAATCAATTACATAATCCCAAGATGGCAATTTTTTAATCATTGAAAAAAGAATCACCCGAACAAAAGCCCGTTCTCCACTGGTTAAATCTTTTGTTTTATCATTAAAAATGATATCCAGCTTTGTATTTTTAGCCTCGATTTCATGAAAAATATCCAAACAAATCTGTCTGGTTTTTAAACCATCTTTCATTATTTATTATTATCCCTTAAAAAGGTCGGAACATCTTCAAAGTCTTTTTCAAAAAAATCAATCTGGTCTTCATTTTCCTTATTTTCGACCTTCTTTTTCTTTCCGACAGACCAAAATGGCCGACGAATTTTTTCGGGAGGCGTACTATTTTCAACGGGTTTCTCTTCAACAACAGAAGTATCAACTAAGTCCCGATTATCTTCGCTTAAAACTTCCGTCACATCATATTCAACGGGAGAAGGTAAAATAAATTCATCTCCAATATCCGGAATTTGTTTGAGTTCAACATTTTTATCATTCGGCACACTCAGAATCAAACTATCATCTAAATTTTCTTTTTCTTCCTTAATCTTCTCATCAATAATTGTTTCATTGACATCCGTATTTTCCAATTCCAAAATCGGTGTAATTATCTGTTCCAAAGACGATTTTGTTTTTTCTTCTTTTTCAACTCTGTTTTCTCCTTCAATAGAAAGGTTATTATTTTCTCCCAATCCGGTTGCCACAACGGAAACACGAATTTTTTGACCGAGACTTTCATCGCATCCGACGCCCAAAATAATATTTGCATCTTCATCAACCTTTTGACGAATACATTCAGAAACCTCGTCCATTTCCTGTAAAGACAAAGTGGAAGCACCGGCAATATTTAACAAGACCCCTTTTGCGCCATCAATAGACACATCCAAAAGCGGATTTAAAATGGCTTTTTCCGTTGCCAGAACCGCCCGATTTTCACCTTCGGCCTCTCCGATTCCCATCATTGCTTTTCCCCGTTGAGATATGACCGCTCGCACATCAGCAAAATCGACATTTAAAAAACTGGGTGTCATCATTAAATCTGTGATTGATTTAACGGATTGATATAAAATATCATCAGCCATTTTAAAGGCTTCCACCAACGAAGTCGTTTCCTGAGTAATTCTAAATAAGTTTTGATTAGGTACAACAATCAAAGTATCGACATATTTTTTTAACTCGACAATTCCGGCTTCTGCAACCCGCATCCGTTTAGCACCTTCCAAACGAAAAGGTTTTGTGACCACTCCAACCGTTAAAATTCCCATTTCGGATGCCAGTTTTGCAATAACGGGAGATGCCCCCGTTCCTGTTCCGCCCCCCATACCACAGGCAATAAAGAGCATATGCAATCCTTCAAGAGATTCCTTTATTTTATCCAAACTTTCTTCACCGGCTTTTTTGCCGATTTCCGGATTAGAACCGGCCCCCAACCCTTGTGTTAATCCGGCACCTAATTGAATTCGCTCGTGTGTCAAAGACTTTGTCATACTTTGAGCATCTGTATTTGCCACCATAAAAGACACACCCGATAATCCGGATTGGATCATATTATTGACGGCATTTCCACCGCCACCACCCACACCGATAACACCGATATGGGGAGTTAGCATAATCTCCGGCATTTGTTCCGGTAACCCGATTTTAAAATCTGCATTTAAAAACTCTGTTTTATCCATTTTTTCATCCTTTTGAAAAAAGTTGTTGTTTCTTCTAAAATATCTTCCTCAGGCTTATGACGCATTCCATAGTTCAACAAACCAATTGCCGTCGTAAAAAAGGGCATTTGATCTTCCGGAATACCGTCAATCGGTTTAATCCGCCCCAATCGAACATTGGCTTCCAAAATAAATTCAGACCGATCCTTTATCCCTTGTAAAAAACTGCCACCACCACATAAAACAATCTTTTGAATTGACAGTTCATATTCTTTTTGAGTTTCCAAACATTCATAAATCAATCCCAACATCTCGTCCACCCGTGCGGATATAATCGAATTAATATAAGATCGTTTATAATGTTCGACCTGTTTTTCTCCATCTTTATTTTCTGCAATCACATCCACCGTCTTTCGTTCATCAATCGGAGATGTAAATGCCGCACCGTATAATGTTTTAATCCGTTCAGCCTCTTTATCCGAAATTTTTAAAACTTTATATAAATCAGAAGTAATTAATTGTTGACCGAACGGCAAAGAAAATACTTTTTGAATTAGTCCGTCATTAAATATAGCACAATTCGTCAATCCACCGCCTAAATCAATTAAGGACACACCTGATTTTTTTTCATCTTCTGTCAAGGTCGCCAACGAAATTGCATAAATCGTTGCGGCTTTATCCACAATTTTTAAGGCACAACGATCCATTAATAAATTTAAATTTTGAATTACCGAAGTCGGGACGGAAATAACATGGACAGCGACCCCAATCTTTTGGGCAAATAATCCCACTGGCTCTGGCACATCTTCTGTGCCGTCAACCGAATAAGATATTGGCATTTGATGAATTGTTTCATAATCTGATTCATCATTTTTTTTCAAGACCTGATTGATCAGTTTATGAATATCACTTTCGCTCACTTGACGAGGCTCTGAAAATTCGATTTCCGATGTCAATATCATCGATTTGGTTAATGTTGATGATACATTCACAATAACTTCCGTAATCTGATAATCGGCAGCCGAAGAAGCATCCAGAATAGCATTTTTAACAGACTTTGAAGCCTCGTTAATATCAACAATAACCCCCTTTTTAAAGCCGTTAGCTTCGGATATACTATGTCCGACAACTCGCAATCCGTTAGAAGATACATGTGCGACTAAACAAGCTATTTTTGTCGTCCCAATATCCAATGCAGTTAAATACCTTGACCGAATTTGATTCATTTTTTCCCCTTCAATGGTTTTTTCCCTGCATTTGATATAATTAATTGATCGGGCAACACCAAATCAATTACACTTAAATCTTCTTCCAGAATATGATTTTCTTGTTGATATCTAATCAATCGATCCAAAGCCCCTTTAACATCATTTTCCGGCAAACTGATAACTATACCTGTTTCAATATCATCAATCTTCAAATCCCACCGCCGATTACCGATCCAACTGGCCGACTTAACATTTAAAGACGGATAGTCCTTTAAAATATCAATCAAATCCGGTGCATTTCGATAAGCATCCGGCCCCACGACAACAATCAACTCACTTAATCCGGTCGGCTGAGCCTGAATAATTTCGCCATTTTCATCAACAGGATAATGATTTCTTTTATCTTGCCACAATGCAATCGGCTTTTTTTCCTCGACATATAAATCAACGAAATTCGGCAAGCGCTTTTTTATTGAAACTTTTTTAATCCAAGGCAACTTTTTTAATCTTTCATGAGCTGCTTCAATATCAAATGTCATTAAATCCCCTTGTTCTAATTCCAAGGCTTGATGAATATCATCAATTGATGTTCGTTTACGACCGTCAATAATATTAATTTGAACAACTTTAAATCCGATATCTGAAATAATGGTTTCGATTCGATTAACCGTTTGGTTAATTTTATTTTGAACCCAACCGCTTTTAAAAGCCCACAATACGATCAGCAAAATACAAACCACAACACTCCAACCGGTCAATCTGACGACCCGCCGAATACCGTCACACCATGTATTTTTTCTTTTTTTCATTCGTACATTGCCCTTTTGATTAAATAATCAATTAAATTTTCAAATGATATCCCTTTAACCTTTGCCATTTCCGGTAATAAAGATGTATTCGTCAATCCGGGTTGTGTATTTATTTCCAAAAAAACCAACTGTTTTTTATTCGGATTATACCTGAAATCACTTCGAGAAGCCCCCCGACACCCCAAAGCTTGATGTATTTTCATGGCATAACCCAACATTTCATCGGTTAATTCCTGACTAATCGGTGCTGGCACCAAATGCTCGGTTCGACCGGCCTCATATTTATTGGTATAATCATAAAAGCCTTCTTTGGGGCAAATCTGAACAACCGATAACGGTGCATCATCCAAAACACCGGCTGAAAATTCATCACCGTAAACATACTCTTCAACCATTACCTTTTCATCCCCGAAAGGCCATCGCTGAATTAGCTCCGTTTTTTGTTCCTGATTAAAAATTAAAAAGACTTTAACACCAGACCCTTCATTATTGGGTTTAACCACGAACGGATATGGAAAATCTTTTTGCATAAAATCTTCTTTTTGAACTAACTCACTCCAAACGACCGGAATTCCATTCATTTGACAAATCATTTTTGTCAATTGTTTATCCATCGCCACCGCAGAAGCCATAACACCGGAATAAGTATACGGTATTTTCAAAAAATTAAGGACACCTTGAATATTTCCGTCTTCCCCATATCTCCCGTGTAAAGTATTAAAAATACAATCAGCCTTTTCCTGTTCCAAGAAAGAAATCAAACGCTTTATATCCCCATCAAATTGATAAAATACTGCGGAATATCCCATTTGTTGAAGGGCATTAAAAACACTTCGTCCACTCCAAACAGAGACATCTTTTTCAGAAGAAATACCACCGGCTAAAACAATAATCTTCATTATTCTTTTCCTATAATTTTAATTTCCAATTCCAAATTAATACCGCAATGTTCAAATACTTTTTTTTGAACCTCTGCAATCAAATCCTCGACTTGTCTGGAAGTTGCGCCACCCTTATTATCCAAAAAATTTGCATGTTTTTCAGACATTGAAATCGGCCCTTTTTTTATCTGATCGGCGCCGGCCTTTTTAATCAATTCCCAAGCCTTTAAATTTTCCGGATTTTTAAAAGTTGACCCCAATGTTTTAATCCGAACGGGTTGTGTTGCCTCCCGCTTCTTTTTGAATTGAGCCGTTAACTCGGCCACTTCCTTTGGTGTTTTTTTACTTCCCTTAAAAGTTGCCTCTATAAATATCCAATCTTCCGGCAAAACATTATTACGATAATTCATAAAATCCCGATCAATTTTAATTTTTTGAATATGACCGTTTCGATCCATAATAACGACAGAGGTTAAAATATCTTTAATTTCACACCCGTAAGCACCGGCATTCATGCGTATAGCTCCACCGACAGAGCCGGGAATATGGGCCAGAGATTCGAAACCGGATATACCTCGTGAAGAAGCAATTTTTCCAACTTCAATCATCAACGCACCGGCCCCACAAACGATTTCATCCTTTTTAACGACAATTTTAGAAAAAGCTTTACCCAAGTGAATAATCAGGCCATCGACACCCCCATCACGAATCAATGTATTTGAACCGGCTCCCAACACCGTAATATTGCCGTTCCATTGAT
This sequence comes from Alphaproteobacteria bacterium, assembly GCA_045536135.1. GTDB lineage: Bacteria > Pseudomonadota > Alphaproteobacteria > CAAHEQ01 > UBA3637 > JAZSNA01. The sequence continues at coordinate 15,368 of JAZSNA010000004.1, forward strand.
GTAAAACATCTGATAATTCTTTTTTATTTTTGGGTTCAAAATAGAATTCGGCACATCCGCCCACACCAAGCCATGTCTTATTTTTCAAAGACACATCTTTTTGTATCTGAGACTTATCATTTTTTTTAAAAATTCTTTTTAACCAATTACACATTTAATCCTCTTTACAATTCTGCCGGCAACCGATGTATAAAATCCGTCACATTTCCGGCCCCTAATCCTAATACTATATCACCGGCCGATGCATTTTCTCGCACGATTTGAACCAGTTCTGATTCGGATTTTAAAACGAAAACATTTGAATGTCCAGCATCTTTTATCTTTTGAGCCAATATTTCTGAAGAAATACCGAAAGTATTAACTTCTCCGGCCGGATAAATATCACAAACAATAACCACATCAGCATCAGCGAAAGATGTTGCGAACTCATCCGCCAAATCGCTAGCCCGACTGTATCTGTGTGGTTGAAAAACCGCAATAACCTTTGAATTTTCGGCAACTTCCCGTCCGGCCTTCAAGGTTGATTTAATTTCAACGGGGTGATGAGCATAATCATCGTAAACCGTAATACCTTTTTGACATCCGCAATAAGTAAAGCGACGATAAACGCCTTCAAATCCGGCCAAAGCCCCTTTAATTATTTCCATATCAACACCTAAATATCGACAAACGGCAATAGCCGCTAACGAATTTTGAATATTATGTCGTCCGGCAAATAAAAGTGAAAAATTTGAATATATCTTTCCGTCAACGCAAACATCAAACAACATCTTACCGTTTTCACGACGAATATTCAAAGCTTTAACATCGGCATTAGAATATAAACCGTAAGTAATCACTTTTGGTTTGAGTTGCGGGATAATCTTTTGAACAACGGGATGATCCGAACAGGCAACGACCAAATCCGAACTGTTTTGAGCAAAATCATGATATGCTTCAATAACCTTTTGAAAGGTTCCATAATAATCCATATGTTCCATATCAATATTATTCACAACAGAAATCGAATGAGGTAAATTTAAAAAACTGCCATCCGATTCATCGGCTTCGGCAACAAGATATTCTCCCAGACCATATTTTGAATTTGTTTTATATTTATTAAGTACTCCGCCAATAATAAACGACGGGTCTTTACCGGCAGAGCATAATATATCGGCAATCATGGAGCTCGTTGTTGTTTTGCCATGAGTTCCGGCAATAGCGATTGATTTTTTTTCACGCATAATAATCGCCAACATCTGAGAACGATGTAAGACCGGAATTCCCATTTGATAGGCCTTTTGACATTCAACATTATCCTTTTTTGTAGCCGTTGAGCAAACCAAAATATCTGCATTTTCGACATTTGCTTCCTGATGTCCGATAAAAACGGTAATTCCTTTTTCTTCCAACCGTTGAACCGTTGCATTTCTTTTGATATCAGAACCTTGCACCCGAATTCCACTTGCCCATAAATTTTCGGCAATCGCAGACATTCCGATACCGCCAATACCCACAAAATGTATCATTTTATTTTCCAATGTTTTCATTTTTGCACTCTTTTAAAATTAAATCAGCCATTTTTTCAGCCGCATCAGATTTTAATTTAACTTTTCGATTTTCGGATTTAACAACCGCTTTATCTTTAAAAACTTTTTCCAATTCAACCGCCAGTTTTTCGGGTGTTAATTCCTTTTCCGACAATAACCAACCCACTTCTTTTTTACAAAATTCCACCGCATTTTGATATTGATGATTATCCGCCGAAGTCGGTAAAGGTATCAATATTGCCGGTATTTTTAATGCTTCAAACTCTGCCAAAGAAGAAGCGCCGGATCTGGAAATAACGAAATCAGAATTAATCAATATATCCTGAATATCTGTAAAAAATGGCTTTAAAGTTATGTTTTTTAAATTTGATTTTTCATATAGCTGATTAACTTTTTCCAAATCCTCACTCCGAACCTGTTGATATAAAGATATTTGACATCTCAACTCTGCCGGCAATAAATTAAGGGCATCCGGCACAAGGGTTGAAAATACCTTTGCCCCCTGTGAACCGCCCATCACCAATAAATTGATGCCATCTTTTTCTTTTTGTTTTTGACCTTTAAAAATATTTTCACGAACAGGCATCCCGACATAAAAAGTTTTAACGCCAACCGGCACTCGCTGTGTATTTTTGAATGAAGTGGCAATCCACTTTGAACGAGGAGCTAACAGACGATTAGCCTTTCCTAAAATAGAATTTTGCTCATGTAAAGCCACGGGAATATGTAAAAAATGGGCAGCAATAATTGTCGGCATTGAAGCATATCCGCCAAAACCGATAACCATTTTGGGCTTTAACTTCAACAATAAAAAAACAGCTTGCAATATACCAACGCCTAAGCAAATTGTCGGCAAAATCCGATGGTAAATTCGCCGACCCTGAATCGGTTTGGCACAAACTTGATAAACCGGCATTTTTTCCAATATACCGGAAAAATGATGTCCTCGCCGGTCTGTCACAAAAGCCACTTTTTCTTTTTTAATTAAACTGGAAGCAACGGCTTGTGCCGGAAATAAATGTCCTCCTGTTCCACCAGTTGTTAAAATTATCATTTTAATTCCTTTCTATTTATTTTTTCGTCTTGTTAAAGCCAAAATAACGCCACATCCGAAAGCAACAGATGCCAATGATGATCCGCCATAAGAAATAAACGGCAAAGTCATCCCCTTTGTTGGGAATATCACCAATGACGACCCGATGTTATACAAACTTTGAAAAGCAATTTGTGTTAATAATCCGCCCACACAAATCATCGCAAAGCAATCCTTTTCATATCGTATCAAATAAAATCCACGCAATACAAAAAAAGCATATAACCCTATTAAAAATAAACCCAAAATAAACCCGAATTCTTCCACTGCGACAGAAAAAATAAAATCGGTATGCGAATCCGGTATCACATTTTTATAAAATCCTTCACTGGGTCCGCGACCGAACCAACCGCCATTCGCCAACGCATCCATCGACCGATTAATTTGATACTTACTTTCTTCATCCGCCCCAAAAAAACCGTTTAACCGAGCCCGAACATGAGGCATTGTTATACAAGCAGTACCGGTTAAAATTAAAAAAAACATTCCCAAAATGACTAACCATTTTTTTCTCATCCCGCTTAAAAAATATTGACATGAAACAATACAAGCCACTGTCACACTCATACCGAAATCGGGTTGTAGCCACAGCAGAAAAAGGACACAACCCAACAAAGCACCGGGAGCGAAGTAATAGATTTTCTTTTCAACTTTGTTATATAATGAAAACAACCACGCACAGACAATTGCCACTGTCGGCTTAATCATTTCCGACGCTTGAAGCGACACGCCGAAGATATTTATCCACCGCCGACTACCCTTAACCGTCACACCGAACTTCATTGTCAACAGAACCATTATAACTGTCATTATAAATCCAAATAAACCGGTAATTTTAATCCATTTTGGGGACATCGCCGACATAATAAACATCATTAAAACCAACGGTCCCAAAAAAATCAGTTGTTTTTGAACATAATACAATGTGCCATGATATTGTCCCAAAACACTGAAACCGGCGGAAAAAATTAAAAAGATACCCAAAATAATCAATCCAGCGACAGCCCATAAAAGGCCTCGGTCCAACATATGCCACCATGATCGGATTGAAAAAAGTATTTTTTCTTTTAACATTTTTTATCGAATTTTAAGTGTCATTAAACTGATTAAAGCCAATAATATCGAAATAATCCAAAAACGAATAACTATTTTCGTCTCCGGCATTCCCTTTTGTTCAAAATGATGATGAATTGGAGCCATTTTAAAAACTCTTTTCCCCCGTAATTTATACGAACCGACCTGAATAATATCAGATAAAGCCTCCAACACAAAAATACCGCCGACAATAGCCAATACAATTTCATGTTTAGTCGCAACGGCAATTGTTCCCAAGGCTCCGCCCAAAGCCAATGAACCGGTATCTCCCATAAAAATTTCCGCTGGCTTGGCATTATACCATAAAAATGCCAAAACGGCACCCATCACACCGGCACAAAATACAGCGACTTCACCAATACCCGGAATATACGGAATATGCAGATAATTAGAAAAAATATAATTACCGGATAAATATGTAATAATTAAAAAGACAAAATTACTCATAATCAAAGGAATAGAAACCAAACCATCCAATCCATCGGTTAAATTAACGGCATTAGCGGTCCCGACAATAACAAACATTCCAAAAACCAAATAAAACCATCCTAAATCCCAAACAATATTTTTAAAGAAAGGTATAGTCAAGCCCGTTGCAACTGTCGGATTTGAACAATTCATTAAAATAAATACCGCCAATAAAGATGCAAGAAATTCCAAAAGTAATCTGGTTTTTCCCGGAATGCCCATGTGAGAATTCGAAATAATTTTCAACGAATCATCGATAAAACCAATAACCCCGAAAATAAATGTAATTAAGCAAATTGACAAAAAGAACGGATCTGACCAATTCGCCCATAACACCAATGAAATAAAAAGGGCAATTAATATCGCAAACCCACCCATTGTCGGCGTTCCAGCTTTTGCTAAATGTGATGCCGGTCCGTCTTTACGAATAGGTTGACCGTTTTTTTGATACTGTCGCACAAAGCGAATAATCATTGGTGTAATCAAAAAACAGATGACAAAAGCCGTCATAAAAGCCATACCGGCACGAAAGGTTTGATATTTTAATAAATTTAAAATTTTAAACTGATCTGCTAACGGATATAAAAAATAATATAACATTCATTACCCCTTTAATTTTAAAGTTAGTTCAAAAAGCTTCATTGAATTTGAAGATTTAATTAACACGACATCTCCTTCTTTCAAAATATCTTTTAAATCAATTTCATCCACATGTTCAAAAGCCTTTCCCTTCATTTCATTTGGTAAAGTTTCGAACATTTTTTTCATAAAACTGCCGATAGTATAAACGATATTAATTTTATTTTCCAGTAAAACTTTACCTATTTTAATATGTAATTCTTCAGATTGAGCTCCCAGTTCCTTCATGTCTCCCAAAATAGCCACTCGCCGACCGGACATTTTGCCCAAAACTTCAATAGAAGCCTGCATCGATGACGGATTTGCATTATAGGCATCATCAATTAAAGTTATATTCTTTCCGAATACATCTATCTGATAAACTTTACCCCGTCCGTCCAATAAATCCATATCATTTAAACTTTGACAGGCGGTTTGAATATCCAACCCGATTGCCTTAGCCACCGCCAATGCCGACAAAGTATTTTGGACAAAGTGTCGTCCGGGGCTTGACAAAGAATAACTGTATTTTTGTCCGGATATTTGCACTTCTATTTGACTTTTTAAATCTTGAACATCCCATTTTTCAAGCCGAATATCCGAAGATTTATTTTCACCGAAAGAAAAAATTGTTTTCAATCCATTTTCAATAACTTTTTCATATAAAAAATCATAACAGGCATCATCCTGATTTAAAATCACGACACCGCCTTTTTCCTGACCGACAAAAATTTCGGACTTTGCCAAGGCAATATCTTGTAATGATTTAAAATATTCCAAATGAGCCAATCCGATCATCGTAATCAACGATATATGCGGGCGAACCATCTTTGATAATTCAAGCAATTCTCCGTGATGATTCATACCCATTTCAATAACAGCATATTCCGTATTTGTCGGCATATTACACAAAGTCAAAGGCACGCCGATATGGTTATTAAAATTTCCCCTTGTTGTATGAACAAGACCAAACGGTTTTAATGCTTGAACAATCATTTGACGTGTTGTTGTTTTACCGCTACTTCCGGTGACACCAATAAATGTCGCATTGCTGCGTTGACGAGCATATTGAGCCAAAGACCTCAAAGCCACCATTGTATCTTTAACAATAATTAAACTGTCTTTATCTTCAACATCAGCGACATCATGCTCAACAATCGCATAAACAGCCCCTTTTTTCAATGCATCTTTGACATATAAATGCCCATCCTTTTGACCACCGGTTAAAGCAATATAAATATCACCTACCTTTAAAGTCCGACTGTCGAAACTCATCCCATAAGCGACCTTATGGACCGAAACCGGCACATCCAAAACCATGGAAATTTCAGGACTTGTCCATATCGGATTTTCTTCAATAGCCCGAAGTTCATATTGTGTCTGTATTTTATCATTAAACGGATAAACGACACCATTAATTTCCTGTCCCTCTTCATGCCCCTTTCCGGCAATCAATAATACATCGCCCTTCCTTAAACGCATCAAAGCATGAGCAATCGCTTTACTCCGAGAACCAATTTCAATACCATGTCGCATCGCTGATAAAATTTCGCTTCGAATATCCGCCGGACATTCATATCGGGGATTATCATCTGTCACAATTGCATAATCCGCCAGTTTATCGGCAATTTTTCCCATTAACGGACGTTTCGTTTTATCCCGATTACCGCCACACCCGAAAATAACATATAATTTGTTTTGACATAATTTTCGAGCCGACATCAATGCCTTTTCCAACCCATCCGGCGTATGAGCATAATCCGTTAAAACAATACCGCCCGTCAACGTTTGAGCCACTTTTTCCATTCGACCGACCGGCGAAGACAGTTGATGAATAACAGATACAATCTGTTCCATCGAAACGAAATTCCGACAACAAGCAATGGCACACATTAAATTATACGCCTGAAAATCACCAGCCACTTTAAATGGCGTTATATATTCCGCTTCATTTTCACTCAAAGAAATCCGATGATTTGCTAAATCAAAATAATTCAGGCGAATATCTCCATTTTTCCCATAAGAAATATGCTTTTCATTTAAAGCTTTTAATTCTTTAAATTCATCAATATCCGCATTCAAAACGGAAATTGATTTCGGATTAGATGTAAATAATTTTTTCTTGGCATTAAAATATTCTTCCATTGTCCGATGATAATCCAAGTGATCTTGTGTAAAATTCGTAAAACCGATAACATCAAACTTTAATCCGCCAAATCGATTTTGATCCAATGCATGAGAAGATACTTCGATTCCAACGACTTTAACACCGTCTGAATATAAACGATTTAAAGATTGATATAATAAAATCGGATCCGGACTGGTGGTTGAAGTATAAAAATTATAATCATCGGATTCTACCCCCAAAGTCCCGATACTGGCAGATTTAATTCCGCACAATTTTAAAATTTGACGAATAAAAGTGACTGTTGATGTTTTTCCGTTTGTCCCCGTAATTCCGATAATATGGGGCGGAATATCACGATAAAAACGAGATGCGATTAGCGGAACCATTCGACGAATATCCGAAACATAATAAACAGGTATATCCGAAACAACTTTCGCTTTATTTGTCAAAATAGCGACTGCTCCTTGCTTTATTGCATCTGGGATAAATTTTGTACCATCCGTTTTTAATCCGTTAATAGCGATAAATAAATAACCGTCCTTAACATCCGCCGAATTAGATGCAATACCCTTTATTTCCATATCGTTGACCACCTTAATCGGATATAACAGTTCACTTAATTTCATTTTTTCTTCCTTGCTTCATAAATATCGTATGCCTTTTGAATATAATCAGGCTTTTCCATTTCCGCCCGAGGATTAACTTTTAATATCGGTGCAATCTGACGAATAACATTTCCGCCAACCCGTGCTGAATTCCATCCCGCCGCATTATAATACCAATCCTCTTTTAAGCCTTTTGGGTCTTCTAACATAACCAAAACCAGATACTGCGGTTTATCCATCGGGAATACCCCGACAAATGTTGTTCTGGAATGTCCCTTCATATATTTCCCATCCACAATCATATTTGCTGTTCCGGTTTTTCCGCCAACCAAATATCCCTCTATATCTGCGAACTTAACTTTTAAATTAACCACCGCCCGCATCATATGACGAATTTTATCGGAAGTTTCTTTTTTGATGACCCGATTTTTAATCTGGTTTTGATTTCCGCCTTTGATAAAAGACGGATATTGATAATATCCCCCGTTAACCAAAGCCGCAACCCCCGAAGCCACATGAAGCGGAGAAAGCGATATTGAATATCCGTACCCGACAGACGCACCTTGAGTTTTATCCCAAGGAACAGGTATAATCGGTTTTGACTTTTCGGGTAAATCAATCAACAAATAATCCAATAAACCAAAGCTATTAAAATATTGACGTTGAATTTCCGGACCGATGGACTGAGCCACCAAAACCGACCCGATATTCGACGAATAAATTAAAACTTCCGGTATCAAAAGGGGACGATATTCCCCCTTATAATCTGTCACGGTAAATCGCCCCAGTTTAATATTTTCAGACGCATCCACAATGTCATAAGGTGTAATAATTCCCATATCCAATCCGATCGCCGTATTAAAAAGTTTCATAACGGAACCGACCTCATAAACACCCGTAGATGCTTTATTAAAAGATTTATCTAATTCAAACTTTAAATTCGGATCAAAGTCCGGCAAAGAAACCATCGCCAAAACCTCAGCCGTATTCACATCCAAAATAATCCCCGTTCCACCCAAGGCTGAAAAATGATCAATCGCTTTTTTGATTTCATTCCTTAATACACTTTGTAAGCGGATATCCAACGATAAAACAATATCTTCTTTATTCTTCATCAACCGATCATTGAACGCCATTTCCAAACCGGAAACGCCTTTGTTATCCGTATTTATTGCCCCCAACACATGCACCATTAACTCACCATGCGGATAAAAACGTTTTTCGGAAGCTTCAAAATTAAGTTGCGGATAACCTAAATAATTAACAGCATTTTTTTCTGTCGGGATTAAGTAATTTTTAATCGGACGATAAGCCTGTCGGCTTTTTAAATCTTTTAATAATTTTTCACGATTTAAATTTGGGAAAACGGTTAAAATATCTTGTGCCATTTTTTCGGGATTTTTAATGTCTCTGGCATCGACATAGAGCAAATCCGTATATAAACTGGTTGATAACACAACACCGTTTCGATCCAACAGATTCGGCCGCTCGACCGGATAATCAATTTGCCATTTAACTTCATGTTCTGTCCGAACTTTGGAACAAATAATTGTTCGATAAAACAATAACGCCCCCAAAACGAAATAGGCACCGAAAATTAAACAAAAAATCAAAAGGATACGTTTTTCGGCAATCTTTAAAACAAAAGCATCCTTTTTATCCAAAAAACGATACCGATCTTTGGGCTTAATCGGAATCTCTGTTCCCAAAGAAAACTTACTCACCGTCAACTCCTTTACTGATTTCATCAATCTTTTTAATTTGCTCGGGCGTAATTTGTTTCAAGTTTGTCTGATAATAAATTAATTGACGCAACCGTTCCGGATTCGTCAAATAAGCCCATTCAGCCTTTAAAGTATGAATATCTCGATTTAACTGTGTAATTTCATTTTTTAAATCCGTCATCTTTTCAATTTCGACAATCGTATAATATTTGATACCGAACATCAACGATCCGCAAAAAAGCAAAACAGACAGGCAAATAAAATTAAGCCAAATTTGTTTCATTCTTTCACTCCATACCTTAATTTGGCCGAACGAGATCGAGGATTAAACTCAACTTCTTTTTCATTGGGACAAATCACATCATTATTGTATTTAAAAATCCCCCCTCTTTCGATGTTCGGTTTATATTTATTTTGATGTGTTTTAGGTATCATATGTTCTTTAAAAAAAGTTTTAACGATACGATCTTCCAAGGAATGAAACGAAACAACCGATAAAACCCCGCCCGATTGAATCATATCTTTGGCAGATACCAAGACCTTTTTTAATTCCCCCAGTTCATCATTGACATAAATTCGCAAAGCCTGAAAAGAACGAGTAGCCGGATGAATCGAACTATACGGCATACATTCTTTAATCAGATTCGCCAACTGAATCGTTGTTTCTATCGGCTTTTCCATCCGATATTGGACAATTTTTTTAGCAATCAACCGAGAACGTCGTTCTTCACCATAAAGGTATAAAATATCAGCGATTTCTTGTTCGGAGAAAGTATTAACGACATCAAATGCCGATACTATATCTTCCCGATTCATCCGCATATCCAACGGACCGTCTTTTTGGAATGAAAATCCACGTTCCCCTTCATCAATCTGCATTGAAGAAACACCGATATCAAGGACAATTCCATGAACCTTCTCTTGAACAAAATCCGCCATTTTTGAAAAAGGAGAATGAATTAACCTTAACCGTTCTGGATATTCTTTTAATATTTTTTGTCCCTCTTCGATTGCCTCTGCATCACGATCAAAAGCAATCACCCGACAAGTATCGTTTTGTTGCAAAATAGCCTTTGTATATCCGCCGCCGCCGAAAGTCCCATCAATATAAAGACCATTCGGACGAATATTCAAACTTTCAATCACTTCATTTAACAATACAGGTATATGAGACATCATTTTTCCTTTTAGGAAAGAGTATCATTTTATACCTGTATTGTCAAAGGTTTTTAATAAAATAAATTTTATATATTACTTTCGATTTCGTCGATTTCGTCTTTAACTTTTAATTTTAACTTTTTCAACGATTTGATATAAATATCATCGGGCAATGGATGTTCCAATTCTTCCGCGATTTTACGTTCATATTCTTCATGCCGTTCTTTGAGGGCATTTAAGTGTTTTTGCATTTTTTCTGAAATCATTTTTTACTCCTTTTCTACTTCACCAACATACATACCCAACCCCATGGCTGTTTCAACCATTTGACCATGCGGATTAACCGGAGTATGCGCAATTTCTAAAGCTTGTCCGATATCAATATCGGAAACTTTTCCGTCTTTATAAATAACCATTCTGTTTGTAATATTTTTTTCCAAAAGTTGAGTCGCATGGACCGCGAACGATGACGCCAAAATCCGATCTTGTGCCGTTGGCGCTCCACCCCGTTGAACATGTCCCAAGATATTGACCCGAATATTAAAATTATCTTCTTCCTGAGCCAATCTTTCGGCGAAATAATTAGCGACACCGGAATAAGTTTTTCCATTCAATCCGTAATAATGTTTTCCTTCCGGTTTAACACCTTCGGCCACAACCATCAATCCGGCCATCCGACCGCTGGCGCGCATTTTACGTAATTTTTCAACGATTTTTTCATAAGTAAACGGGACTTCCGGAATAATACAAATATCAGCCATACCGGCGATGGCCCCTTCCAAAGCTAAATGTCCGGCATTCCGTCCCATCACTTCCAAAATCATCAATCGTTGATGAGAATGAGCCGTTGTTTCCAACTCATCCAAAGCATTAGCGACAATATTCCGGGCCGTAGAGAATCCGATTGCCAAATCCGTTGCCGGAGCGTCATTATCAATTGTTTTTGGAATTCCGACCATCCGAATACCTGCCTTTTGACAATATCCGCCGACGATTGACATTGAACCGTCCCCGCCAATCACAACCAATGCATCAATTCCCAATTCGGCTACACCACTTTTAAACCGTTCGACCAGCTGTTCATCCGTCAAAGTTTCATACGTTCCATCAGCTGTTAATTGACGATTCGGATTTCCGGTATTATTTGTTCCAAGCATTGTCCCGCCCAATTTGGCATAAGCTAAATCCAAATCGGCATATGTAAATTTACGGTATCGCATGGGACGAGAAAACAATCCGTCTGTTGCGTTGAATATACCATAACATTCCCACCCCCGAGCCAATGCCGAAGAAGCCACTGCACAAATAGCGGCATTTAATCCGGAACAATCTCCGCCACTTGTTAAAACACCAATTTTTTTAATTTCATTCATTTTTTATTCCTTTTTTTATTGAACAATACCTTTTATTTAACCAAATTCATTCTTTAAGGCAAGTCTTTTTTTATTTTTTTATCAATAACGGCTCTATATCAACCCATTTAAGCTCGATGGCTCTGGACTTCAATTCCTTTGGCAAGGCAATATTTTCTTTTCCCCATTTTAAATAATAACCGTATCGTCCGGATTTTAAATAAACTTTTTCACCGTCTTTTTCGCCCAAAGATTCGGGTTCCGTCTTAACTTGACCGACCTTAATCAAAGCCAACGCCCGAGACAAATCAATCGTTAAAACATCATCCCCCTTTTGCAATGAAGTAAATATATTTCCTCGTTTGACATATGGCCCGAATCGACCGATACCGGCTTCAATAACTTCATTTGTATCCGGATCATTCCCCAAAAATCTGGGCAAAGACAACAAAGCCATCGCCTTTACCAAATCCACACTCCCGACATCAATATTTCTGGGAATTGCCATCCGTTTGGGTTTATCAAGCCCTAACATTTCGACATAATGACCATACGGACCTTTTTTAAGATAAATTTCATGTCCGCCGCCATCTTTACCCAAAAGAATATCTTCAATTTTTTCTTCGCCTTCGAACGCTTTGGTATATTTACATTTTGGATAATTCGAGCAAGCCATAAAAGCCCCGAATTTTCCTAATCTTAACCCTAATCCGCCACCACAAATCGGGCATTTTTTTTCACCATCCGGATATAAAAACAATTCCAGTTTTTGTTCCAAGTTATCAATAACATCCGTCGTTTTAATATCGGATGATTTTTTAATCTCTGCCGAAAAATCCGTCCAAAATTCGCCCAAAACTTCCTTATAATTCAAGCTTCCGCCGGAAATATCATCAAGTTGATTTTCCAAATCCGCCGTAAAATCATATTCCACATATTTTTGGAAAAAATCCTTCAAGAACGATATAACCAAAATTCCCCGCATTTGCGGCACAAACTTTTTCTGTTCCAATACCACATATCCCCGATCTTGAATAACAGATAAAATAGTGGCATACGTTGACGGACGACCAATCCCCAACTCTTCCATCTTTTTGACCAAACTGGCTTCGGTGTATCGAGGCGGCGGTTCGGTAAAATGTTGATTTATCAAACATTCCTTTAATTCCGATTTTTCCCCGACATTCATCCGAGGCAAAATCGCTTCTTCATCATCGTCACTTTTTTCATCCACATCTTCGGTATAAACCTTGATAAATCCCGCGAATGCTATTGTTTGCCCCGTTGAACGAAGCCCGATTTTTTGATCCGTGGATAGCAAGGATACGGCCACTTTATCCAATACCGCCTGAGCCATCTGACAAGCCACAGTCCGTTTCCAAATCAAGGTATATAATTTCAAATGATCGGCATCCAAATAACCTTTAACCTGATCAGGCGTTCTTAAAATATCGGTCGGACGGATGGCTTCATGAGCCTCTTGTGCATTTTTGGATTTATTTTTATAGACCCGAACATCTGTTGGACAATATTCTTTTCCATATTCATCCGTAATAAAAGATCTGATTTTTTCAACAGCCTCTTTTGATAAAGCCACACTATCGGTTCGCATATAGGTAATCAACCCGACGGTTCCGGCCCCGACATCAAAGCCTTCATAAAGTTCCTGAGCCAACTTCATTGTTTTTTTAGCCGAAAATCCCAACTTTCGGGATGCTTCCTGTTGCAAAGTCGATGTCGTAAATGCCGGTGCTGGATTGCGACGAGTCTGCTTGCGTTCAATATCATCAACTAAAAACGAGCTAACCTCGACCCGATGTTTAATAACCTCGGCATCTGTCTGATTCGGGATAAACATCTTATCGACTTTTTGCCCATCCAACATGGCTAATTTAGATTTAAATTCTTTTCCTTCCAATGTCGCCATCACGGTTTCAAGCGACCAATATTCCGTTTTTTTAAATTCTTTGATTTCCTGTTCCCGATCACAAATCAAACGCAAAGCCACGGATTGCACCCGACCGGCGGATTTGGCTCCGGGTAATTTACGCCACAGCACCGGCGACAAATTAAAGCCGACCAAATAATCCAAAGCCCGACGAGCCAAATAGGCATCAACCAAGGGTTGATCGATTTCCCGAGGATTTTTCATCGCTTCCAAAACAGCATTTTTTGTAATTTCGTTAAAAGTGACCCGATAAGTCGGAACGGATAATTTTTTTCGTTTTTTTAATTCGGCAATAATATGCCAAGCAATAGCCTCCCCTTCTCGGTCCGGATCAGAAGCCAAATAAATACAATCGGCTTTCTGAACTTCTTTCAAAATATCCCGAACATGTTTTTCGGCATCTTTATCCACTTCCCAAGACATTTCAAAATCTTGATTAACATCCACGGAACCATCCTTGGCCGGCAGATCTCGAATATGCCCGAAACTGGCAATAACCTTGTAATCAGCACCCAAATACTTATTGATTGTCTTTGCCTTTGAGGGTGATTCAACAATAACCAAATGCATTTTTATTCCTTTACTTCATCTTCAACGATATATAATTTGACGGATATCGAATAATACGATCAGATAATTCCAATTCCACCAAAATAACATGAACTACTTGTGTTGGAATATGACACTCTTCAATCAATTTGTCAATAAATATCGGTTCATAACTTAACAAAGAAATCACTTTTTCCCGATCAGATATTTTAATATCTGGTATCCAATTAAAATCTGACATCAATGCTGAATCTCTTAAACAAAATGATGTTTTCTCTTTTAAAATTTTAACCACATCATCAGCTCCGGTAATCAAATTGGCTCCGTTTTGTATCAATCGATTCACGCCGGACGCCCTTTCATCCATCGGAGACCCCGGAACGGCAAATAAATGCCGTCCATACTTCAAGGCACAGTCCGCCGTAATCAGAGATCCGGATTTTAATTGAGCTTCCACCACAATAACCCCCTCACTTAAACCGGCAATAATCCGATTTCGTGCCGGAAATTGATACGGCATCGGTTTTGTATCCAACGGATATTCGGACAAAACCAAGCCCATTCGTTTAATATCTTCATAAATATCTTTATTTTCGGTCGGATAAGGAACATTAACTCCGGTTCCCAAAACTGCAATCGTTCCGCTTTCCAAAGCCCCTTCATGAGCACATCTATCCATACCGGATGCCATTCCGGACACAATTTTGTACCCCTTTTGTCCCAAGTCAAAAGATATTTTTCGGGCAAAATTACGACCATTCAAAGAAGCATTTCGGGTTCCGACCAATGCCACCTTTTCCTTGTTTAAAAGACTTTTATATCCGATTCCGGACAAAACGATCGGCGAATCGGGAATTCCTTTCAAACGCCGTGGATAATCCGGCATCGTTAAATCAATAAGAAACCCGCCGATTTCCTGTAATCTGTTATATTCTTCTTTGGCTTTTTGAATCGGATATAATTGAATATTCTCTCCACCCCCCCGCTCAACCCAACGGGGGATATTTTCTATAATCGTATCAATATCTTTATAAAAAGACAATAAAGTCTTAAACGCAACCGGTCCCACTCGGTTAGTTCGTGCCAGTTGCAAAACTTTGATGACTTTATCCATTTATTTTTTTAATTTAATCTTCGTTTCGGTATGATTTAACAGTCTCTTGATATTTTCACGATGGCGATAAAAAGACAACACAGATAAAAGCAAGTAAAATCCAGCATAATTCCAATTCGGCGACCAAATCAATGCATAAATCGGAGCCATAGCCATAGCCGTTAATGCCGATAATGACGAATACTTAAAAGTAAAAGCCATTCCCAACCATGTTGCGATAACCATCACCCCAACCATCGGCGAAGTCGCTAACATCATCCCGATTGTGGAAGCCACACCCTTTCCGCCTTTAAACTTTAACCAAACCGGAAAATTATGCCCCAACACACCGGCAGTTCCAGCCACCAATCCGGCATACGGATTCGCGAAAATAAAAGTCATAATCATAGAAGCAAAACCCGCTTTTCCGATATCAAAAATCAAAGTCAGCAAGGTCAAATCTTTTCGTCCAGTCCTTAAAACATTCGTCGCACCGATATTACCGGAACCGATTTTTCGAATATCCCCTAAACCAGCCATATAAACAATAACCAAACCAAATGGGATTGAACCAAAAAGATAACCAAAAATAAACGAAATAATGTATGCCATTTTATGCTCCTTTTTTCCTGTTATAGACTCTTTTTATCCAAAAGGCAAGTTTTTTAATTTGACAAAAGAGATAAAAATTGTCATAATATCGGAAAAACAAAAGCCCGAATGGCGGAATTGGTAGACGCGCTCGTTTCAGGTGCGAGTGTTGAAAGACATGGAGGTTCGAGTCCTCTTTCGGGCACCATTTGACAAAGGGTAAATAATGGGAAATATTTTTTATTACAAGGGTGATTTACCTCCCGAAATTCAATTTAAAGATTCAATTGCCGTAGATACGGAAACCATGGGTTTGGACCTCCATCGGGACAGATTATGTCTGGTTCAAATCGGGGATGGTAAAGGCAATGCCTATTTAGTTCATATTCAACCCGACACAGAACCGAAAAATTTAAAGGCTCTTTTAACCGATCCCGCCATTTTAAAGATATTTCATTTTGCCCGTTTTGACGTAGGGAAATTAAAAGCCGATTTACATATTGATTGTGCACCCGTTTATTGCACTAAAATAGCTTCTAAACTTTTCAGACCCAGTCAGGAAAAACACAGTTTAAAGGTCCTTTGTGCTCAACATTTGGGTATTACTTTAAACAAGGAACAACAAATGTCGGATTGGGGCGTTGCCGAATTGTCGGAAGAACAAAAAGAATATGCGGCCGGCGATGTCTTATACCTACATGCCCTCAAAGAAAAAATGGACGAACTTTTAAAACGGGAAGGCCGATATGAATTGGCCTTAAAATGTTTTTCATTTTTGAATACCCGTGCCGATTTGGATTTAATCGGATTGGATGATCCGGATATCTTTGCTCATCATTAAAAAGGAATATAACATGAATACAGAAGAACTTATTCGTTGTGGTCAAAATGTTTTAAATACAGAAATTGAAGCCTTGCAAAAATTATCCCAGACATTGGGACAATCTTTTGCCGATGCCTGTTTGGAAATTTACAATACAAAAGGACGTGTCATTGTCACTGGAATGGGAAAAAGCGGACATATCGGACGTAAAATTGCCGCCACTTTGGCTTCGGTCGGCACTCCGGCATTCTTTGTTCACCCCGGCGAAGCCAGTCATGGAGATCTGGGGATGATTACACCGGACGATGTTATCTTAGCCCTATCCAATTCCGGCGAAAGTAAAGAACTGAATGACATCATTGCTTTTTCCAGACGTTTCGGTATCCGTATGATTTGTATGGTCGGCGTTGCAGACAGCACATTGGGTCGAGCATCGGATATTATTATTTGCTATCCGCCGTTTGAAGAAGCATGTTCTTTCGGAATGGCCCCGACCACATCCACAACCTTATCTTTGGCTATGGGTGATGCCTTGGCAATGACCTTATTGGAAATGAAAGGTTTTACAAAGGATAATTATCGGGACAGACATCCCGGTGGCAAATTGGGAGCCATGCTTTTAAAAGCAACTGATTTAATGGCCAAAGGCGAAAATATGCCAATAGTATCCAAAGATACCCCCATGAGTGAAGCCTTAATCACCATGACCGCCAAAAGCTTGGGTTGTGTTGGTGTATTGGATGAGGTCGGCACATTAATTGGCATTATTACGGACGGAGATTTAAGACGCCATATTAACGATTTAATGAATAAAAAAGCCTCTGATGTCATGACAACTCATCCGAAAACAATATCACCGGATTTGTTGGCATCTTCGGCCGTCAAGATGATGAATGACCACAAAATCACCAGCCTGTTCGTTGTTCAAGATAACAAACCGATTGGTCTTTTACATATTCATTCCTGCCTGTCTGCCGGAGTTATATAGGATATGAAAACTTTATCCAAAATTGTAAAAACTCATCAAAAAAGAGTTCATTTTTTCAAAGTGACTTTACCGATTTTGGGTGGAATGTTAATATTGCTTTTATTGGTTTGGCCCCAAATCATTAAACAGAAAAATACAATTTCCGATTTGCTTAAAGAAAGTACAAACTTTAACCGCAAAGCCAATATTTCAATGGAAGGCGGACGCTTTTTATCCGAAGACAAAAAGGGACAGCCTTTTTCAATAACGGCCGAAAAAGTTTTTGAAAAGGATACAGATACAATTCGCCTGAAACTGCCACAATCCGTTTTGGTTTTGAATTCGGGTGTCAAGATAATATCCAACGCACCATCCGCCGACTTTATTCAAAAAGATAACCTGATTTTATTTACGGAAAATCTTTATTTCACATCAGATAACGGTTATCACGGCAAACTGTCGGACACCACCTTTAATCATAAAGAAAAATGGGCAAAAAGTCCGAAACCGATTAGCATTTCTGGTCCCAAAGGATATCTCAATGCCTCAGCTTTTAAATTGCGTCAAAACGGGGATGAAATTGACTTTATGGCACCGGTTGAATTTAAATTCATTCAAAAAGGGGATATTTTCTTAACGGCAGAAGAACAAATTCAAGTTCGGCAAAAAGACCTAACCGTCACAGCCATTAAAAATGCAACATTGAAAGATAAAGAAAACACTTTAACAGCCGATAAAATTATCTTCTATTATCAAAGGATTGCCAAAAAGTATCAATTAAAAAACATCACCGCCGTCGGAAATGTTATTTTAACAACTTCATCGGAAAGCATTTCGGGCGATAAAGCAGATTACGACATAAACAAAGAACTTGCAACTTTCACAGAAAATGTTAAAATCAAAAGAAATGAAGGAGACATTAATGGAGATATAGCCACAGTTGATTTAAAAACAGGAATCAGTACCCTTAAATCAACAAATCGTATTTTTGGCAAAATATTTCCGGAAAGGATAAAAGATGGATCATAAAGGGCTTGTTGTTCGCGGATTAGGTAAATCATATAAAAATCGGAAAATCATTCGAGGGATTTCCATGGATATTCAACGTGGCGAAGCCGTTGGATTATTGGGACCGAATGGTGCCGGAAAAACGACTTGTTTTTATTGTATTACCGGATTGATAAAACCGGATTTCGGAAGCATTCTTCTCGACGGTTCGGATATTACCAAATTACCCATGTATCAACGGGCCAAATTAGGTATCGGATATTTACCACAAGAATCCTCTATTTTCCGAGGACTATCTGTCCAAGACAATATTTTATCTGTATTGGAGCTAATTGAAAAAGATCCGGTAAAACGTGCTGAACGATTGGAGGAATTATTGGGTGAATTTTCAATTTCTCATCTGCGTCATTCCCCATCAAAAGCCCTATCTGGTGGAGAAAGAAGACGTCTTGAAATTGCTCGTGCGTTAGCCTTAAAACCGCACTTCATTTTACTGGATGAACCGCTGGCGGGTATTGACCCGATTGCTGTGGCCGAAATTCGGGACTTGGTGGCACACTTAAAAAACAGAGGACTGGGAGTTTTAATTACCGATCACAATGTTCGGGAAACATTGGGCATCATTGACCGTGCCTATATTCTATCGGACGGCGTTCTGTTAAAACACGGCACACCATACGAAATTGTAGCGGATGACAATGTCCGACGCAAATATTTAGGTGAAAACTTTAAAGTTTAATCCGAATCAAGCACGTGTTTTTGATTTCAAAATCTGCCGCATTTTTTTTAGTGCGATACACCCTTCTTTATGGTATCTATCCTGCTGATCAAAAACAATTTTTATCATGTAATGAGATGCTTCATACCCCATACCTGGTGAAATATTATCATTAATTTGATCTATAAAAGAACATCTACTCACAGCATAATCAATGATTTTATTGGGTCCCCATTCTGGGTTTGGGGTCTTGGTATCATTTTTTAAATTTGCCAATTTTTCAGCCATTAAAACAAACTTTAAATTTTTAGGTAATTTCAATCCCCATTCAATAATAGCTTCTTTTCCATCTTCTTTTGTTTTAATGTATTCAAAGCCCTCTTTTCCTTTTTTAGGCTCACTAGACAACAGACGAATATCATCCTTTAAACTTGTTTCGAACAAAACTTTTTCAACCCGCTGATAAATATCGACGGCCTTTTCAGATGAAATATTTTTATCAATTTTACTCATTTCATAGGCTTTATGTAAATATCCCAAAACCAATTCACGATCATCGGCATTATATTCCTTTAAAATCTCAACCGTATTTTCAATTTGATTAAACATTGTCCCTTGACCATATTTAACCCCATTGTGTAATTCAAAAGCAATTTTTCGAGCTTCAATCAATATATTTTTCATCTATAATCCTTTCACAAGTAGTCGGATTATATCATACTTTACCGAAAAAATCAACGATCATTCGCCGAACGACATCCTTGTCTTCTTGTAAAAACATCGTTTTACGAAATTCGGCAACACCGGGAATACCAGACGCATACCAAGCCAAATGCTTCCGAGCCACTCGCAATCCGATATATTCCCCATAATAAGCCAATAATCGTTCAAAATGTTCCATCACAACATCAAGTAAGATAAATGAAGGTTTTTGATTTGTCTGAATTTGATTAAGGAGCCACGGTTTTCCCAAAGCCCCCCGTCCAATCATAATCCCATCGGCACCGGTTATTCGAAGACATTCTTCTGCACTCTTTTCATCAATAATATCACCATTAGCAATGACGGGAATGGATAAGGCTTTTTTGACTTTTGCAATTTCAGCCCAATTCGCTTTTCCGGAATACATTTGAGCCCTTGTCCGACCATGAATAATCACTTTATCTGCACCGGCACTTTCCAACACCTTTGCGAATTCAACTGCGGTAATATCCGTCCATCCCAATCTTGTTTTAACCGACAAAGGAACTTTTATAACTTGTTTAACCGCCTTGACCATTTCGAAAGCCATATCCGGCATTTGCATTAAAACCGCCCCCGAACCGTTGGATATCAACTTTTTCATCGGGCAACCCATATTGATATTAACCTCACAAGCCCCCGCCTTTTCCGCCAACACGGCTGCCCTTGCCAAATCTTGCGGACAAAAACCAACTATTTGAATTCCGATTGGACTGATTTCATCGTGAATATCCATCATATTCATTGTTTTATCACTTCCCCGAACAAGGGGTGTTGCACCCAACATCTCTGTAAAAAGCATTTGATGACCGAATTGACGAACCATCTGACGAAAAGGCTTATCCGTAATACCCGCCAAGGGGGCAAGAATAACTTCACTCATTTTTTAAATCCTTTAACTCCGGGGATACTGTCGTTAAATCCGCAACATCCGGAAAGATTAAATGTAAATACTTTTCCAAATATTCGATCGCTTTTTTCGTATCTGTTCCCTTATAAAATTCATACAATTTCCGACAAGACGGAATATCTTGTGCATCACATCCGGCCTGATAATACTGTATCATTTTTTCATCATTATTTTGTCGACGATAATATCCGGCCAACTCGAACATCGCATCCGTTTGACCGCTGTGAGCAGCTTTTTCAAGCCATTTGACCGCCTCATCCGGATTAGACTTCATCGCCATTTTTCCAACTTTAAATTGAGAATCTTTATCCCCCAAAATTGCACTTTGTTCCAACCATTGACGATCATATATATCCACAACCTCGTCCTTTGATTGAAGTTGATATGTTTTACTTTGCCGCAAGCGATCTAATTCCTTTTGAGCCTGCAAATCCCCTTTAATGGCCGCCATTGAATAATGATAATCGGCATCCTGTAAAGACGGTGGAATATCTTTTACCCCATAATGATATATTTTGCCCAAAGCAAAATGAGCCTCTATATTACCGGCAGAAGCGGCCTCTTTTAACCAATAAACAATAACCAAATTATTCGGCAAGAGCTGACTTTGATAATATGAAGCCAACAAAAATTGAGCCCGAGAATCCCCGTCGACAGCCATTTGATAAAGATCTGTATTTTTAACTTGATCTACCGATATATCTGCCGTAAACGGGATACTGGCCTTAATGGGAAATATCAGAATAAAAAAAAGGATGAACTTAATCATATTCAACATCCATAAAATAAAGGCCTTCTGCCGGAGCCGTCGGACCGCCTTTGCACCGATCACAAGCCTCAAAAGCCCTCTTAAAATCATCTGCCGTCCATTGACCGATACCGACTTTATACAACGAACCGACCATATTCCGAACCTGATGATGTAAAAAAGATTTAGCACAAACTTCAAAAATAATTAAATCACCATCTTTTTTAATTACAAAAGAATCCAACGTTTTAATCGGACTTTTGGCCTGACATTCAGAAGAACGAAAGGTTGAAAAATCATGTTTTCCAATCAGCATATCGGCACATTTTTGCATCAAGGGAATATCCATTTTAATATTAACCCACCATACACGATTTTTAAGAAGTGGACTAGGCGTTGTGCGATTCAAAATCCGATATTCATAACATCTTTTTTGTGCGCAAAATCGAGCATTAAAATCATCATTCATAATCTCGGCATCAAGCAAGCAAATAGCCTGTGGGCGCATAATAGCATTAACCCCCCATAACATTTTTCCCAAATCGACTTCTTTAGAAGCCGTAAAACTAGCAACTTGCCCCAAGGCATGTACACCCGTATCCGTCCGCCCCGCCCCTTGAATTGTAATAGGTTGCCGAAAATAAACCGACAATGCTTTTTCAATTTCTTCTTGAACGGATGGATGTCCCTTCTGCCTTTGCCAACCACAAAAAGACGTTCCGTCATACTCTATTTTAATTTTATAAGTCGGCATAAAATTTAAATCCCTTTAAAAATTCTTCAATCGGCATTGCTTTTTTACCGGCCCGTTGTATCGTCAAAATACGAATGTATTTACCATCCCCACATTTAAAAGACAAGGGCAATTTTTCTTCATCACATATTTCGGCTTTTAAAACAAAAAAACGTTCATTATGATACATAAAATAAGCCTTTGGATATGGAGACAATCCCCGAATTTGATTATAAATTTCATCTGAATTTTTATTCCAATCAATCAAACAATCCTCTTTTTCGATTTTATGAGCATAAGTTGCACCATCATCATTTTGAGGTTGAGGTCGGGGCATTTTCTTCAATGTTTTAACAATCAATCTGCCACCGATAACCGACAATCGATCATGTAAGTCTTCGACATTCATTTCCCGATTGATTTCGACTTCTTCAACCGATAAAATATCCCCTGTATCCAAACCGGCATCCATTTGCATAATCGTAATACCTGTTTTTGTATCACCCGCCATAATCGCTCGGTTAATCGGTGCTGCTCCTCGCCATCTGGGCAAAATAGAGGCGTGAATATTTATACAACCCATCGGGAAAAGATTTAAAACAGCTTCCGGTAAAATCAATCCGTAAGCACAAACAACCGCCAAATCCGCACCCAAACAAGACAGTTCATTTAAGTCAAAATCTTTTTTCAAACTGACGGGAGTATAAACAGGCAAACCCAACTCCATTGACGTTAAATGGACTGGACTTTTTTTCAATTCCTGCCCCCGTCCGGCCGGTTTAGGTTCCCGAGTATAGACCGCGACGATTTCATGTTCTTTATTTAACGCTTTTAATGCCGGAACGGCGAAATCCGGTGTTCCCATAAACACAATTTTCATGATAAAGCTCCTTTGAGCTTTATTATAAAAGGATATACTTTAAAAATCAACTATTTTAAGATTTTTTATCAAACAAACCTATCGGATATTTAGAATATATCCCCAATTCTTCCTCTATTCGCAATAAGGCATTATATTTAGCCATCCGATCCGTTCGGGACAAAGAGCCCATTTTAACCTGTTCGATATTCATTCCAACCGCAATATCGCAAATGCTTGTATCCTCTGTTTCTCCAGAACGATGAGACATAATACATCTGTATCCGTTTTTTTGAGCCATTCGAATTACTTTAACTGTTTCGGTTAATGTTCCGATTTGATTGGGTTTAATTAAAATGGTATTCGCCACATTTTCTTCTATACCCTGTTTTAAACGTTCGGCATTCGTCACAAACAAATCATCCCCCACCAAGGATACCCGTTTTCCTAATTCTTCGGTTAAATTTTTCCATCCAACCCAATCATCCTCCGCCAAAGCATCTTCGATTGAAAATATCGGATATTCTTTAATTAAATTTTGATAATATTTAATCATGTCATCCGAATTTATTTCTTTACCGTCAATATGATAACAATCTGAAAAATATAATTCCGTAGATGCCACATCCAAGCCGATTCCGAAATCCAGACCGACTTTAAACCCCGCTTTATCAATAGCCTTTAAGATATAATCCAAAGCTTGCTTTGTTTGTGTAAAATTGGGTGCAAAACCGCCTTCATCCCCGACATTGATACTATACCCGTCTTTTTTCAAGACCGATTTCAGCTCAAGAAAAACCTCGGCACCCATTTGCAACGCCTGATGAAAACTTCGAGCCGAATTCGGAATAATCATAAACTCTTGAATATCCAACCGGTTATCCGCATGCACTCCGCCATTTAATATATTCATCATCGGAACAGGTAATGTTTTAGCGAAACTTCCCCCGATATATCGATAAAACGGAACGGATTTAGATATCGCCTGAGCTTTCGCCACCGCTAACGAAACCGCCAATATTGCATTAGCCCCTAAATTGGATTTATTTCTTGTCCCATCTAGATTAATCAAAACTTCATCAATTTCATTTTGATTTTCAGCATCCAAAGAAACAAGAGCATCAAAAATTTTACCGTTTATATTTTCAACAGCTTCCAAAACACCCTTTCCGCCCAAACGAGATTTATCATTATCACGAAGCTCCAAAGCTTCATGTACACCTTTTGAAGCCCCGCTGGGAACCGAAGCCCGTCCCATAGACCCATCCGACAAATAAACATCGGCTTCCAAAGTCGGCAATCCTCTGGAATCATAAATTTCCCGTCCCAAGATATTAATAATTTGCGTCATAAACATATCTCCCTTTATATGAAAAAGATATGGTCTTCAACATCAAAAATCAATAACTTTTTTTAGCAATTTGATCAAATTCTTTGAGGCGAATCAGAATTTTTTCCAATTCATTAAGGACAATCATATTTGCCCCGTCTGATGGTGCTTTATCCGGTTCTTTATGAGTTTCAACAAAAACACCGGCCACACCACCCGATACACAAGCACCGGCAATCAAAGGCGCATATTCCCGATTTCCGCCGGAAGAAGTTCCATTACCGCCGGGTTGTTGAACAGCATGCGTTGCATCAATAATCACGGGATATCCGGTTTGTTTCATAATGGGGATACTGCGAACATCCACGACCAAAGTATTATACCCAAAACAAGTTCCCCGTTCCGTTAATAACACATTTTCATTACCGGTTTCCACCAATTTACCGACTACATTTTTCATATCCCAAGGAGCCAGAAATTGTCCCTTTTTCACATTAATAGTTTTTCCGGTTTTAGCCGCAGCAACCAATAAATCCGTTTGACGACACAAAAAAGCCGGTATTTGCAATATATCCACCACATCACCCACCGGCGAACATTGATAAACTTCATGAATATCCGTTAAAGTCAAACAACCGAATCGACGTTTTACTTCCTCAAAAGCATGTAATCCGGCTTCCATACCGATTCCCCGAATTCCGGACAAAGAAGTCCGATTCGCTTTATCAAAAGAGGCTTTAAACACAAAAGGAATGTTTAATTTATTTGTAATTTGTTGTAAAGCATCCGCCATTTCTACAGCATGGGATAAACTTTCCATCTGACACGGACCGGCAATCAAAACGAAGGGCTTATCATTTGAAAAAACGATATCCCCGACTTTAACTTCTTTCACCATTTTATTTTTCCAATTGACTTGATAAAGGTTGTTCGGCAACCGTATTCATTTGATTTTTGGCCATAATACCCAAAACCAAACAACTGACCATAAACAAAATTGACACAATCGTCGTGGCTTTGGTTAAGAAATTACCGACACTTCTTCCGGTCATAAATGAATTGGCATCGCCACCGGAAAGTCCGCCCAAAGCACCCCCTTCGGACCGTTGGATTAAAACCAAACCAACCAAGAATATCGCCAAAATAATATAGACGACCAATAAAACATTATACATTAAAATTCCCCCTTCACTGCGGTTGCGATACCCCAAAAATCATGCGGTGTCAAAGATGCCCCACCCACCAAAGCACCATCAACATCATCTAATGCCAAAATTTCCTTTGCATTTGTCGGTTTAACCGATCCACCATAAAGAATCAACATCTTTTCAGCAACATCTTCACCAAATAAGGTCTTAATCGTTTGGCGAATAAAGGCATGAACCTCTTTAATTTCTTCCACTGTGGCAACTTTACCGGTACCAATGGCCCATACAGGTTCGTATGCAATAATCACCTTATCGGCACTTGTTTTTTCCGGCAAGGATTGTTGGATTTGTTTTTCAATGACTTTCAAGGTTTCACCTTTGTCCTTTTGTTCTAAAGTTTCACCGACACAAATAATTGTCTTTAAACCGGCATTTAATGCGGAATAAGCTTTTTGACAAACGACTTCATTCGTTTCATAGTGATTTTGACGACGTTCACTATGCCCTAAAATAACGAAATTACATCCGACATCCCGCAACATTTGAGGCGAGACATCACCGGTATGAGCCCCTTTTTCAAAGGAAGAGCAATCCTGTCCGCCCAACCAAACATTGGATTCTTTAATACGATCATATACATCATTTAACAATGTGAATGGTGGACAAATCAAAACATCAAACAAGGCATTTCCATGTCCATACAACGAAGCAATATCATCCGCCAATGCCAAGCCATCAGCCTTTAAACCATTCATTTTCCAATTTCCGGCAATTAATTTTTTACGCATTATAGTTCCTTTCTATGGTATTCCTTATATCAGATTTTTATTTTTTTTCAAGAAAATTCTTCACTTTGAGCTCTTAAAATTGCATTACGAGCCATTTCATCGCACCGTTCATTTTCTGGATGTTCATTATGACCTTTGACCCATTGCCAAGACAATTTATGCCTTTGGGCTATTTGTATCAATTTTTGCCATAATTCCTGATTTTTGACATCTTTTTTAGCCGATGTTTTCCAATTATTCTTCTGCCAATCCGGCAACCACTTTGTCCAACCGTCCAAGACATACTTACTGTCTGTGCAAATTAAGACTTCACAAGATTCTTTCAACAGGGATAACGCCTCGATAACCGCCGTCAACTCCATTTGATTATTCGTCGTATCCAAAGAATAACCAGAAATTTCTTTACGAACACCCCGAAAATCCAATATAGCACCCCAACCGCCGATGCCCGGATTCCCGGAACAAGCACCATCTGTGAATATGCTGACTTTTTTCATCAAGATACTATTTTCATCACAACATCAAAAGTTGACGCCGAACGCAGTTTAGAACACATTTTTTCATCCCGAAGAACCTTTGAAATACCGGCCAAAGCTTTCAAGTGATCGGCGCCAGCTTCTTCCGGAACAAGTAATAAGAAAATTAAATCAACCTTTTGATTATCCACGGAATCATAATCAATAGGCGTTTGAAGTCTGAAAAAAGCACAATACAGTTCCTTTAAACAGGTCAATCTGGCATGAGGCAATGCACATCCACCCCCGAAACCGGTTGTCCCCAACTTTTCACGTTCCATCAACGCATTCAAGACAAGATGCGAATCACATCCTGTCTGAGTGCTGACTTTTTCTGCCATTTTTTTAAACAAATCTTTTTTATCTTTAACCTCAAGATTAAAAAAAATTCGGTCTGATGTCAGAATTTCATCTAAATTCATAATTAACCCTTGTTTGTTTCAATCCAACCGATATTTCCATCCGGACGATGATATACCATACCGATTTTATCCCCATGACGGAACATCATAGCGGGTAAAGAAGCCAAATTCATACGCATAACAGCTTCCGATACGGAACATTCCGGAATAATCGTATTGATTTCGGCAATAATTGCCGGAGAATCCGATTCATCATCCAAAACATCATCTGCCAAAATCTTAGCTGTAATTTCTTGAATCGGTTGAGCCTTGTGTTCAATAATCCGTTGTTTATATTTGCCCATTTGACGAGCCAGTTTGGCAACAGCTTCATCAAAAGCGGCATAAGCATCACCGGATTTTGCATCAGAACGCAACATCAATCCGCTTTGCGGATGAGCAGAAATATCTGCCTTTATCAGATCTCCTTCATGATAAAAAACAACAGAAGCTTCTACAGCATCCGAAAAATATTTCTCAACAACTTCCCCCAAACGTTCGGTGGCATATTGTTGCATGTTTTCACCCAATGTAATTCCTTTTCCGGTTAAATTAATATGCATTTTTTTCCTTTCAGTTTTATATTTCCATAATAAAATGATAATTCTTTAAAGGTACAAAGTCAAGTAAATTATCCATCCCTTGGTTGAATTAAGCGATAACCGACCCCTCGTAAAGTTTTTATCAGGTCAATATCCCCATGAACACATAATGCTTTTCTTAATCTTTTAATGTGAGCATCAATTGTTCGTGGCTCCACATAAATATCATGTCCCCAAACACCTTTCAGCAAATCTTCACGAGTTAAGGCCACTTTTTGATTTTCCAAAAAAAACTTTAACAGACGAAATTCAGTCGGTCCCAAATGAATTTCCCCGCCCTTTCGGGACACATGTTTAGATGTTTCATCAAAAACAAGATCTTCAAAACAAATCTTTTGATTCTCGACTTTTTTGGGACAACGCCTTAACAAAGCCCGTATTCTGGCCAATAATTCCGGCAAAGAAAACGGCTTTGTCAAATAATCATCTACATTTTCGAATGCTTTAATCTTATCACTGTCTTCGGCCCGAGCCGTCAACATAATCACCGGTGTTTGACGAATATCATGATTTTGACGAATCAGGCGACAAATATCAATCCCCGACACATTTGGCAACATCCAATCCAACAAAATCAAATCCGGCCGAACTTTTTGACATACGGATAAAGCCTTTTTACCATCCGTGACCGAAGTCGTTTCATATCCGGCGGCCTTTAAATTATATTGTAATATCGTTTGAAGATTTTGCTCATCTTCAATAATCAAGATATGGGACATGACAATTCCTTTACCGTTTTTTTCCAATTTTCGGACTTTATCAAAGCATTTCCGACCACAAAAACATCTGCCTCGGCACAATATTTTCTGGTTTCGGCATTAATTCCGCCGTCAATATGAATGCGAACATCCGACCGCATTTTCCGAATTTGCGAAATTTTTTGAGCCGTTTTTTTGATAAATTTTTGTCCACCGAATCCGGGGTTAACAGACATAATCAAAACAAAATCAATCTTTTCGATAAAAGAGGCTAATTTTTGAACGGATGTTGACGGATTAATCGAAATCCCGACTTTTCGATTCGCTTTTTTCACTCGCTCTATCAAAATATTTAAATCATCATCACATTCCAAATGAAAAGTAATTAAATCACTGCCGGCATTTAAAAAATCATCTAATAATACCGCTGGTTTTTCAACCATTAAATGCACATCCAACGGCACAACCGAATAAGGCTTAATTGCCTGAATAACCAAGCTTCCAAAAGTTAAGTTTGGGACAAAAACACCGTCCATCACATCACAGTGAATATAATCAACTCCGGCATCATTTAACCGTTTGACAACCAATGCCAAATTGGCGAAATCAGCACTTAAAATACTTGCAGAAATATCCGTCATTTTTTTCTCCTTTTATATTTATAACATATTTTTTAAAAAAAGTATTGACATTTTTGTAAAATTTATGATATATGTCAGAAAGTCGATTGGCGAAGTAGCTCAGTTGGTTAGAGCAGCGGAATCATAATCCGCGTGTCGGGGGTTCAAATCCCTCCTTCGCTACCAAATATTGAAACGCCGGAATTCGGCGTTTTTTTTATATCTTTTGAAATAAAAATAAAATCGTATGTTATTTTTATTTTTTTTATTTTCTTTTTCATAAAATAATATAAATTTATATTAGGACAGCTTGGTGCCTGTCTTGATGTGTTCTGACATCATTCACTAGTTATTGGGGTAACCCAATGTAAAATTCCAGTCCATATGACTGGAAGGTGATAGAATAAGCCTTTCGGGTCAATATATCACACTATTCCTAGTGAAATAGTCAGAAACTTCCAGTCGCCTTTGCACCATGGCGATTTTATTACAAAAAGGTTTATCATGATTATTCCGTTTTCTTCGACATTATTTAAAAGTTTAGCCGATTTTAAAAAAATCATTAAAAACCATCCCGAAGTTTTATCCGAATTATCAAAAAATCCGAACTTCGACTTAAAAGATTTGGAAAAATATTTATCCTCAAATAACGAAGAATCAAATTAATCTTTTCTTCTTTGATTTTTGGAAAGTATTCATCACATCAATAAAATAACTTTTATCCTTTGAAGACAACAAGCAAAACTGCACAAAAAAAATGCATATCCTTAACATCATACCACCTCCTTTCACAAATTAAACATTTTATTGTTTATTATTGTAAAAATTATGAAAGTAAGTGGATAGATAAACATTCTGTTTCATGCTACATATTAAAAATATGGAAGAGTATATCAAAAAATACATTGGCATTAAAATAAAAACCTTGCGTGAGAATGCGAAACTGACGCAAGACGAATTGGCCGAGGAATGTAATATCAGTTGGCGAACAATATCCAATATTGAACGTGGGCAAGTCATGCCCGATTTACGAGTCGTTTGTGCGTTAGCCTCTTTTTTTCACCTATCCACGGATGAACTTCTTCGAATTGAAAGTAAAACGACAAAAAGCAATTATCGACTGCTTCAAGAAAATCGGATTATTGAAAAAATACGGGCCTGTGATGACAATCTGCTCACCTATATCGGGGAACAAATTGATATTATCCTGAAACACTTTAAATAGATTCGCTTTGTATTGAATTAACAATA
This sequence comes from Alphaproteobacteria bacterium, assembly GCA_045536135.1. Classification (GTDB taxonomy): domain Bacteria; phylum Pseudomonadota; class Alphaproteobacteria; order CAAHEQ01; family UBA3637; genus JAZSNA01. Next base: position 46,179 of record JAZSNA010000004.1, read on the forward strand.
CTTTCCTCAAAAGAACTTTTTGCACAATTAATCAAACGAACACATTCGTCAAAATGATGATCTGATAAGACACAAATCAAATCCCGAAATTGACGATAAACACTTTTAATCCAAAAAAAATATTGTTTTTCATCCATTTTTTCCTCCTTTTGCTGTTCAATAAATTATAAAAAATATATTGACACAATTATATGTATATTTTATAAAATATTCAACACCTCTTTTCATATATAGGATATATAAAAATGACACTGAAAGAAAAATTTAACATCTTAAAATCACTTCTTTGCTTTACGGAAAGTATTTCAAATAATCAAATTAATTCCACAGCCGTCCGAAACGGAATGAAACAATCCAATTTATCCAAGCAATTAAAGTTTTTAGAAGAAACAGTCGGTTTAAAATTATACACTCGCCTATCAAACGGCATCTCGCCAACCCAAGCTGGAAAAGATATTTTTGAAATCGGATGCGATTTAGACAATCTTTTGGCTAAAATCAAACAAATATCCAAAATGCCTCATCAAACCAGCGGAGAAATTAATTTTTGGTGTGGTGAAGGAATCGGCGAATTTTTAACATCTGATTTGGGGAAATTTTACGAACAATATCCGGAGGTTTGCATCAACACTCAAACTTCACTTTCCCCGCCCCACCATTTTCAAAGCATTGATTTGGCCATTATATATCAAAAGCCTAAATTTGAAAATATTACAGAGCTGTTTCATGGCAATTTCAAGTTTAAACTTTTTGCATCCAAAACATACCTGCGTAAATATGGCTACCCCAAAAGCATAAAAGATTTACAAGAAAATCACCACATTTGCACCCGAAATGATTATCAAGATACATGGCCCGAATGGGACAATTTTATTCAAGGTTGTCGCTTCATCAACATGCAAACCGATTCCCCGATTTTGCTCAACCATTTTGTCAAAGAAAATATCGGAATCGCCTTAATCCCGACATTTATCGGTCAACGAGATGAACAGTTGATTTGTCTGGATCGTATCGGATTTGAAATCAACCATCCGTTCTGGTTAATTTCCACGAAAGAAACAAAAGACATACCAAAAATTCATGCGTTAATTGAACAAATCAAGAAGACAACTTCCGAGATATAAAATCAACCAATTCCTTTGCCCCGATACAATCGGATTTAAAGGCAAGATAAAGTTTCTTTTTTCCCCAAGGAAACGAAACATCAACATCTTGTAATTCCATTTCATTAAAAGCGGATGTTTTTTGTTCAAAAAGACCGACATCAAAGTCATCTGACTGGTGGGTTATGACAACAGGCAAGCGAGACCCTTCCAAGTTTAAAGAGATATCTTCGGGCAAATAAAATAAAATCACATCTGAAAAAGCATATTCAATAAATTGGAAAATACGATCTAAATCCGGTCGTATCTGTTCCAATTTTTTCATCATTTTTTCCCCGGCCTCATTCAAACGAACACCCTTTTTATCACGAATAAACAAAGGGTATCCCAATTTTTCTTCAAACTCTGAAATTTGTTTTGATAAATTACTTTGCTTTAATCCTTGACGTACAGAGGCTTGTCGAATACTGGCACAATGTGCGACCTCATCAACCAACACAATCTGTTGCAAAAGTTTTATTTTTGCCCTTATTTTCATTTTTAAAAATCTTTCATACAATATACCAAAAATATATATCAATATATAAATAATATATATATCCTATTTTTCAAGTCAAGAATAAAATATATTCATGGACGAAATTACCATTACTATTCCAAAAAATATTGCTGAATTACAAGGAGCTTTTAACTTGCGATATGCTCAATATGTCAAGCGAAACAATATTTCGCCGGAACAAGAGTTTGATGAGAATGATTTTGCAGGAACAACTATTATCGCCAAGAACAAGGAAAATAAGATTATTGGGACGATGCGAGCCAGATATTTTAAAGACCGTGTCAAATTGGAACGTATCTGTGTTGCCCCAGAATATCAAAAACACGGGATAGCTAAAAAAATGTTTTTTTGGAGTGTTTGCCTTTTTGCACAAAAAGGATTTTCGGAAATTATCGGTTATGCTCGAACGGTTCATTTTAAAAGCTTTGAAAAATGGGGCATTAAACGCGTTGGGACAGATATAATCAATATCAACGGTCTAGAATGTTGTCCTTTTCGATTTAAAATTCCCACTCAAAATAACTATAAATTTAAAAAATACCTATTGAATGAAGTTGATTTAGTTTCACAAAAAAAATTCAAAATCAACAAAGATGAACATATTCGATAAATTTATCTTGACAATATCATTTTTTTTCGATATAAGATTCCTCATATGGCTGGATAGCTCAGTTGGTAGAGCAGAAGACTGAAAATCTTCGTGTCGGCGGTTCGATCCCGTCTCCAGCCACCACTTGACGCCCGCTCGGGCGTTTTTTATTAGACCCTATCGTCTAGAGGCCTAGGACATCGCCCTCTCACGGCGGTAACGCGGGTTCGATTCCCGCTAGGGTCGCCAGAAATAAAACAACACCCTTCGGGGTGTTTTTTATTGATAAAAAAAATGACGAAGTTATTTTTTAAACACGCATACAGGTTCGTCAGCCAAGGGCGGAAAGGGGCTTAAAGTATTTTTACTTTGGGAATATCCACCTGCAAAGACAGATAAAATCAGAACAAGATAAACCCAGAAAGACTTTTTCAATCCCGACTCCTTTGATATAAAAATGAAATAATCGTCCAATCATCTGGTTTCAATAAAATACATACTTCAGAATATGATTGAAGTTTAAGAAAAATAACCGATTTTAATCGTCAAATATTAAATTATCAAAACAGGCACAAAATAACATTTTGTAAGCTATTGAAAAGTCATGTATTTTTACATCAAAAAAACCTT
>JAZSNA010000003.1:0-111157 GCA_045536135.1 Alphaproteobacteria bacterium
ATTTTCACTACCATTTATATCATTTCCATTATCGGCATTATTACCCGATCCAAAACCATTTTCACTACCATTTATATCATTTCCATTATCGGCATTATTACCCGATCCAGAACCATTTTCACTACCATTTATATCATTTCCATTATCGGCATTATTACCCGATCCAAAACCATTTTCACTACCATTTATATCATTTCCATTATCGGCATTATTATTCGAATCTTGTGTATTTCCATTTTCCCCCTCATCACAAGTCACTGGCGTACAAGGAGCGCATGTCACGGAAACACAAGTTCCGGCCAACAGATCTTCCGTAGAACATTCAACAGCTGTACACGGCGGACAAGTCACCGGCACACACGGACAAGTCACCGGCGTACAAGGGGCACATGTCACAGGAACACATGTTCCAGCCAACAATTCATCCGAAGTACATTGAACCGGAGTACATGGCGAACACGTCACAGGAACACATGTGTCATCACAACTTACCGGAGTACACGGCGCACATGTCACAGGAACACATGTGTCACTAGAGGAACCGCCTTTACGTTTAGGTTCTTCATCTTCATCTTCATCTTCTTTTTCATCATCAGAGGGAAGTTTTTTTTGGGATTTAGAACTTTGGCTACCCGCACCCCCCAGACTTCCGGATCCATCCCCTGGACCATTTCCTCCAACAGAAACCGATGGATCTTTTGTTTCAGGAACGTATTGATCCTGTAATTGGAGACGGTCATTCCGTAAAAGACGAGCAGCTTCCAACCGAAGGAATTTAAGTTCCAAAAGAACCCGTTCTATATTCCGATCCATCACATTTTTTAGAATAAATGTATTCATTGCCAATTGAGCATTAACCCAACATCCACGGTCTATTCTTCTACCAGAATAATCTACTCTTTTACAAAGAAGATTCCAACGAGCTTCAACTTTTTCTAGTTTTTGTTCTATTTTTTCTAAATCCGTTCCCATTTTAAACACGGATTCTTGATAAGCCCGCGCAAAACTTAAATCATCCAAAGCCACTGAACGTTGATAAATCGTTCTTTTTCTTTGTAATTCTTCGATTTTTTGTTCATCAGATATTTGAGCATCTTTTTTTTCTCGACCCTTATAATAAAAGATGTCCGCAATGTTTTTTCGGTTATCATCAATTTTTGCGCCATTTTTTAATTTTTTAAATTCTTCTTTTTTTTCTTTTGGTAAATGACGTATCCAATGGCTTTCCAAGAGTCTCATAAAGATATCATCATTTCGACCAATCCGATTATTATATGTTTTTTCAACTTTCAAAACACTTTCATTTGGGTAAAAAGTACTACTCCGTGGATATTTACCCAACATAATATCAGATAAAAAAGAATCATTCCCAACAATATTATCTCCTAAAAAACGGTTATTCCAATAAGAATCTCCAAAAGAATTACTCCCAAAAGTATTTCCAATTACATACACATCAAAATCTATCTGATCTACATATCCCTTCTCTGATCTTGGACAAACTTCACACCGATCATTTGCACTATACATTTTATATTCATCACCGGGTCCATAATCATTTTCGGCAAATAATATTTCCAAAAATTTTCCACGCATATTTTTATCAAAAATATTTTCATGATATCGTATATGATTTTTACAAACAGCCTGAGAAAAACTCTCACGTGTATAAAAAAAGGCCAAAAACATAAAAACAAGGCAAAATACACTTCTTTTTTTCATTTTTAGTTACCCTTCCCTTCGTATTTTTTCCACTTATCTTTTTCAGCCTGACGTTCTTCCTTGGTTAAAGCATAAATAACACGAGCTTTAGAAGATGTAGACTTAATCTGTAAAATCATTGCTTCCAATCGATTAATTTCATTCATCTGCTGTGCAATATTCAGTAATAACTCATCCCGATCCATAAAACGTTGTGCCAATGAGTTTGATTTTAAAATTCGTTCCATACGTTTTTTATGATCACCCCACTCATCCATGGCTTTCGTTTGAACAACAGCTGAATTAGCATAAATATCCGCAATATCCACATTTAAAAGAGCCTGTCTTTTTCTCATTGATTCCAAATAATTTAAAGAGGCGTTATCCTGTGATGATGCAGTATGCTTAACATCTATCACATCTGAAATTTGTTTTAGCAATTCAAATCGACTCGTTTCCGGATTCTTTTTCAACGGATCCGTCAATGCTTTTATACCCTGTGGTATCGCTTTTTCATCTTTTTCAGTCGGTTTAAAATTAGTTAAATCCTTTTTGGATTCACCTATCATCTTGTCAATTTTTTGATACTCTTGAATAATCTTTTGATGCTCTTGAGTATTTTTTATAATTTCCTTGTCTAAATTTTTTGCCAAACCTTTAAAACAAGGATCCCTAACCGGCGGTTCAGCATAAACAACCGATACAATCAAAAATAAAAATATAATCTTTTTCATTTTTACCCCTATTCTAAATAATTTGAAGATTCAATTAATAACTGCTGTGCCAAAACAAGATTTCCAGACAATAACCCCTCAGCCACCAACGTCATCATTTGATTATTCACAACAAAACGATCAACTAAACTTTTGGAATTATCTACATGTTTTCTTAAATCATCCATAAATTCCAAAGCATCTGTTCCAGCAGAATTATAAGACCCAAATTGCCAATATAAAACTGCCGCCATAGCATCAAGCATAAAATCAAGACGCATAAATCGTTGCTTAGCATCCAACGTATATGCTTTACTTTCGGTAAAACCATCCGGTCGTTCAGCATCAGTAAAGAACAAGGGTTTTAAAATATTTTTTTCTAATTCATTAACAAGTTCCTCTTGCGATTTAGCGACTTTTCCCAAATCTTCCATCAAACCTCGATTATATCTATTGATTAATAATTCGTCTGTATCAATATCCCCTTTTTTATCACGTTGATAAAGCCATAACATAGACGGATAACCTGCCTTTTCAAAATATTTCATGTCCAAAGCTTCCAAAATTTGATCATGTCCCCTTAATTGACGACGAACTTCATTTTCCCGACGGACGAGTAAATTCTCTTTCATCGTTTCCAACACTTTTTTAACATTCCCTGTCGAAACACGAGTACCAGAGCTGCCTTCATTAATCTTTTTCTGTCTTTCTTTTTGAATTTGCTTTTCGGCCGTATTATACGCAACCAGAGTATCGTCAGAATAAACATCCATTGATACGATCATATTAAATCCAATCGCGAAACAAAAAACGCATATTAAAAACAAAGTTCTTTTTTTCATTTTATTAATTTCCCTTTGATAACTGCTCTGTCGAAGCTAACAACGTTTCCATTTGTAAAAGAATCGTATTCTTTTCAAGTTGCTCTATTAAATCCAATGTAATTTCATTAAAAACCTGTTGCCGACCACGAATTGTTGTTTGAGTTTCGACTTTTTCCTTTAATTTAGGCTTTGTAAATTCACCATCATCTTTTTTTGTTTGTCCCAATTTTTCCTCCGGATAATTAGCAAATGAAGCACGAAGAGCCAATGCTGTAGCCACAGAATTAATAACAACATCACGAAGAATCCATTTTTTATTATATTGAATCTTATTAATCTCGTCATCGGATATTTTATCCCGAAGTTGTTCCATATCCTTTAAATGCTTTAAAAAAGCCGAATCCATTTCTTGTGTTGCATTAAGGGAAAACGGAATCGTAAAATTTCTTTCTAATTTTTTTCGAATTTCTTCTTGAGTTCGATTTTTTTCTAGCCCAGTATTCTGAACTGGTATACTAAAAATAAGACGATTTTGATTAACAAAATCTTTATATTTATAAAGAGGTTCTGATAACTTATAAAAACAAGCATCAATACATTTTTGTTTTCCGTCACATCTTTTTTTACATTCCGCTTCCGTATATATCGGTCCGACTTTTTCAGAAAAAGCCTCCATAATTTTAGTCTCTTCCGCAATAGGGCCTGAAACCTGTGATTCTATCGCGGAAGAAGTCTTTTGTAAATGATTGACCGTCACACCTTCAACCATAACGGGCAGATCCGCCATAACTGGCGACATTCCCAAAATCATCCCCAAAAGCATCAGAAGAAACGTTTTTCTCATCATTCCCACCCCCTTTTATTTTGTCAGAATAACACTTTCATCATTAATGTCAAGTATTTTTATAATTTTTTCATCTGCTCTTCATAGGCCTTGACCAAATTCATCATCAACATCGTCACAGTCATTGGTCCGACCCCACCGGGGACCGGTGTAATCGCCGAAACTTTATCACAAACTTTATCAAAACAAACATCCCCGACAATTTTACCATCCGGCATTCGGGTTATACCAACATCAATGACAACCGCATCATCCTTGATATACTTTTCATCCACCATCAACGCTTGCCCCGTTGCGACAATTAAAATATCCGCCTTTTGACAAACAGTTGGAATATCCCGACTTTTGGAATGCAAAACCGTCACAGAACAGTTTTCACCCAACATCAAGTGTATCAAAGGCCGTCCCACCAACTTAGACCGTCCGATAATTACCACATGTTTTCCGACCAAATCCGGCACAACCTGTTTAATTAAATACAAACATCCCAAAGGTGTACACGGAAACAACCCCTCTTCACCATTAGCCAAACGCCCTTGATTAACGATTGTTAAACCATCCACATCCTTTATCGGATCAATCGTTTGAATAACCATATCCGCATCTATTCCCTTTGGCAAGGGCAGTTGAACCAAGATGCCGTGAACATCCGAACGACTATTTAACTTTTTGATACAATTTATAATTTTTTCTTGCCGAACACCTTTATCGAACTGGAACAATTCGGTATCAATACCCAACTCCAAAGCCAATTTTTGTTTCCGATTGACATAAATCAAACTAGCCGGATTATCCCCCACCAAAATAACGGCTAACTTTGGTTTAAATCCGGTTTCAATTAAATATTTTTTCAACTTTTCCTGCAACAATTCGGCTTGTTTTTTCCCATTTATAATCACAGACATTTTACTTTCCTTCCATTTTTTGAGCAATCCGACAAAAATCATCAACCGATATATCCTCCGGACGTAAATTTGGCGATATTCCCAAACTTTCAAGTATCATATCAATATCCGGTATTTTTTTCAAGCTTGTTTTTACCATCTTCCGACGCATTGAAAAAGCCTTTGAGACTAAGCGATCCAACACAGACAAAGAACAAGGGTATTTTTTACCCTTTTTGGGACATAAAGTAACAAACGCCGAATAAACTTTCGGATGCGGATAAAAAACAGTCGGCGGAAGCACTTTTTCAATTCGACAATCAGCCAAATATTGACAAAGTATCGCCAACCGACCATAATCTTTCGATCCGACGGTTGCCGTAATTCGTTGAGCGACCTCTAATTGAAACATTAACGAAAGTTTTGAAAAACGTTCAATCAAATACAACCATTTAACCAATAAAACCGTTGATATATTGTATGGCAAATTACCGACAAGAACCAATCCGTCAGGCATTTGACTTTCATCAAAAGCAAGTGCATCCCCTTCTATGGGTAAAAAATGAGGATATTGAGTTGAAATTTCTTTTAAATGTTGAACGCATCGAGCATCTTTTTCTAACGAAGTCAAATGCTTTGCCCCGTTTCCCAATAAAGCAATCGTCAATCCCCCCGGTCCGGGACCGATTTCCAAAACATTTTCTTTATCCGTTTGTGCCAAAGCGATTTGAGCCAATCCATTTAAAATATTTTGATCAAAAATAAAATTTTGACCCAATGATTTTTTAGCCTCTAAATTATAATCGATATCAACCATTATTTTTTTCTATAACAAATTTATCTTTTAGCTTTTGTAAAATTTTATCTGATTCAATTTCCATTTTTTGTCCCAATAAGATATTTTTTATTTCCTCATCATTGGGCGGAGTTTGCTTTTCAATGTGTTCCCGACATTTCATGGCAAACAAATAAAACTGTCCGATATCCAAAGGTCCTTTGACCTCGTTATCAACCGTTCCCTTTAATTCGTTATAAACAATTTCGGGCAAATACTTTGCCATAACATTATCTTTTTTCCCCGAACCGGTTAACCCGCTTTGAGCCATCTTTTCGAAATCGGCACATGTACGGATATTTTGAACTTTATCCAATGTTGTGATTAACTTGTCCTTTGGAACGGCCATTTGAACAATATCCCATAACTCAACTTCACCTTTAAAATAGATATCATTTTTTTTCTTAAAATCTTCGACTTCTTTTTCCGACACCTGAACGAATGAATTTTGACGCATATAAATCATCCACATTAAATCGGCTTTAATCTGATTTTCCAATACAGTAAAAGGGATACCTTCATTTTTCATCCGTTCCTTTAATTCATTCATCGACATAGACATACTTTTTTCCATAAAAGCAAGAGCCCGATTAATATCATCATTTCCAAGTTCAATACCGACGGCTTTTGCTGAATTTTGTTTGATATTCTCGTCAATTAAGACATCCAATAAATCCTTTTCCATTTTTTTTCTTTGATTTTCTTCAACTTTTTTTTCCGATAATATTTCCAAAAGTTTAAAACGTTGTTCTAAATCATACGATGTGATAATATCATCATTAACAGTTGCCACAATTGAAGCCGAAAAAACATTAAAAGATAAAGACATAAAGAACAAAATTTTTTTCATACTAAATTTCCCCCAAAGTTTTTAACACCAATCGGACGAAGAAACTGGTATCCCCCGAATAATCCCGATCTTTGGCAAAATCTTTTTCCATTGCACCGGTAATTGCGAAACAATCATTTTCGAATTTAATTCCGACTCCGCTTTCCAGTGGTCCGTTATCCAGATCGGAAAAACTATATCTGTAATATCCGTAAACAGACCATTCCTGAGAAATTTGAGAATCAACTCGGGCAAAAATCTCATCCCGTTCTTGCATATAATAAGTCCCGGCGCTTGTATCCGTCAAGTAAAGATATCCGATAGTCATTCGAAGCGGATTTCGTCCGAATGATGTACTTAATTCAGACATTTCCGGAGCGAAATCATCTTTATTTAAACGAAAACGATAAGATAAATTTAAGTCATCAAAATTAAAATTCAAGTGTCCGACATATGATGAAAAATCATCATCAAACCCCAATTGACTGGGAGCACCACGTTGTTCGCTGAAACGATAAGACTGTCCGATTAAAGCATCCATCGATATTTTATTTCGAGCGAATAAGTTCCATTGAATTCCATAATTTAATCTGGCACCGGTTTCAACATAATCATAGCCTGGGAAACGATTTATTGCAAATAAGTTAGTATCGTTAAACCCGACATCCAAACTGTCATAATTAATTACCTTATAATTATAGCCGGAATTCGGAGACATTACCGCCATAACAATCGGTTGTAAAGTTTGAGAATAACTTTTATTCCGCTTCATTAATGGATATCTGATTTTGGAAGATATCGTCGGAATAAACCGCATCGTATCACGAGTATCTTGCCCCTTATAATTTATAAAATATTCATCTAACCGAATATTTAACCGATGATCGAAAACCAAACCGCTTGATTTGGAAATATACGGCATAATAAAATCCTGTTGGACGGTCAATCGAGATGTCTTATCTGCATCCTGAGCATAAATTCCGCCATAATTTAAATGCGTCTGAGTATAAAGTCCTTTATAAATCGGATCAGAAGTATATATATAATTTGCAGTTGGAACAAGAGGCATATCTTGATTGGTAACATTCTGTCTTAAATTTTGGAAATCATAAACTTTAACATTAGCATAATGAGCTTTATTAAAATATTCCAACTCTGCATCACTTTGCAACCACGGTAATTCATCATCCACATTATCTATCGGATACCGTCGGAAATAGGTATCATTGGAAACACGAAAAATATTCGTCCGAAATCGGAATTGTTCATTAATATCATTTTCATAAAATAACTTAACATGTCCATCTGTCTGTCGATCATCCTGATTATCCAAAACACTAAAATCAGCCAAAATACGTGATTGATACATATTTTGACGATACCGACCTTGTAATAAAAAATTCTTTGATATTGTTGGCGAAATATATAAATCCGCATAATCATTGATTGCCCAAAAAAACGGCGTTTCAATACCCGTTCCCAATTCCGAAGAATTAACAAACGCAGGTGTCATGAAACCGCTTTTACGTTTAACCTGAAAATCCGGATATTGAAGATAGGGCCAATAAAATACGGGAATACCATAAAATTTCAACCAAGCATTTTTATAAGTAAACTCTCGATCCGGATAGCTATGCTTAACCGAGGAAGCTTCAATATTCCACAACGGACGGTCATTTTGACAGGTATGACAATATTGACATGCTGTAAAATAAACATCTTTCAGTCGAACAACTTCACCGTCATCCTGTCGCCGAACCTTAGACGCTTTAAAGAAAGAACCATCTGCCAATTTTATTTGAACACCATTTAAAACGCCTTCTTTAATTCCGTCTTCCAATTCGGCACTTTCAGCGGTTAAAACAACATTATCCGGTCTTTTAATATAAACATTTCCGATGGCATAAACCCTTTTTGTTTTCTGATACACGACCACTTTATCCGCCGTCATTTTAGACTGCCCTTGTATCAATTCAACATGACCGCTGGCTGTAATGGAATCATTTTCCTTATCATATTCAATCACATCTGCCGAAAAATCAACCGGAGTTGTTTTATCCAAAATTTTATCCTGAATAAATTCAAGATCTTCCGCAAAAGCCGAAAACGAAAAAAGAACCCAAAGCAATACCATCCATCGTTTCAAGATTTTTAATTTAATCGGTTTAATTAAAATAATTGATATCAAAATCGGCAACAAGACATTTAAAACCATCAGAATACAGAACCATAAGTTTTTTTCGGATAAATTTTTAAATGCAATCGCCATTGATTGAATTAAGACCACCCCGATAATTGACGAAATTATCCAAATACTGTTGCCTCGCCGATTATACGGAGCCAATAAAACAAAAATCAAAGCAATACCTAAATAAGCCCAAACAAAAAAGGGTTGAATAATTCGGGAAAGAGCCTCAACCTTATACGTCCGGAACATTTTATCACCGACTTCCTGACGGGTCACGGATAAAAGCCTTGAAAAAGATTGTCCGCTTTCCTTGGTAGATATATATCCGCTTTTTTTAGCTCCCTCTTCAAAAGCCATCGTGTACTGTTCAAATTGAAGCGAAGAAAAAACGCCGCTTTGCACGTTATATTCCTGTCGTGTTCCATTTTTCATCATAATTTTCGGAACATTATCCTCCACAAAGAAGTATCCTTCTTCTGCGACAAGAACGATTTTTTTATCTGCATCCTTTCTTTCTTTGATCATAATTCCCTTTAAATACCCGTCCGGCGTAAAAACACGAACATAAACCGTCACATCATTCGGCAACTTATTAAATTCGCCCTCTTTAATTGCCACATGAGCCAAATCATTTCGAATTTTAAAAGTCATTTGACGAAAACTGTTAACGGAATACGGCACCAAAAGCATCGACATTAAATAAGCAATTCCGAATAAGACACCGGCAAAATAAAGCGCCGGACGAGATAATGCTAAAGGAGACATTCCCACCGATTTCATCACAATAAGTTCTTGATCTGTTGTCAATTTTGAATAAACAAATAAAACAACAATAAATAAAGCAATCGGTAAAATAATTGATATAAAATTGGGTAAAACCAACATCGTTAAATGCAAAAACAGAGAAAAAGAAACCCCTTTATTAACCATCCAATCAATCATTCTTAATGATTGTGACAACCAAACAATCCCCGTCATTGTCAATAAAATAAAGACAAATCCGATAATTAATTGCATTAAAATATACCGATTCAATTTCATCATAATTTCTTATATCAGATTTTCCCCCACTTTGACAAGGGATGTTTTGAAGAAATTGTTTTTTTTAGGCGATCTTCTTGAATATGCGTATAAATTTCAGTCGTTGCGATATCTGAATGTCCCAATATTTTTTGAACCGTTCGAAGATCCGCATCATGGGCAATCATATGCGAAGCCACCGAATGTCTGAAAACATGTGGAGAAACACGATCTTTATCGATTCCGCAAAGAATTGCTATTTTTTTCAAGGCCTTAAAAAAAGCATCCCTTGTCAAATACCCCTGTTTTGATTTGGACGGAAACAACCACTTACTCGTCCGCCCTTTTTTTAAATAACTTTCACGAACAACCAACCATTTTTCCAAAGCTTGCCTGGCAATTTTATTCAATGGGACAATTCGTTGTTTTCCCCCTTTTCCCGTGATTAAAATATCTTCCTGATGATGCAAAACCGCCTCTGTCGGCAAAGAGACCAATTCACTGACCCTCATCCCCGAGGCATATAAAACCTCTAAACCCACAGCGATTCTAAAATCTGTTTCATAGGCTGTATTTAACATCAAGTTGACCTCTTCTTCGGTCAAATACTTTGGCAAAGATTTTTCCGTCTTTGGCGTATCAATATCTTCAACCGGATTACGGGTACAAATATCTTCTGAATTTAAATATTTAAAAAATTCCTTGATACACGACAAACGACGAGCCTGTGTTTTGGGCGATAATTTATTTTGAACAATCATTCCCAAATAATCTTGTATTTGTTTTTGAGACGCCTGATGTAATTTGGTTTTTCGGACACTTAAAAAAGCAGACAAGTCATTTAAATCACTCCGATACGATGAAATCGTCCGAGGACTGCTTCCCTTTTCGGCCACCATAACATCCAAAAAATCGTCAATATAATCCATTACTTGACCTTTTCCACTAACCATGCATTCAGCAATTCATTATAATTTTGAGACAACATCAAAAAAACTTCTTTTGAATAAACATCCTTTTGCAACATAACCAAGGCCGAATAAATATCCCTTGGCGGATAAAAGACTTTTTTGGAAGATACAACCGGCAATTTTTCCCGATTAAACACCGATATTTTTTCTTTTAAATTAAAAGCCGAAGCATAAACCGTTAAAAGATGAATTTTTTGTCCCTGCGTTTTTTTAGATATCCCCCGAGCATCCCATTTTTGAATCAGCCGATCATAATCAACAACACCATCTTCAAAAACACTTCCCTTAAACGCTTGTTTAAATTTGTATTTTTTATCCTTTGGAAGCAAAATTTCATCAATTTGATAATATCGTATCAAAAAATAATCGATTGCATCAACTTTATTAATATCAAATTGATACTTAACCGGAACGGAATATAATATCTTTTCCATCAAAAACGTGAATAACTCGTCATCATATTTTTTCTTCTGTTTATATTTTTCAAACAAATCCGATGCAATTTGCCTGTTTTGATTAATTAAGGAACAGACAATATCCAATCGCTCATCATTTTCTTTTAATGAACATGCCGTTTTTATATCGCCTTTTTTAATCAGATTTTTAAGATAAAGTGTTTCTAACTCTTTTTGTTTTTTATTTTCTTTAATCAATCGTTCAACATCATCATACAATTCCATTTCATAAAATATTTCTGCTTTTGTCTGTAATGGAATTTCATCATCTTCCGCCACTTGTTTAGCAAAAATCATGGCGACATACGGATTTAATTTTTCTTGCGCCAAGAATTTAATATCCGCCATATTCACTTCGGCCCATATATGAGCCGAACACATCATCAAAACAAAAATCAATTTATTTTTGAATTGAAACATTGATTTTTTCTTCATACATCACCCGTTGAGGCTCTTTATCCCAACAGTATAAAAATACCAAAAATCCGATTATACCAATCAGAATAATCCGACAAATAAAATGATGTTTTCTTCTTTTTTTCATTTTTTCTCCTAGACAATATACTTTTTTTGATATATAAAGTTTATAATTATAAGAAAGTTTTGTCAAATGATAAAAAAAATAATTTTACTTGTCGGAATGATGGGTTGCGGGAAAACAACTCTGGGACGAGCATTGGCTCGGGAATTAAAAGTTCCTTTTGTTGATGCGGATAAAGAAATCGAAAAAGCATCCGGATGTAGTATTTCCGATTTATTCGCAACTTATGGAGAATCGGAATTCAGACGGGGGGAAGAACGAATTATGGATCGTCTGTTAAAGGGAGAACCCTGCGTTTTGTCATCTGGTGGCGGGGCATGGATGTCGGAGTCAACCCGAAAAACAGCCAAACAATACGCTCACTCCATTTGGATACGAGCCGATGTCGATTTACTATCCAAACGCACCACCGGACGCAATCACCGCCCGCTTGTTCCGGCCTCGGACAATAAAAAAGCCATCGAGCGTTTAGTCAAAGAATGTTATCCGATTTACGAATTAGCCGATTTGACGATTGACACTCACTCTGAACCGATTAAAAAGACACTTTCCCGGATGATTGCTTTATTGAAAAAGGACGGATTATTGTGACCACTTCCATTATCTTATTAGTTATTTGTTTTTTATTTTCGTTTTTCTTTTCTGGGGCTGAAACAGCATTAACGGCTTCCAGTGACGCACTGATGCATAACTTATCCAAAGATGGGGATAAAACCGCCGAAAAAGTATTAAATATTAAAAAGAATCCCGAAAAACTACTGGGCACACTCTTATTGGGTAATAACATTGTCAATATTGCGGCATCTGCGATTGCCACCGCCCTATGTATTACTTTTTGGGGGCCGAAATGGGGTGTTTTCATCGCCACATTCGTTGTCAGTTTTATTGTTTTGATTTTTTGTGAGATTTTTCCCAAAACCTATGCCATTCGCAACAGCAACAAAATAACCCTTAAAATTGCGCCGATAATTTCCTTTTTAATTTTAATTCTATCCCCGATTATTCTGTTTTTGAATCTGATTGTCAAAACCTCTATGAAATATATGGGCTTATTAAAAACCGATGCCATGGATGAGGATGTTAAATCCGAAATTCGCGGAACATTAGACTTAATGAACGATGAAGAAATAAAATCGGAAAAACATATGATAAAAAGTGTTCTGGACCTTAGCGAATTAACCGTCCAAGATGTCATGATACACCGGAGCAAAATGTTTACATTGGATGTTGATACTCCGCTGGATGAGTTATCTAAAAAAATCATTAAATCACCCTATACCCGTATTCCCATGTGGAAGGGGAAACCGGAACAGATTATCGGATTATTATATACCAAACCTTTTTTAGTGGCTCGTTTAAAAAACAAAACATCCATTGATATTCAAAAATATCTGATTGAGCCTTGGTTTGTGTTGGAAACGACGGATTTATTATCGCAATTACAAGCCTTCCGAGAAAGACATGAACATTTTGCTTTTGTTGTTGATGAATACGGAATCTTGCAAGGTTCTTTGACCTTGGAAGACATTTTGGAAGAAATTGTGGGAGACATCGTGGATGAAACGGATAAAATCGAGGTTGCCAAATTACATATCCAAAAAAACAAATCCGGTGCCTTTGTTGTCAAAGGAAACACGCCGATTCGAGACTTAAATCGAACATTCGGTTGGGAATTGGATGATACGGATGCCACAACAATTGCGGGCTTATTACTCTATAAAACGGAACAAATTCCCAAGAAAAATTCCGTTTATACTTTTGACGGCTTTCGCTTTAAAATTTTGGAAAAGAAACACAATCAAATTCTTTCCGTTTCAATCCATAAAATAGGACAAGACAAATGAAACTGAAACCATATTGGATTTACGGGATACATGCCTGCACGGCTTTATTTGAAAACCCAAACAGAAATACCATCAAAATCTTAAAAACAAAAGATTGTCCGGTTAATATTCCGAACAATTTATCTTTTAAAATCACATCGAAACAGGAAATCGAATCTGTTTTGCCTCCATCTGCCGTTCATCAGGGAATTGCAGTATTAACGAACGCCTTACCATCAGTAAATATATCAGACATTACGGAAGGAGCCGTTGTCATCTTGGATCAAGTTGTCGATCCGCATAATATCGGTGCGATTTTAAGAACAGCCACCGCATTTGGGATAAAGGCCGTTATCATCCCTCAAAACAACAGTGCTTCCGAGAATGGATTAATCGCCAAAGTCAGCTGTGGCGGTTTGGAAAAAGTTCCCTTAATCGCCGTTCCGAACATTGTCCGCAGCATTGAAATATTAAAGAAAAACGGGTATTGGATTTACGGATTAACCGGCAACACAAAAAAATCCATTTATCAAATTAATTTTTCAAGCAAAACTGCTTTTGTTTTAGGTGCAGAAGGAAGTGGTATCCGTCGCCTTGTCGCCCAAAATTGTGATGAGATTGTTAAAATACCAATGACACCCAATATGGAAAGTTTAAATGTTTCCAATGCCGGTGCCATTGCGATGTCAATTTATTTTAATCAATTATCAAAGTAAAAGGACAAACCACGTCCGCTATCCTCGTCAAAACTGGCTATTTTATCCGTATCAATTTTGCGGCTTTCACCTTCTGATTTGACGGGAACATTTTTATCTTGGAAAACATAAATAACATGGTCTTGTGCAACTGTTGAACGATCCAATGTGTATGATACCAAATCCATATCGTATACATCGGATAAAACAAGCCCCTCGATATACATACCTCGATCATCCAAGTATTTATGAGCATAAATCGGTGCAACTCCCCCCTGCAAACTAGCCACTTCAACCGGAATGGGTTCCAACAAGATTTGTTCACAATTCCAACGACGACAAACATCAGCATATTCGCCCGTTCCATTGAAATCACACTCTTCTTCTTGCGTTAACATTAATTCGGTGCTGGTCTGAGCCGTGACGGCACAAGCCGATACCCAATTCATAATTTCATTTGCCCGATGCCGATTCAACGCCATTTGAAAGCCTTCTGTCACTGTGATTGTCAAAACACCGATGATAGCCAGTGTCCCCAACATTTCAATCATACTGCGTCCAGATTGTTTTTTATCCATTTTTATCCTCCAACCAAATTGCCGAATACTGTCTGTCTGGATTTGCCGGATCACGACGATAGCTATTATAATTTAAATCTGCGAAAGTGTCAATATCTATGACATCGACACTTTTAATCCCAATGAATTCCAATCGATATTTGATAAATCCGACTAAATCAAAATATCCTTCTTTAAAAAAGATATGGGTATCCGATGGGAATAATTGAATAACATCGTCTGAAAAATGATTGCTTTTTTGATGAATACACGGTCCGATACAAGCGACAATATTTGAAATTTCGGCTCCTTTTTTCAACATTGCCAAGACAGTTTGTTCCAAAATACCGTTTAAAGCCCCCTTCCAACCAGCATGAGCGGCTCCGACGACCTGATTTTTTTCATCATAAAACAAAACCGGTGCACAATCCGCTGTTTTTATTGTTAATCTTAAACCCGCCACATCCGTCACATAAGCATCAGCCGATGGTATTTTAGACGGTTTTTCAGAAATAGTTATCACCTTAAAACTGTGGATTTGATTCAACAGTATCGGATTTTGCAATTCTTTTGAATCTGCCGCATTACAAAAAACATGAGGTGTTTTTAATAAATTACTTTTCTGCATTTTTTTTCTTTCTTTTCATCCAAGCCAGTGTTCCGAAGTATCCGCCGAAACCGCCTAAAATAACATAAGGGATACATCCGATAAACATTGCAAAGGCCCAATCTTTCGTCAATTCGACCAAACTTTGCCAAAAGCTGATATCCGAAGACATAAATACACTTTTAAAAAGGTCGGAAAACTTTGAAAATCCATCAATATTACTCCATTGCCCCATCATAATTTTACCTGTTAAATAAAAAACATAATAAATAGGCAACATTGTAAATACATTCGTCACCCAAGTCCAAGCCAAAGCAATAGGTAAAGAGAATTTATATTTAAAGAACTTACAAATTGCCCAAGTAATAGTCACGGTTGTCATCTGAACACCAACAAGCGGTGTCATTGCCCATGCCAAACCCACCATAACACCTCGCGCAGAAAAAATCGGATCTGACATTCCGTTAAGCAAAGGAACAACCAACTGTTTATGAGATACCTCTTTTATTTTTTTCCAAAAGCTTTTTTTTCTTTTTTGCACCATAATATAACTCCCAAACCAAAAACAATCATCGGGACACAAAGCCATTGTCCCATTGTTAAATTAAATGTCAGATAACCTAAATGTTCATCCGGAATTCGAACAAACTCGACCATAAAACGAAATATTCCATAAAGGACAAAAAACAATCCGGTCACGATACCGGCCGGCATTTTTTTCTTCCACCACAAAAAATTCAAAATACAAAATAAAACAACTCCTTCAAAAAAGGCTTCATATAATTGTGAAGGATGTCGTGCGACAAAACCACCTTTTGGAAAAATCATCCCCCAAGACTTATCCGTTATTGCGCCATATAATTCTCCATTGATAAAGTTGGCAATTCGCCCCAAGAAAAGTCCGACAGGTGCGACACAACAAATCATATCTGAAAACTTCCATAAATTAATTTTTTCTTTTTTAACAAAAAGTAATACCGATATTGCGACACCGATTAATCCGCCATGAAAAGACATTCCGCCTTGCCACAAATACAAAATCTCGATCGGATGAGATAAGTAATAAGAGGCCTGATAAAATAAAACATATCCCAATCGTCCACCAAGAATAATCCCCAAAACCACCCAACCGACAAAATCATCCAACTTCTTTGACGTTATTGGGAAATCGGACGCTTTAATCATTCTTTTAACCAACAGCCAAGCCCATATAATCCCGACAATATATGCCAAAGAATACCACCGAACATCCAATGGGCCGATTGAAAAAAAGACCGGATCAAAATTAACGATTAAATGAGCATGATCAACCATTCCGTTATGATAGCATTTTTTTTAAAAAAAACAAGTTTTTTTATCAAATTTGACAATTAAGATAAAATATGATAAAATACAACCCCGTTGAAAGGACAAAATATGAACAATAATATTGATGATATTTGGTTTAATACAATCAATATGAATTCTCAAGATCAAATTGAATACCAAATCGCACAGTACGGTCGGGGGATTTTAAAGCTCAAGGATCCCCATGGTCAAAATGCATTAACAGTTGCGATTAAAAATGAAAAGTGGGAATCTTTTTTAACCTTATTACCGGAATTTGAAGTTGAGGATTTAAAAAATGCTCAAAAAGTCATTAAAGAAGAACTGGAAAAAATCGACTTTGATCAAAAAGAAAATTTAAAAGATAAAATTATCAATTTCTTTACCGGATACAATTTATGGGAAAGAAACTTAAAAAGATATAATTTCTTAAATGACTGTGAAAAACTTATCAGTTCGAATTTTAGGGAATCAGAAAAACCCATTTTAGTCGCCTCACACCACAAAAAAGCACTGAAAGATGAACAACACACTTTATAACTCGTTAAAGGAATACATTCCTTTGGATGAAGAAGAAAGGCTTAATTGTAATTCTTTTTTACAATTCATAGAGGCATTCGGAAATCATATCTGGACACGAGACAACCTTGTCGGACATGTCACTTCATCCGCATGGGTCATCAATCCAGACAAAGACAAAGTCTTAATGGCTTATCACAAGATATATGACAGTTTCGGTTTTTTGGGTGGTCATGCTGACGGGGATAAAGACTTACTTTATGTTGCACAAAAAGAGGCGATGGAAGAAAGCGGAATAAAAAATATCAAAATCCTAAATCCGAACTTTATTGATATTTGTTCCATGTTTGTCAAACCACACATAAAACATCATCATCCTGTTCCATCCCATATCCATTTTAACACCACTTTTTTATTTGAAGCCACGGAAGATCAACCCCTTCAAATTGCCCAAGCCGAAAACAGTGCGGTTGAATGGATTAAAATAAAAGATATTATGGAAGTGGTTAAAGAAGACCACATGAAACCCGTCTATGCCCGATTAATAAAAAAGATGAACTTTTAATTTAATATAAAACGGGGGATAAAAATCCCCCGTTTTAATATCCACAACAATCTTGCCTTCACTATTCAATACAATTCCAATCATCATCAACACAACACCATAGGCCTTCATCCCATGTACCAGTTTGACAAGTAACTGTTTCTGATCCATCACAAGTCGCACCAGTCGGGCAAGAATAACAGCCATTCCCTATCTGAACATAACCAGTTTTACATCCAGTTATATTATTCGGGGCATCGCAAATCGCACCAGTCGGACATGGGAGATAACAAGTTGTACCATCCCAATAATATCCTTCCTCACAAGTAATTGTTTCTGTTCCATTACATACCGCATTCGTCGGACAATCATAACAATTATAGTATCCATCGGTATATTGATTAGGATCACAACATGATATTCCTCCAAAATCGTTTGGATACGGAACTTTTCCCTCTTGACATTCAATAATATCATCGCCATTACATTTTTTACCACCATACGCTTCGCAAGACAAGCATCCTGCAGGTCCAAAATGAAATTCGCTTTCCCGATCACAACAGTGATAATAATCTCCAGTATTTCCGATTAAAATTGTATTCCCGCCACAACAAGTTGTTTCCTCAGTCCCCCAGTCAGATTCAAATGTTAAACAACATTGATCATTTTGACAAACTCCACCACTCGGGCAACAAATATTACCACACATTTCATATCCACTCGGACAACTGGCTGGTTCTTCGACCTCTCCGCCTTCCACGGGTGGGTATTGGAATTCAGCACGGACATCTATACCTTCGGCACAAGCATTGGCTTTGGCATTTCCCGAATACGGTTGAATGGAATTCATAAAAGCGGTTTTATTCGAAGTTAAAGTTTTACAAACGGCTTCCGTCACGCCGTTGACTTGTATAAAAAAGCCACTTGATTCAGTTCCGCCGTTTCGAGCATAAACAATATCCAATTCCGTCCGAACCCCTAAATCACGAACATGTTGGGTTATTTCGGGTAAGGATAAATATTCCCGAGTGGCGATTTCATTCATGGCCAAATTCACATCATATAAAATATTATTTGTTCGATTCTTGTTCATGGCGATTTTATATCCCGTCAATGCCGTCACCGACAAAACACCGATAATTGCCAGTGTTCCAAGCATTTCAACCATACTGCGTCCGCTTTGTTTTTTCATTTTTATTCTCCTTTTTTTATTGTTTTTTTCATCAATAAAAACAGTATAAAAAAAACCTTGGTTTTTTGCAAGCATTTTTTTTTACGATTTAAATATTTTTTTTCTTTTATTTAAAAAAACTTATTTTTTCATTTTTCGCCTTTTTGAATTTCAAAAAAAACCAAGGTTTTTTTTGCACTTTTTGAGTGGTGTTTTTATACTTAAAAAAAAACGGAATTAAAAATTAATTCCGTTCAAAATCTTCTGATTTTACTGTTATATTAACTCGAAAGCCATTTTTCTGTTTCATCAAACGAACTGGTATCTTTGTTTCCTTTTGACCTTCTTTTTGAGTCTCCTTTATTTTTTGTTCAATCATTCCCCGTATCAAAACCGGTGCATTTTCAATATAATCTTTGATTGTTTGTCCATAGATATTTTGAGCCGTTAAATCCGGATTTTGATCCAATAAAAAACGAATGGTTTCTTCATGTTTTCTTTTATCAATAATTGATCCACGAACGGCAATCATTAATGGTGTTTCTTTTCTTTTATTTAAAGCATTTTCCGTCGCCGGAATACAATTAAAGGCATATTCTACCCAATCCAAAGATCCATAAAAACAAGCAATATCCAATAAATTATATCCGTTATTATTTCTGAGTTTAAAATCAATCCCAAAATTATTTCGATATTTAAAAAAATTTAACATTTTCAATGAGTTTTTTTGTGCGGCATACATCGGACCGGTCATCCCCTTTACATCCTGATGATTGACAGGAATTTCATGGGGTGTAAATTCAGAATAGGCCTGTGGCATGTCATGAAAACAATCATACATAAAAACACTTTGATCCGTATCCACCCTTCTTAAACATTGATTAAACCTTTCCCAACCCAAGTATTTATCACCACGATAAGAGATACCAGCCAGTTCTTTAAGGTTCTTATTTTTATTAATTTCTTCCCAATTATAGGTTATCGACCGGTTAGTCGTTTGATAACCGTATTTTGTTTTGCAAACCCGACTTGATTTCGTGTTATCGTAATTAAACATCTTTATTACTCCCGTGTTTTGTGGTTATTTTTATTCAAGGATTTGGTTCGACGAATTCTTTTAACTTTTTCCAAGGCACGACATTCTTTCAATAATTCATCTTGACGTTTTTCAATGCGTGCGATTCCCAGATTAAAAATTTCTTGACGAGTTTTTTCATCCTCTGACTTTGAACGGGGCTTCTTAATTACAGAAACTGTTTCGGAATTATTAGCCAAATCCAATACATTATCTCCCATATCATTTTTCATATTTAAATCCGCACCACAGGCAATCAGAAGATTTAAAGCCTCAACATAACCATAAAAAGATGCCCAATGTGCCATCGTCATACCACTTGATGATTTTGTATTAACATTAACATCGTCAGCCAACACCTCTTTAACATTTTGTTCAATTTCTGCTTTGTTTGCCCAATTAATATTCATTATATCTTTATGAAGTTCCATTTTTTATCCTTTCTTAAAAACAATGTATATTATCATATTTTAATCAGAAAGTCAATTACCCGCCAACCAATCCTCATCCGAATCAATTCCATTTTCCTGTTCCCACCGAATATGGGAAATTCTGGCATTTTCAACGGCTTTACAATCTTTGTTTCGTGTCATGGAAGCACCTTCCGTCACCACAAAAAACGGCAACCCATATCTTGTGGCCAAACATTCAACTTCCATACAAAACAGATGTTCCTTTTTCATGGTTATTCTTTGACTTTTTCAATACTACCCCCCGGGTGCGGATAAGGCGTTTCCCGACCGATTTTTTTTACCAGTGTATAAATTTTATAAGGTTTCCCTACCGTCAAATCACGAACTTTTGCCATTACATTTAAATCGTTATAATGACGGACAGTTATAATAACTTCTGTTGTATTAGGGTTTTCATCCGTATCAAAATATAAATAAGAATGTATCGTTTTCGGTTCCGGTGATAAAGTTTCTTTCCCAATTAAGACACCCTTTTGTTCCACATCAATACCGTGGTGTTTTTCACGAAATGTTAAAAGATTTAACAAGGGGCGAACCTTTTGTTCCACATCAATACCGTGGTGTTTTTCACCGAACAAAAGATATTTTTTCTTTAAAATCACCTTCACATCAATACCGTGGTGTTTTTCACCTTGCATTTTTTGATCTTCACATCCGCATACCAATGCCAATGTTGTTAAAAAACATAATATATTTTTAGCGTTCATGTTCACCCTTCTTTCTGTTTAAATAACGATAAGAAGACATTTTTTGAACATTCTTTTGTTTTTCAATATCTATTAATCGTTTTAAAACTTTATTCATTTCCGCATCAAAAGATTCAGCCAAAGCAAAATCTCGAGCCGTCATTTGATAAGGAGTAACATTCCCTTTTTTATCAATATCTTGATAAACAAAGGTTGTTTTGATGGATACATCTATTTTTTCTTGATCCATTAAAAACATCGCCATATCCGCCTTATGATTGGAAATCGCCAACATTAACGGTGTCAAACCCACCAAACGTGTTTTTTTGTTAATCAGAGCTCCTTTAGTTAAGAGACTTTTGGAAATTTGAATATGTCCATTCATTGCTGCAAACATTAAAGAAGTATAACCTTCGGAATTTTCGGCCCGAACATTAATATCACGCCGTGATAAAAGATAATCCACAACCTTGACATCTCCATTTTCACAAGCCAACATCAAAAGATTTTTATTATCTTCAACCATCGCATTGATATCGCCTCCGATTTTTCCCAAGAACCATTCAATTTTTTCTTTATCTTTTTCAAAGATACCCCAAACTAAGCCCTTTATATTGCTATTTCTAATATTATCCATTCCTTTACCTTTCACATAAAAAAACATTCCGAAAATAATTTTGGAATGTTTTTTTAAATTCCACAAGGAATATATACTATTTTTACTTTTTTGTCAAGTTATCTCACCCGACCGGCAGCCGCCGTTAAAACATATGGTAATTTAGATGAAGTTTTTTCATGTGCGGCCTCATAATCAAAACCCAAATCGCCTTTAACAGTTATTGGTTTCTCTTTCCCCGCCATAAAAGAAGCAAACAAAGGTTTTTCCCCTTGAAGAAAGCCCAAATCAGACTTCACAGATTTACAAGGTCCTTTTTTTAAGAATTCCGAAGATAACGTCATTTAAACCCTCCTTCTGTTTTCCTTTATAACACAAAAAACTTAATAAAAACTTAATTTTATATCGTTTATATCTTTCTTATATAAAGTGGTTTTATTTTTTTGTCAACATATTTTTTCAAATAAAAATAAAGCCCTGAAAACACAGGGCTTTATTACATCATTCTTCCAACGCTTTAACGCCGGGCAATGTTTTTCCTTCCATCCATTCAAGGAAAGCACCTCCCGCAGCCGAAATATATGTCAAATCAGCTTTAACGCCGGCTTTTTTCAATGCGGAAACCGTATCCCCGCCACCGGCAACAGATACTAAATTTCCGGCTTTTGTTAACTCTGCCACTTCATGAGCAATTTCATTGGTTGCCCGATCAAACGGTTTAATTTCAAAAGCACCCACAGGGCCGTTCCAAATTAAAGTTTTAGATTTTTTAATCACATCAATAAATTCGGCAACGGATTGAGGACCGATATCAACCAATGGCTTACCTTCTGGCAAGGAATCCAATGTTGAAACATGTACTTCCTGCCCTTCGGCAAATTCATCCGCCCAAACCAAATCAACTGGCAAAACAATTTGACAAGAAGCGGCATTTTCCATGATATTTTTGGCGGTATCAATCATTCCGACCTCAACCAAAGAGCCTTTTCCCATCGGATACCCTTTGGCAGCCAAGAAAGTATGAGCCATACCACCACCGATTAACAAATAATCAACCTTTTTAACCAAATTACCCAACAAATCCAATTTTGTTGATACTTTGGATCCACCAACCAATGCACAAGCCGGACGAATCGGATTTCCCAAAGCTTTATTCAAGGCTTCCAATTCGGCTTGCATTAAGCGACCGGCAACTTTGACATCAACAAAATGAGCCATTCCTTCGGTCGAGCTATGGGCCCGATGAGCTGTTGAGAATGCATCATTGACATAAATATCAACACCATCGGCCAACATTTTTGAAAAGGCTTCATCATTTTCTTCCTCGCCCTTATAGAAACGAACATTTTCCAATAATATCACATCGCCATTTGCCATTTCAGAAACTGCGTTTTTCCGAGTTTCGCCGATACAATCGGATACAAAGCTTACTTTCTTTCCACTGGATTTTTCCAAAGCCGGTGCAATAAATGCCATAGAAAATTCAGCCTTAACCTCGCCATCCGGACGTCCAAAATGCGAAGCCACAATGACCTTTGCCCCTTTTTCGACCAATTCATTCATCGTCGGAACAAACCGATCAATTCGAGTCGTATCCGTAATAGTGCCATCTTTTGCCGGCACATTTAAATCCGCACGGACAAAAACGACTTTTCCGGCAATATCCGTCAAGTTATCCAAAGTTTTATAATTCATTTTTTATTTCCTTTTTTATTTTTAATTTCAATACATCTTCAGAACAATTAATATCAAAGATTTCAGAATTTTCGATATTTTTAATCTGATTTTCAATTTGATTACATTCCAAACGATCCTTAAATACAATTTCATATTCGGCAATTTCGCTTGAAACATTTACGGATATAAATCGACCGATTGATAAAAAGTCTGTCAAAACATTCACCGTATCATTAAAGTTCCGGTTAATAGATTGAATAGACGTCATAACATCCAAAGTTGCCGGTGGAAGCGGTTGATTTTCAGTACCGACCCATTCTTCCTCCGTAAAGATTATTTCATCTTCCCAATCCAAAGGTTTTGACAAATCATCAATCGTCGACAAATCCAATATGTTATCATTTATGCCCCGAGTTGGCTTAACAATTTCTTCTTCAACTTCAAAGTCGTCATCCATAACGGCAGACGGCAATGCAATACTCGTTGCATAAACATTTAAAGATAATAAGTATAAAATCAATAAAATCTTTTTCATTTATATAAAAACGAATCGGCCCAAAACGGGCCGATTCACTAAACGATATTAGATTAACCCGTCTTTTTTGGCCATCATTTGAACCATTTTAACCAACGAGTTAGAATAACCCCATTCATTGTCATACCAAGAAACAATCTTGAACATCCGTTTTTCACCCTTTAAGTTGTTTTGAACGGTTGCCAATGAATCATAGATAGAAGTTCTGGGATCATGAATAAAGTCTGTTGATACCAATTCTTCATCCGTGTAACCCAATGTATCCTTCAAATATGTTTCCGAAGCCTTTTTCATTAAAGCATCAATTTCTTCAATGGAAGTATCACGAGATGCAACAAAGGTTAAGTCCACGACAGACACATCCGCTACGGCGACACGGAAAGACATACCCGTTAATTTACCTTTAACTGCCGGCAAAACTTCACCCACGGCTTTAGCTGCTCCGGTAGAAGACGGAATTGTGTTGATTGCAGCAGCCCGTCCGCCACGCCAATCTTTTTTAGACGGTCCGTCAACAGTCTTTTGAGTGGCAGTATATGCATGAATTGTTGTCATCAAGCCGGTTTCAATACCGATACCTTCTTTCAACAAAACATGAACCAACGGAGCCAAACAGTTTGTTGTACATGAAGCATTTGAAACAATTTTATGAACAGCCGGATCAAATTCATCTTCATTAACACCATAAACCATGGTTTTGACATCTCCTTTACCCGGGGCAGAAATTACAACCCGTTTTGCACCGGCAGCCAAATGTCCAGCAGCTTTTTCAGATTGAGTGAACAATCCGGTTGATTCGATAACATAGTCAATGTTTAATTCTTTCCACGGCATCATGGCTAAATCTTTTTGAGCCATCAAGCATTTAATTTCATGACCGTTAACAACCAAAATATCATCCGCTTCCAAAGAAGGATCAGATTTTTTAGTATCGAAAGTTGCATTCATTTTACCTTGAACTGAATCATATTTTAACTGATAAGCAAAATATTTGGCATCTGTGGACATATCCACCACTGCAACGACATCAATATCTTTACCAAGCAAGCCACGTTCCACGATAGCTTGAAAAACCAAACGGCCGATACGACCGAAACCATTAATGGCTACACGAGTTGTCATATTTTATCCTTTCATCTGACAATTATTAAATAACGGAGTCTAATATACATTTTTTTAAATAAAAAGCAAAGAAAAAAATATCATTTAATGATAATATTTTACTTAAAGCATATTTTTATAATCAATTAAATTATCCTATCGCGTATTTTTTAAAGAAAATCCCCCTCCCCATAAATTATTTTAAACAGGATGCGTTTTTTGATAAAAATTACGACCGTTGGCTGAAACCTACTTCGCCGGTTGCCGAATCACATCCCCAATCCTTGCATCGACAATCCAAAACTTCTTCGGCGCACAAAGAAAGAGTGAACATAAAAAACAAAATCCGACGCATATAACTTCCTCCACAACGTTATTTTAATACCTCGTATATAAATGTTTATATTCAGTTCGCAAGTCTTTTTTGATCATTTTAGTTATCGTTTTGGATATTGACTTTTTAAATAAATTCTGATATAATTCATCGCATATTTTAAAGGAGATCTTAATGGATATATATACCGATGCTTCAACTCCCAATGCTTCATCTGCCCGACGTCAATCCAAAGTATATGATGAAGAATTTAAAAAGAACAATCCCTTTTCGGCTGCCGGATTTATTATTGTAAACAACAATGATGAGGTTATATCCCAAAAAGTTTCCCATATCAAATCAACAGATATTTTTACTGCTGAACTTTTTGGGATTTATATGGCAATCAATCAATGTCCTTTAAATACCGAAGATACCGTTAATATTTACACAGATTCTATTTTGGCATTGGAACATTTGGAATCTTTCTTTACAGATAAATCCTTTAAGAAGGAAAATCAATTAAGAAATAAACTGTTGTCTTTAATCTCTTTTGAGGTTGTTCGACATTCTAAATTAAAGTTTAGATTTTTATATATCAAAGCTCATCGGAAATTTGAAAATCTAAACGAACCGCAAGGATTAAATCATCAAATTGATCAAATCGTTAAACAACACCGTTTTGCGATAAATGATATGACGAATGCGCCTATTTCCATTGAAGCCAACGCCGTAGAAAAATTCCATGCTTTGGGCGGATATTCATATGATTTCAACAAACGAATTTCATTTAAATATCCTAAACCTGTCCAAACACCGATTAAGGTTGCCCATAATATTCGTCCGATTGACACCTCTGACAAACAAAAGAAAATTGTTTAAAGACTTTTTAACATAACCCCAATCAATGCAAATATTGACTTTTTAACCAAATTATGATACATTCCGCACAGATACAGGAGAAATATATGTTTGATTTTTTTAAAATTTTGTTTAAAAGAAAACAAGATCGGATTTTACGTGAGATTGATTGGCGGGATGAAGAGGATGCTTTTTTAACCGTAAAAAGACTGATTAACCAAGGCTTCAATATCAACTTAACCGATCGTAATAAAACATCCCTTTTACATAAAGCATCTCAATTCGGGTATATCGGAATTTGTGAATTGTTAATCAGTCATAATGCCAATCTTAATATACAGGATAAAGATGGAAGAACTCCGCTGTATGTCGCTTGTTCTTTTAAACGGGCTGATGTTTGTGATTTATTGTTAAAAAATGGAGCAAACATTGAACAGCGAACTAAATTTGAATATACACCTTTATATCTGGCCAGTGCAAATAATTATGGGGAAATTATTCGCCTTCTGTTATCCTATGGCGCAAAGCCTAATTCTGCTCACAACAATATAATATCCCCCTTGCATTTGGCTGTATATAACGGATGTATGGAGGCTTGCGAAATTCTTTTATCGAATGGAGCTTTCCCGAACATTCAAGACAGCGTCGGTCGAACTCCTCTTCATTGGGCGGCTAGCGGTTCTCATCCAAAGATTGTCAAAATGCTTTTAGAGTTTAATGCGAATCCCAATATATCGGATACTGTTGGTCAATTACCGATTCATTTTGTTCAACGGCCCGAAATCTTTGATTTATTATCTCCTATTACGCATAATATCAATCACCAAACCAAAGATTTTAAGCAAACACCGATTTCGGTGTATGTTTCCCATCAACGGATACAATTGGTAAAAAAAGCTTTAAGGAGTGGGGCAAATTTAACTTTACCGGATATTGACGGATATACACCCCTTCATATTGCCGGCAAAAGTTTAAACATAGAACTTTGTTCGCTGTTGGCACTGTATAATCCATCCGTTATCAATATGACCGATAAAAAAGGACAAACAACTTTGGACCTTATTTTGAACAGATTATCTGAATACCAAAATGTTTCAGATGAGGAGATAATAAAGGTTGCTCAATTAATCAAGATGGGATTTTCCCATACTCCTCAGTCAATCCCGACAAAAAAACACTCTATTTATTTTCGTGCTTATCTCAAAAGTTTATCCATTCAAAAACCAGAAGAAAATACTCGAATGGCTCGTATCAAAAAACGAGAAAAGATTACTCAAATCAATCGTACATTAAAAGCGAAACATATTTTCTATCCGACATATCGTGGATTATTACAAGATAGACAAACAATTTTATCCGAATTAACTCTATCCACACCCGAACGTCGTTTTATTGCCATGGAACTAATCAAACTGAAAGCAAAATATAATCGTCAAACGGCTAAACAAGCCTTAAAAGTATTCAAGGATAAATTATTAAATGAAAGAACATAATAAAAAAGTTGTTTTAATTTGTGACTTGGGCGGAACCAATGTCCGATTCGGTCTTTATCATGAAAATCAACAAGAATTAATTTACTTTAACGGAAAGTATAAATGTGCCGATTTCCCGTCTTTTGAAGCCGTGGTGGACAGATACTTAAAAGATCATAAAACAACCCGACTTCCGAGCTTATGCGTTATTGGTGCCGCCGGAGATATTGATGAAAATAATGGGAAAATTTTAGCAACAAATACGCCTTGGACAGCTGATATTCAACACCTTAAAAATGCCTTTCCGTTTATACAAAATGTCAAACTGGTTAATGATTTTGCACTTCAAGGTTGGGCTTTGTCCGAGCTAAGTAAAGAATCATATCAATCTGTTTTTAATAAGGGCTTGGAAATGGATATTAAAAACGAAAAAATCGTTTTAATCGGTCCGGGAACTGGTTTGGGAACTTGTGTAATTATGCCAAATTCAGAAAATAATGTCAATATCTATACATCCGAAGCTGGACACAGCACCATTCCCAGAGTTCACTTTGATGACGAAAAGGATCAAAAGCTGAATGAAAAACTTTTAAATGCCATTGAAACATATTATTGTGGAAAAAAAATGTGTCCGATAACAGAACATATTGTTTCGGGAACAGGTATATCCAATATTTATCATGCGATAAAATACGGTTTTATTCCATCGATAAAATCCTGTATAGAACCCGCCGAAAAAATTGAAGAAATGGCACAAAAAGGTGATGAAGTCGCACTTAAAACATTTGACTTATTCAATGCATATCTGGGGGCTCACAGTGGGACAATGGCTGCAACAACCAAAGCCAATATCGTATTTTTCTGCGGTGGTGTCATGGCTAGTTCTTGGATACGGGAACGCCTTGAAAAAACGCCTTATTTCAAAGAACAATTCATTCCGCGTTCCGGATTAACTCAAACTATGAAAAATATACATATCTTTGTGTCAACCGATCGGGACATGTCAAAATTGGGGGCGGGCGTTTTTGCCAGAAACATGATTAACCAAGAAAAAAGGAAAGAAAAAGAAAATCAAACAAACCAAGATATTATTCATATGTTGTATTATTTGCAATCCTTCATTTCTTTAAATTATCCGGAAGCCGAAAAACCAATAAAAAAGGTTATACGCATTGTGAATAAAAAGAAAAGGGAAGATAGTGGTATTTTGGAAGCTCTCATTAAAAATACTCAACATCGAAAAGAAATATAGCTTTAAAAAGAATTTATCCGCTTTTTTATATATTTAACGGTGCATATAAAGTCTTGCCGATTTTAGTAATCACGGCCCATTCAATATCGCCATAGCTATAATGCCACCATTCTTCGAAATAATTCACAAACCCAGCTGTAATCATCGCATCATATAGTATCTTTCTGTTTTTTTTCTGCGTTTCACTCAATTTCGGCGAATTTGAAAAAGTAGAGGTCAATTCGTTAAATTCCCGCCAAGATGTCCCCATATCCAGCTCTTTATTATTTTCGTCACATAATGTTAAGTCCAACGCAGCACCGGTTTGATGCCCACTTCCCTGCTTATATGGATTAGCGATATAAACATTCGCCATCTCTTCTATTTTTTTGGGGGTCATATATGGGTATTTTTCTTCCATTTCCCGAAGAACACATTCCCAATAATACACCTGTCTTTTAATCGGACGATATAATTCAAAAGCTTTAAAATGATAACCTTTCGGCAAGTATTTATGAGCTTCAGTTAATTTATCGTATATTTTTTGACGCAACAAAAAATATTCACACGAGTATGTGTTGATAAATAAGCTATTTGTATCATTTTCAATCAATTTGGGCGGGTTTTCAGTTTCCATAATTTCACATTCCAAGGAAACATCCCCAACAGTATGTATCAGTTTCATTTTTCTTATAATAATTAATGTTCTTGTTTAGCGACAGCAATAACAGCCTTTTTCCAATTTTTTTCTTTGTTGAATTTGTTCAAATTCTCTTTGTCGTCGCTCTTGACTTGTATAGACCACTTCCATAGAATTTTGGCAACACATAATTTCGGTATCCAAACGTTCGGCATCTATACATAATTGATTGATTGTATAATTATTTGCAATCGGTCTATTATCAAATAAAGATGCCTTTTTGGAAGCCAAGGCTTCTTTTGGAACATTTGTCACATCACAATTTACCAATCCCATGGATACCCGACCGATAAGCGGAGCCGAATAAACTTTATCACCGGCTGTAAAGAACACTTTTCCCTTATTACCCAAATTCCGTGGGAAACCATATCCGTACCCGATACCCAAAATAGCAACCGTTGTTTCCTTTTCGGCATGGAATGTTGCACCATATCCGACCGCTTGTCCGGGTTGAATTGTTTCAATTTGTAATACAGGAGCCTCTATTTGCATTACAGGTTTCAAATTCAATAATTTCGGGAAAACATTTACCCCGCATAATGCTGCCCCGCTTCGAATTTGGTCAATCGGCAAGTTAGATGTATTCACCATATGAGCATCCAATGCCAAGCTTCCGGGAATTCCCTTAAAGAATTTTAATGCCTGGCTCCATACAAGGAACTGTTTCTGATTTTGTTCATGTACAACGGTATCAGATAAATCTTCTCCAGCACAAGATAAATGAGACATGATTAAAGATACTTTGTTTTTCTTTAATCTTTCCGGCGTAATTTTTCCCCATTCTTCTTTCTTAATTCCTAAACGATTAAAACCGGTTTCCAGATTTAAAATACAACCAACTTGTGAATCAAAGGGCTTTTCCCGTTCCCAAATATCAAGTTGTTCTAAATTATTGATAACGGGTGTTAGATGAAAGATACGGAACATCTGCATACTGCGTTCAGATGGCCCGTTTAAAATATTGATTTGAATATCTTTAAATTCTTCACGCAATTCCACCCCTTCCAGAGCGGTTGAAACATAGAATGTATCACACCCTTCATCTATTAAAGTCCGTGTGACTTCTATAGCACCCAAACCATAAGCATTTGATTTAACAACAGGGCAAATCTTTTTACCCGGAGCAACCCGTTTTAATTCCGCATAATTATCCCTTATGGCATCTAAATCCACAATCATTCTGGGTTGTATCAACTCGTCTTTCATTTTAAGATCCTCTTTCATGCATTGTTTGTTGTAATAATCCTTTGACAATTCTTGTTTGTCGGGAAATAATAAGGTTTTTATTTTCCCCCATATCGTTTTTATGTTCATAAAAATCATCCCTGTTTACTTTAAACAACATTCTGTCTTCTTCAATATCTACCCCGTTACGTTTTATAATCTTAGCACCATTGGCATAATGGGTAAATCCCAAGGCCTTTAATACATGTTGAGACGCCGGATTTTCCGGATGCACACTGGCGTTGACATGAGTATACTGCAATTTTTCAAAAAAAATCTTTGAGACAAATCCACGGACAGCTTCGGTTGCATAACCTTTTCCTTGAATATTCGGTTTTAAGAAATAACCAAGGTCAATCAACTCATCTTGTCCCGTCCATAGTGGATCATCCAACGGTCCGACCTCCCCCACAAGGAAGCCAATCATTTTATCAGGACGTTTCTTTTCAGCAATGACCAAAGCAATTGTTTTTCTGGGATTTACTTTCTGTTGGTCCAGTGTTTCCCGCAATAATTTCAGTCCATGGCCTTCTTCTTCCAACGCATAATAAGCCCGATTTTTTTTACATTCCCGTATCTCTTGACCGATTTCCTCAAAAGAGTAAGCATCCCCCGGGTATGCTTCCCGCAGAATTAAATTTTTTGTTTGAATCAGTATGTTTTTCATATCTCCCCACTATTTCATAACAGTGTCTATTATGCTTATAGCAAAAAAAACCGTTTTCGTCAATATGTTTTTGTTCCTTTTTTATATTGTCATTTGTAATATTTTCTGTTATCTTAAAGAAGATTTGTTTAATCACAAATACAAAAAAGGTCTTTAAATGGAATATTATGAGATTTTTAATAAGTTGATTTCATTTAACACATCTGAAAAACAAGGCTGTATTAAATGTTATAATTATCTTAAAAAACTTTTAAAAGAAACCGGATTTAGCACGGAAAGCATAAAAAAGGAAAACGGTTACCCCGGTATTTTATGGGCCACATTGCCAACTCAAACAAGTAAAAAAGGCGGTGTTTTGTTCTCCGGACATTTAGATGTTGTCCCTTGTGCCATTGAAAATTGGCAAACTCCGCCCTTCACGGCAATTCAAAAAGATGGAAAAATCTTTGCCAGAGGATCTTGTGATATGAAAGGCTTTATTTCCTGTGTTCTTTCGAATGTTTTAGATTTAAAAGACAGAAAAATTTCAAAGCCGATTCACCTTTGTCTGTCTTTTGATGAAGAAAATGAAATGCTGGCCATCAAGTCTTCCGCACCTTTATTAAGCAAATACAAACCGGATTGGTGCTGGGTTGGCGAACCATCCGGCCTTGAAATCATTTCTTCACATCGTGGCTGTGTGACCGGTTTTATTGAAGTCAAAGGCTTGGCGGCTCATGCCTCTATGCCGGACAAGGGCGTTAGTGCTATTGAATTATCTTTGGATATCATCAGGCATATCCGAACTATTGCCGAAGATAAAAAACAACACCCATTTAAAGATTCACCGTTTGAATACCCTTATACCGTGTTTAATTTTGGAAAAATCAGTGGCGGACGTGCAACCAATATGGTAGCGGATTTTTGTGAATTTTCATATCAATATCGCCCTCACCCCGGTGAAAACATATCTGAAATAAATCAAAAAATAGATAATTTTATTCTTCAAACAAACCACAAATTCGCTCCTCAAAGCCATATCGGGGTCATCTCTCACAAACGTTTTATTGACGATGATTTGAATTGTGAAAACACAACGGCATTTTCCAATCTTTCTGCTTTGTTGGGAAACTCGAAAAAGCGAGCTGAAAATTATGTGACCGAAGCCGGCTTCATCCAAAAAAACGGAATACCGACCGTTGTATGCGGTCCCGGTTTAATAGAAAATGCCCATAAGAGCAATGAGTTTGTATCCGTAAAAGATTTAAAAAAATGTCATTCTATGATATTGACACTCTGTCAATATTTATGTAATAATCAAAACTTGACATTACAACAATTTATAGATAAAAGAAAAAGAAAAAATTCTTTTGAAAGGGAATAAAATGATAAGAAATGCCAAAATGTCCGATGCTTCCGAAATTTTAAATTTAGTGAATTATCACGCAGAGCGAGGACTGATGTTAAAAAAATGTCCATACGATATTTATAAGAACATACAAGGCTTTTTCGTGTATGAAGAAAACGGACAAGTCATCGGTTGTGCCAGAATCTCAGTTGCTTGGAAAGATTTGGTTGAAGTGGCATCCTTGGCAGTTCATAAAGACCACATTAAAAAAGGTATCGGGACAAAACTGGTTGAAAAATGCCTATCCCGAGCCAAAGAATTGGGTGTTCCCCGTGTATTTTCTTTGACATACCAATGCGATTTTTTTAAAAAGTGTGGTTTTACGGAAGTCGATCGAGATACCCTTCCTCATAAAGTTTTCGGAGATTGTCTCAACTGTTCCAAAGTGGAATGTTGCGATGAGCATGCCTTTATAAAAGATATATAATACCACACAATCGACTTTTTCAAAAGAGTACGCACCTCGGATATACTTTCCGCAGAATTAGGTTTTGTTTTTGAAATAGCATGTTTTCATATCTCCCTACTATTTCATAACAGTGTCTATTGTGCTTATCGCAAAAAAATTTAGCGGTTTTATCTGCACTTTTTTTTCTCTTGCATTTTAAGTAAAATTTCTACTGCATCATAATCTGTGATTAATTTTTCGGTCTTTTTCCCCAACTCAATATAGCGTTGATATAAAGTATCTTTGTCAATGTTATTTGTTTTTTCAACCACCACACGACGAATTTTATCAAATCTGTCCATTGCCTCATCTGTCAAAGGTCGGGCAGCCAGTATTACTTCTTTCAACTCGTCTTCAATCCCAAAACAATAACACACTGCGTCACAACCAGCCTCTAGGCTTGTTTGAGTACGTTCCGCTAGACTTCCCCCCAGTGACATCATGTCAATAGAATCCGATATTAAAAACCCTTTAAACCCGATGCGTCCACGAATAATTTCTTGAATTGCCTTTTTACTTTGCGTGACAGGCTTATCATCCACCGCAGAAAGCACTATATGTGCAGTCATTCCAGCCGGAGCCTCATTTCCAATTACTTGAAATGGATAAAAATCTTTTTCCAGCTCCGTCAAACTTTGATGCAAAATTGGTAAGTTTAAATGGGGATCAACCACGGCACGCCCATGACCCGGCAAATGTTTCACACAGGGACAAATACCCATTTTTTGATATGTTTCCAATAATATTTTACCACGTGCAGCAACATCTTTTTCATCATCAGAAAAAATACGATTACTCAGTGCTAATGTTGTATCCGGATAGGCCACATCCAATACAGGTGCATAATTCCAATTTACACCCATTTCCCGTAAATCTTCTGAAATCAACATGCCATGCAAGCGAGTTATTTCTTCCCCTTCTTCACCCTTTAAAGAGCCTAAAGAATACTGGGATACATAGGGTGACCATTCAGGTTCAGCAAATCGACTGACTCGCCCCCCTTCTTGATCAACCGCAATTAAAACATCATCTCGTCCAATTGTTTCTTTAAGTGAATGGACCAAATCTTTAACTTGTTTTTTATTTTGAACATTCCGTTTGAATAAAGTAATTCCCATCGGATTTGCTTGTTCCAATAAGTATTTTTCCACATCCGTCAACTCTGTTCCAGCCACAGATAGCATTGCTGCCAAAATCGGTTTCATCTATCATCCTTTCCTTTTTTAATTTCTGTCTTTATTTTTAAAATTTCTATTTTTTGCCAATTTTTAGCAGCTAAGTTTACCTTATCATCGTAAAATTGACGTCCTTTTTCCGGCTGTGCAATAACGCCACAAACAACTTTTTTCCCACTTTCAACAATTTCCGGAATTTCCCATGCCCGATTTTCCAATCGATAACGAGCTAAATCTGCGAACAAACGAGCCTCCATAAATTCACCGAAAAAGGAATATCTGACCTCCGGTTTTTTGTTAAAGCGTCTTAAAAAAGATTTAAAAACTTCTTCGTGTTCCGGTAGTATATACCCTTGTCCCGTAATCAGTGTCTTAAAGCTTTCACACACAACAGGGTTTTTCCATCCCCCGCCAAACAATACGATAGACGACGGCAAATCAATTTTCTTATCTGTCAAAGTCAACGCTTGTACGGCAATATAGGCGGCGAAATATTCCAATGTATGAACAGCATCCGAAATATTTAATCCTTTTTTCTTAATGAGTTCAAACACCTTGTCTTTTTGATAGAATTGCGGATCACCGGATTTGGGAAGTTCTCGCTCATAAAAGGATCTTCCTAAATCAAAAAGTTGTTGTAATAATTCCTTATCCAATTTTCCATTCTTCCCGTATTTTCCATCAATATCATAGCTATCTTTTGTGTTATCACGAATGAAATTATCGACATATTCATTAAAAGGACCGGCATCGGCACCCACTTTTGCCACCCCATTGATAATCCATGCAAAATTTGATGTATTGCCTCCATTATAATAGCATCCGTCCCCTTCCGTTGTAGCAATATGTGCATTGTGTGGCGGTACCAATGGTGCCCCGTCAAAACCAGCCTTTACCGGAGCCGATCTAAAATCATAAACAACCTTTAAATTTGTCAAATCCGACAACATTTTTCCAGAACCAATTTGTAAAGTATACGGCTGTGTCTTTTCCGCTTTTGCACGAGATGGCGGATTGTGATCCAAGGTCTTCCCATGAAAACCAACCGCATCAATTTCAGATTTATTCAAGTTAAATTTTTGACACATTTCATTAATACAATTCGCCACCTGATACACATATTCATCATGGATGGCATTAAATTCAGGTAAAGCCAAAATTTCATCCTTTGTTTTATTCGCAACTTGTGTACGCAAAGCTTCCATTTTTGTCTGCATTTCCTTTGTATAAGGTTTTGAAAAAGAACAAATATCTTTCATTTTATCACCATCAAATTCAGTCAAAACCAAATCGATTGCATCCATGCTGTTCCCCGTCATATTACCAATGATATAATATTTCATTTTTTACCTTTCTTTGCGTTTTTATCTTATTTTTTTTAAGATTTAAAAATCATTTTTTCTATATTTAAACGATACAACAAAATCAACATTAAGTAAAGCTTTTTTACAGCCGTCTTGACAAAAGTTGTATTTCAGAGTATAATAAGAGACAGGTTTAGGGAAAATGAGGTATAATATGGATTTAAAACAAAAATTGACAGAGCAGGTTTCATCTTCACCTTGGTCAATGTTTTTTCAAACTTTGGATAAAAACGAAAACATGTCAAGTCGTGAGACAATGGACTTATTTGCCAAAACGATTTTAAAGGCCGACAGCTCTTGGAAAGACACCAATGGAAATACGGTTTTAATGTTGGCATCGTCTCGGGGGGAAACGGCTATCGCAAAACGTTTGATTGAAGAGTTTTATTTGCCGGTAAATGCCGCCAATAATGATGGGTTGACCGCTTTGCATATGGCTGCACGTGGCGGACATGAACATTTATGTGAATACTTATTGGATAAAGGGGCTAATCCTTGTGCTATAACAAAAGATAAAGTATCCGCGGCAGATTTGGCCAAAGTAAACAACCATCCTGATTTAGTAAAAACTTTAGAAAAAGCAGCTAAAGAGAAAATAATACGGAATAAATTGACTTCCTTGAGTAAAACATATTAATCAGAAGTAATATAAATACTATCCTAAATATGTTTTAAGGCATAACAAAAACTATAACTCGGTACGAAATTCAGCTTTGTCGGGA
The DNA here is from genome assembly GCA_045536135.1 of Alphaproteobacteria bacterium. GTDB lineage: Bacteria > Pseudomonadota > Alphaproteobacteria > CAAHEQ01 > UBA3637 > JAZSNA01. The sequence continues at coordinate 36,775 of JAZSNA010000003.1, forward strand.
AATTTCGTTGATATCTTTCAAAACCTCACCTGTCGTTACGATTTTTGTCATAGAAACTAAACTCCTTTTAAACAAGTGGTCGGCTTAAGCCCCTTAAAATATATAAAAAGATATCACCGATTTTTTTCATAAGAGATATTATAGCCAAAAAGCTTAGGAAAAACAATCCTTTTTTATAAAAAAATGAAAGCAAGTAAGCCAACCTTACAATCCGAACTGGTGGGGTTGACCCAAAGGTGCGAAACACCTTTTTTATCAGCTCCCTTCCCTTTATAGTACAAAAAAATAATTAAATCAACTTTTCATTTTTTTTGAAAAAAATGACTATTTTCTTGCAATTTTAGGTGAAAGTCGTTAAAATGTGACGGATTATAATTTTATGCTGATAAATGAGGTGTTTTCATGGCAGACGATATTCAAATTCAAAAAATGGACGGCAAAAGCCTTGATGTGACGGGCGTAAACAAGGAAAAGTTGAAAACGGTTTTTCCTGAGTGTTTTACCGAGGGTAATTTGGATATTGATAAACTTTTGTCTTTATGTGGCGAATATATAGACAACGATTTTGAAAAGTATAAATTTGAATGGAAAGGCAAATCTGAATGCTATCGGATTGCCGGTAAGCGTTCAACCGGGACACTTCGTCCTTGTCCGGAAGAGAGCGTGGATTTTGAAAACACAAATAATCTATATATTGAAGGCGATAATTTGGAAGTTTTGAAACTTTTGCAAACAGCCTATTATCGCAAAGTTAAGATGATTTACATTGATCCTCCGTATAACACCGGCAATGATTTTGTTTATGAAGATGATTTTAAAGACCCGATGGCAAAATATAAAGAAATTACAAGCCAAACAACAAAATCAAATCCCGAAACAATGGGTAGATATCACACTAACTGGCTGAACATGATGTACCCTCGCTTGCGTTTAGCCTCTAACTTGCTTCGTGATGACGGCGTGATTTTTATTTCGATTGATGATAATGAAGTAACAAATCTTCGTCGTTTATGCGATGAAGTTTTCGGAGAGGAGAATTTTGTAGCTCAATTTATAGTAGCCTCTAATTCAACAAAAAATAATTCAAAATATGTTTCTGTTTCTCATGAGTATATTTTATGTTACTGTAAAAATATCTACTCACTTGGAGATGAGTGGAAAGTAAAAAAGAATAATGTTGATGAATATTACAATCGTGCAATGCAACTTGTTAAAAGAAATTTATCAGAAGATGAGATTCATAATGAACTATTAGAGTTGGTGAAATATCCAAGATTTTATGATTTAGATCACTATACCTATGCGGATAAAAAAGGAATATATCAGACAGATAATCCTGGTGGAGTAACCAATGGAAATATGCTTACGGAAGTTATTCATCCTGTAACAGGAAAAGTCTGTGCAAAACCCGTTGGGGGTTGGAGATATAAAGATGAAGAAGTCAAAAGATTAGAAAAAGAAGGTTTGTTAGCTTTTGGTAAAGATGAGACAATCGTTCCTAGACCTAAACGATATTTAGGGGATTATATTTATCAAGTTCCTAAATCAACTCTTTTCTTTGACTCTCAATCATCTACAAAATGGTTAAAAGCTAATAATTTGCCTTTTGATTTTGCAAAGGCAGTTGATTTTATAAAGTATATTTTATCTACTTCATCTAAGGAAGACGATATCATTCTCGACTTTTTCTCTGGCTCTGCAACTACGGCTCATGCGGTTATGCAATTAAATGCTGAAGATGGAGGTAAACGTCAATTTATCATGGTGCAATTACCGGAAGTGACAGATGAAAAGTCGGAAGCATTCAAAGCCGGCTACAAAAACATTTGTGAAATCGGTAAAGAACGTATCCGTCGTGCCGGTAGCAAGATTAAAGAGCAAAACGCCGATGTGGATGTTGGATTTAAGGTTTTGAAACTGGATACATCAAACCTCGTTAAATGGGATGATACACCGGTCAGCGAAACAGAAGTGTTGAAAGAACGCTTTGACTCTGTTGTCAAAACACTTAAATTTGACCGTTCTGAATTAGATGTCGTCTATGAAGTGATGTTAAAATTGGGTATTCCCGTAACCTATAAAGTCAATTTAACAGATATCAACGGTCGTAAAGTCTACTCCATTGGCGAAGACGGATTGATTTTGGTATGTTTGGACGGCTCTAACGGAGGTATTACACCGGAAGATGTGTCTGCCATGTGCGAGCTCGCTCCGGCAAAAATCGTTGCCGCCGAAGAAGCCTTCAAGGATGACGTTGCCCTCTCAAACGCTTACTATATAAGCAAGGACAGCGGCGTGGAAATAGAATTGCTGTAGAGGTGGATAATGTGCAATTTTTTAAGTTTAGATAATATTGATAAAATAGCCTCTATACTCGGTAATTTAGGTATATTCGTTTTAACTGCCTATGGTTTTTGGCTCTACCACTTTTCAAAGAATCTAAAAATCACCTCTTTTGGAGTAAATCATTCTCGTTTCAAAGGAAGTTGTTTGAATTGTTCTATCTACAATAAGACAATGTCTCCGAAAACAATAAAGGCTATATCAGTTGTGTATGACAACAAATATATAATAAGTTTAAAAAATTTTGATACTCCTTTTTTATTAGAGCCTTTTCATGCATACAATATTGAAGGTAAATGGTATTCAGTTGATCCAAAGATACCTCGCTATAAAAATGTGTATTTTAAATTGGAAATGCCAGAAAAAACTATCAATGTAAAATTTAAAGGAAAAATAAAGAAAAATAAAGTATTGGAAACGATTTCAACCTATAGCAATTCTTTTAATGGAGAAGTAATTTCAGATACAGTTAAGTACGCATTGATGTATTGGTTCAAAGATGAGAAAAAACAACATTGTGTGCTCATAGATGAAAATGGTTATATGGATAAAAATATTTTAGATTTTAATGCTATACCAGAGAATTTACTTAAGGATAGCAAAAAAATGGTGGAATTCTTTAAAACAAAATTTACAAATCCTGATGTGAAATTTACAATCTATAGTATAGGGAAGTAAGCATGAAACTAAAGTTTAAGAATCAAGATTTTCAAACCGATGCCGTGAATGCGGCCGTGGAATTGTTTAAAGGTCAAGAAAAAGCAAACATGACCTTTTCAATCGCTGACAATTCTGCACAAGGATCCTTTTTACAAAACGAGTTCGGTTTTGGGAATAAGTTACTACTTGATGAAGAAACATTGAATAACAACCTTCATGCTATTCAAAAAGCCCATTCTCTACCATTGACAGATATTGACGGACTTAATGCGGTGCCTCTTTCAATCGAGATGGAAACTGGTACCGGTAAGACTTTCGTTTATACTAAAACGATTTTAGAGCTTAACAAACGTTATGGCTTTACCAAATTTATCATTGTTGTTCCCAGTGTCGCCATTCGTGAAGGTGTCAATAAATCATTCCAAGTGACAGAGGACTATTTCAAAAATCAATATGACAGTGTTCCATACCGCTATTTTATTTATAATTCGGCAAAGCTTTCTGATGTACGGGCTTTTGCAACCTCGGGCAATATCGAAATTATGATCATCAACATTGACGCGTTTAAAAAGGCCGAAAACGTCATCAATCAGGAACAAGACAAGCTTAATGGCGAAACCGCTATGCGCTACATTCAAGACACGCATCCTGTTGTGATTATCGATGAGCCTCAAAGTGTGGATAATACCGCTAAGGCTAAAGAAGCCATCGCATCACTTAATCCACTGTGTGTTTTGCGTTATTCTGCCACTCACCGCGAAAAGCAAAACCTTGTCTATCGCTTAACACCGGTTGATGCATATCAAATGGGGCTGGTTAAGCAAATTTGTGTGATTTCCAATGAGGTCATCAATGACTCAAATAAGCCGTATATCGCATTGAAAGAGGTTTCCAACGCTAATGGATTCTCGGCCAAAGTTGAAATTGATATTGAAAATAAAGAAGCTCATATCACACGCAAAGTAATCACTGTAAAACCTGGGGATGATTTGTTTATCAAGTCTGGCCATCGTAAAATCTATGATGGCTATGTTGTTGCTGGTATTGACTGCACTAAAGGCTTTGAAGGTGTAGAATTTTCTAACTCAGAATATGTTGCACTCGGTAAGGCAATCGGAAGCGTTGATGAAAAAGTTTTGAAACGCGCCCAAATTTATCAAACCATTAAGACCCACCTTGACAAAGAGCTTCGCTATATGGACAAAGGAATTAAAGTACTGTCCTTGTTCTTTATTGATGAAGTTAAGAAGTACCGTCTGGAAGATGGTGGTAAAGGTATTTATGCCGAAATGTTTGAAGAATGCTACAATGAGCTGATCAACAGTCCTAAATACGCAATTTTGAAAACAAAATTTGATACGGATGTTAATAAGGCTCACAACGGCTACTTCTCCCAGGATAAAAAAGGTAAATATAAGGATACCAAGGGCGATACACAGGCTGATGACGATACCTATAACACGATTATGAAAGACAAAGAATGGTTGCTGTCCTTTGAATGTCCGCTCCGTTTTATCTTCTCACACTCTGCGTTAAAAGAAGGTTGGGATAATCCGAATGTCTTCCAAGTCTGTACATTGATCGAGCAAAAATCATTATTTACATGTCGTCAGAAAGTCGGTCGGGGTTTAAGATTGTGTGTCAATCAAGACGGCGAACGCATTGAAGATAAGGATATCAATGTGTTACACGTTATAGCCAACGAAAGTTTTGCAGAATTTGCCGAAAAGCTTCAGAAAGAAATCGAAGATGAAACAGGCGTTAAATTTGGCACATTCGAATTGGAAATGCTGATTGGTTACGGCTATGAAGAAGAAGTTGAAGTGGAACGCACAGTCAGCGAAAGTGAAGCCACTGCGATTGTTGAAGATTTACAAAAGCATGGTTTAATTGATGATGCCGGTGTTATTAAGCCGGATGTCAAGCCTGAAGAAATCAAAATTGAAAATATCCCTATGCCTGAGCCTGTAAAAACACATGTTCAGGATATGATCAAGACTTCGAAGCCTGTGTCGGTTTCCACGCTTGCTAACACAACATATAAAGAAACCGTTGTTGAGAAAAAGACTTTCTCGTATGAAGAAGCGGCCGCAATCATGGATGAATTAAAGGATAAAAAAGTTATTGATGGCAAGAACAAGATTAAAGATACAATGAAAGCACAGCTCGCCGCCGGCACGCTTAACCTGAGCGAGAGATGGTCGAAAGCCGCCCAACGCGCGATTTTACAGTCTATGAGCAGAGCTGACAATAAGCCGATTATTCGTGATGCTTCCAAAGAGGTCACTGTTAAACTCAATAAACGTGCGCTTATCTCTCCTGAATTTACTGAGCTATGGAATAAGATCAAACAAAAAACAACCTATCGCGTTCAATTCGATTTAGAAAAGTTAGTTGCGGATAGTGTGAAAAATATTCGTGAAATGCCTGATGTAACTCCGGCACGTTTAATCAGTCAGGCGGCTAATGTCAATCTTGAAAAATCTGGAATCTCCACTCAGGCAGGTGCAATGTACACACAAAACTTGGAACATAACTACGATGTCATGCCTGATATTTTGCGGTTAATTTCAAACAAAACGCTTCTCAAACGCGCAACCGTGAATAAAATCATTCAGGAAAGTGGCCGAATTACGGACTTTTTGAAAAACCCACAAGAATTTTATGAGAAGGTTTTGGAAATTATCCAGCGCAATCGTCATAAATTAGCCATTGATGGAATCAAGTACATTAAGCTTGCTGGCGAAGAATACTCTGTGATGGAGATATTCTCAAATGAGGAATTGACAGCAAACCTGGATAAGAATGCTGTTGCAGTTAAAAATAGTATCTACGATTATATTGTTTACGATAGTAGCACTGTAGAAAGACCTTTTGCAGTTGCATTGGACGAAGATCCTGATGTTAAAATGTTCTTTAAGATTCCAGGCCGGTTTAAAATTGACACACCGATTGGTACTTATAATCCCGACTGGGCCGTCTATTTAGAGAAAAATGGTGAACAGAAACTTTATTTCGTTCTTGAAACAAAAGGAGCTGATTTGTTTGGCCTGCGTCCAGAAGAACAACAGAAGATTCATTGCGGTATACAGCACTTCAAGGCTCTTGATAATGTTATCTACCCAGAACGACCGGTTAGAAATTGGCAGGAATTTAAAAAGACGGTGTAGTTATGGGCCAAGAGAAAACGTATTCCTTTTCTTCGGAATTTGTGGCTATGATAGCGGCAAGAAAGTTAGCACGCTTACGAGATGATGATAATCTGTTGGCGGTTTATGCTTCTTCTAAAATTAAGGTATTGCCCTATCAAATAGCGGCCGCACGGTTTGCTCTGCGTTCTCACCTTCTAAGGGGATGTATTCTGTGTGATGAAGGGTCTCTTGGTAAAACTTACGAAGCTCTCCTTGTTGTTGCACAGCGTTGGTATGAAGGGAAGGAACATATTTTGGTGGTTTTACCACAAAATCTTATGGCTCAATGGCAACAAAAACTAGATGAGGAGTTTACATTACCCATAGTAAACTGGGATGGATACACGGATAAAAGCAAGGGAATTTGCTTGGTTACTTATGATGATGTAATTCGTGAGGCTGAGAAATTCAAAGCAATTCGTTGGGATTTGGCCGTCTTTGATGAAGCAGATATCTTGTTTAAGCCTGAAAATAAGTCGGTTATAACTATTAAAGAGGTGGTCGGAGAAGCTTTTAAACTGCTTTTAACGCCAACGCCGATTACAATGAGTATTATGGATATTTACGGTCTTCTCCATTTTATTGATGAAACAGTTCTGCCGGATCCTGACAGCTTTTATCGCCGATATTTTAGAAAGCCGGAAAACTATCCCGAACTTTCAAGTTGGGTATCACAATTTGCCTTTAGAACGCTTAAAAGCCAGGCTAGCCAATATGTCAATTTTACTAGACGTTTGCCAATTGTTCTGAATTATTCCCCAAAAGACGATGAAAAAAGGATATATAATCTGACCGAAAAATATCTTAATTTAGCTGAAAAACAGGCTTATCCACAAATGGATAACTACCAGCTGACATTGATGTTTTACCATATTTTAGCTTCTTCACCACAGGCATTTATTTCCTTGCTAGATGCTCCCATCAAACGAACACATGGGGATGAACATGCTATTTTGGAAACGATGCGTGACTTAGCATCTAAAATTAAAATAACCGCTAAGATGGAAGAATTAGTTCAAGCAATCAAAACAACTTTTACTCATCTTAAAACACGTAAGGAAGAACAGAAAGCAATTATCTTTGTTGATAATCTAAACACCCTACCAGTTTTAGCTGATCTGCTTGAATCGGAAGGATATCGTGTTATAAAATATACCGAAGAAAAGGCATTATCCCGATTCCGTTCTGAAAAAGAGCTACAGATTTTAATTTGTAATGATGCTATGGCCAAAGGACTGGATATTGAATACTGTCCTGTGGTTATCAATTATGATTTACTTTATAACGCTGTGGAAATGGAACAACGGATTTGTCGTTGCCATCGCCAGGGACAAAAATCAGATGTTTTGGTAATCAACCTGTTAAGTAAAGAAAATATCGCAGATGTTCGTATATTAGAGTTGATAAACAAGCGTACTCTACAGTTTGAAGGCATTTTCGGTATGTCTGATGATATTGTGGGCAATTTTGATGTGAAATTGGAAGATATATTGAAACAGCGGCGCAGTTTAAGCGAAATCCGCTCAGATTTTGATGAAAATATGGAAGTAAATCGCGTTTCAAATAAAAAAATCGTTTCAGTTGCTGAAGCTTCTCTGTTTACAACTTTTACAAAGGATATTGCCGACAAAATTACAGTATCCCCAAAATATATTGAAAAAAAGGCTGAAAAGACAAATGATGATTTATGGGAAGTGGTTAAATTCTATTTTTCTGAAAATTGCCCAGAATACATTATTGATGACGAGAAGAAAACCCTGACCCTACCAGATAATGAAGAAGTTTACAAATTATTCTATTATGATAGTGGTACGCGTAATGTACCTTATGTGGGGCGTCGGAGTTATGGTATGTCAAAGGACTTTAAACCGGCGGCTGGCAGGATTACTCTAACCTCAATCTTGGTCAAAGGTATTTTGAATGAAATCGCCTGTTCGGAAAAAGGAATCATAACAGCGAGCAATAAATCAGGACAATCTCTTATTCATTTTTACAATGTGGTTCTTCGTAATAAAAAGAGACAATACCTTGCTGATTATGACATTCTGACTGGTAAGAATGAAAATGGACAAATTTTGGATGAAAAAGAGTGCCTTAGAATTCTTAACCAACCTACTGAGGATATTATAACAGAAGGTAGGAAAAATCCATACTGGCTTAAAACAGCGACGGGATCCTCACGCGATTTATTAGACCCCCAAATCCAGCGCGACCTGAAAGAACGCTATGCTAATGAAAACGCCAGAAAGTTTGATGAGGGTGTGGATTTAATTAAATTAAGAGCTACTCGACAAAAATCTGTTCTAGAACAAAATCTTTTAGAAGCGAAACAGGAAGCAAAAAAATTACGAGATTCAATAGCTGAAGCAAAGGATCGTTTGGTAGAGTTGAAACTTCAAAAACAACTGAATATACAGGAAAAAGAGCTTAAACGCAAAGAAGAAGGCCTATTTTTGGATCAAGCCCGAATAGACGTTGACACTGAGGACGAAATAGACCTCTTACGAGGCATTAACGGCATTGAGTTTGATTTATATCCGATTTTCGAAATTCAATCAAATTAACAAAAATCTTATCAAGCAGGGATTGAAATTTTTATTTCTTCAATCGCATGGCATTAGGAATCTGCTGAAAACCGAACTTTTTGTAAAATTTTGGCAAACATGGCTTCTTTGGATCATAGAACAAACTAACTGTGGCGAAGTTTTGCGATTTAACATACTTAATGATTTCTTTCATCAAGATCGTTCCAATACCTTGTCCATGATAATTTGGATGGACCACAACATCATAAATCATACACATTTCTGAATCATCTACGCATCTAGCAAAACCTACGGTTTTTCTTCCATCCAATACAGACACCATAAAGGTTGATTGCTTTTTGACTACAGGCCATTGCTCCGGACGATAGTTCCCCCACTTCAACAAGGAATGGATTTCGTCTATATCTTTTGTGTTAATGCGTTTTCCAATCTTAACTATGTATGTCATACCACTTATTGTAGTAGATTTAAATTCTGAATGCAAGCAAAAACCCGTAGATTTAATTTCTACGGGTTTGATAGAAACTGTATAATTACTTTACAGCCTTTTTCAACAAAGCGCCGGCTTTGAATTTAGGAGCTTTGGATGCTGGAATTTTGATTTCTTTTCCAGTTGCAGGATTGCGACCTTTACGGGTGGCACGCTTAGCGACAGCAAATGTACCAAAACCAGTAATTTGGACGGCATCCCCTTTTTTCAAGGCTTTTGTGATGACTTCGATAGCGGCTCTTACTGCGCGATCAGCATCAGCCTTGGTTAATCCAGCTGTTTTAGCAATAGCTTCAACTAATTCTGTTTTATTCATTTTATTTTTCCTTTCTTTATATATATAAAGTTAAACGAAGGCTCATGATACCTTCGTTTACATTAGAGAGAAATTCTCAGAAAAAGTCAAATAAAAAGGAGAATTCATGTCTGAGAATTCTCCTTTTGTCTTATCTGGAACGAATTTTTTCTTCCATCTTGGCCTTAATCGCACTAGTCCACTTATTAAATTCCTCAGCTGGTAAATTGGCCACTGAAGGTTGATAATCAATGGAATATGTGATTTTACGATCAGGTGATTTATCATCCTTATATACATCTGTCAATTCTACCCGAGAGACAGGAACATCTTTTTCTTTCTTAATGTCTGTAATAACGCTTCCTGCCGGATATTGTTCGGGAACCTCCAAACAGATATCACGATTAACTGGCATTAACTCCGATGGATCTCTGAATTCGTGCTCTGAAACAGGTAAATTTAACAATTTGTCAGTATAGAATTGGAAATAGCATGGACGCTCATTTTTAATACCACAGGCAAATAAGACTTTCGGATGAACTTCGCCAAAAATACCAATTACACGACCTGTAGCATCAAGAATACTGGCTCTACGCAATGGATGAAGAAGTTTAGCAACAGGTTCCTGTGCCTCGTCAATTTTTGATTGGTAATCAAAATCAACATCTAATTTTCCAGAAATACCACTTACGATTCCCTTAAGATAAAGTGGAGTCGCTTGAATATCTTCATAAGAGAAATGACGAGGATATGCACAACCATTGACGATACCCCACAAAATTTTCTCCTCTGTACACACTCCATTTTCTGCTGTTTTATCGGGGTGAAAAACGCGTGTCCATTCATATGCTTTAACATCGCGATTTTTTACACGTAGGTTCTTTTCTACGGTTTCTACTGCTTGTATCAAACAGTTATTCTTCAACATTGAATACCCTTTATCTTGAGCATTTGTTATACCAACATGTGCGGCAAGAGGATCTGGTGGAGTTACTCCCATTCTTTCATAATGTTGTGTAGAATATAAGCTGTCTGTAAAAATTTCATAGAACCCCTGATCTACAAGGTAATCATCAATTGCATCCTTGCGTTTTTCTGCTTCGGTTGCAGTCGTACCAATTGTCGCATTAGGTAATTCATTTGGTAGTGAATTATATCCAATTGATTTTCCTAACTCTTCATATAAGTCAACAGGATATTCAACATCCCAGATACGATGCATTGGAACTTTAAATTGTAAAGAGCCATCATCCTGCACTGTAGCTTTAAAACCGTATCTGCTTAAGCGATCAATAATTTCCTCTTTTGATAACTCTCTATCTAAATATTCAGAAGCTCCAGCTGGAGTTAAAGAAAGCGTTCTATTTGGTAGTGCAACTTTTTGATTAAATTGTGAAGGAACTACATTTTTCCATCCAATTTGATCATACAAAAGGGCAGCACGTTCAACAGAGCGTTTAATAACGTCTAAATCTCCGCCACGCTCAAAACGTTGAGAAGCCAACGTTTGAATACCAAGCGCTTTACTTGCTTTTCTAATTCTGACCGGATCAAATAAAGCGGCTTCAAAAATAACACGCTTTGTATTTTCATCAACAGAGGCAACATCACATCCCATAATACCTGCAAGTGTCAGAATTTTTTCATCATCAGCAATTACAATTATACCAGCAGGTAGCTCAATTTCACCTTTGCCAAATAACAAACTTGCCTTTTCACCTTGACGCGATTCACGAATATGAATTTTTCCTTTGATTTTGTCTGCATCATATACGTGTGCTGGCTGTCCTAATTCCAAATTTACCACATTTGTTACATCAATGACAGGACATATTTCATTAACCCCACCAGTCTTTAACATGTGGGAATATTCAGAACCTAAATTCTTAACATCGGCTGGATTATCATTACGAAATTCTGTTGCAGAGTACGCTATGCAACCATCGGTATCAATAGAAAACAAAGATGAATTATCGGTGTATGACATTTTTCCCATTGGAATTGGCTTCAAAGGAAAACCTGTTCGACCAGAAACTTCACGAGCAACACCCTCATAACTGTGATGATCTCCTCGATTCGCTAAAAGTTCAAAGGTAATAAGATTATCATCACCTTCTTTATCAATTCTTTTGACTTCGAGACCAATATCCTCAAATAATTCCTTGCTCTCGGCTAAGGAATCTGGTAAATCAATATACTTCTTTAATGTATTTAAACTTATTTTCATTAGTCTCTACCTCTAATATTTTTGAACACCTGTAAATTCATACCATAAAGCTGACGCATATTCGCCTTATAGAATTGAGAAACCATTCTTGAAATACCAATTCCGAAAGCAAAACCGCTCACTTTTTCCGGATCGTATCCTAGCCCCTTAAACACTTTAGGGTGTACCATTCCGGCTCCAACAACAGTCACCCAACCAGCACCATGACATGCTTGACAGCCTGCGCCACCGCAGTTTTTGCATGAAACATCAGCACCAATTGATGGTTCTGTATACGGATAAAATTTAGGCTTAAAACGCACTTTTCTGTCTTCTCCATAAATAGACTTCAAAAGGTATTCCAAAGTTCCTTTTAAGTGAGAAAGTTTCACCCCTTCACCAACCCACAATCCTTCATATTGATGGAAGCAAGCTAAATGAGTCGTATCTACGGTCTCATTTCGATAAGTTCTTCCCGGTGATACAATTTTAATTGGTAGAGTTCCATTTTTATTTGCTTCTAAAATACGAGCCTGCACAGTTGTGGTATGTGAACGCATTAATAACCCACCATCTACCCAGAAAGTGTCTTGAGCATCACGAGCTGGATGGTGTTCAGGAACATTAAGTGTATCAAAATTATAATAAGCACTTTCGACTTCTGGTCCATCGACCACTGAAAAACCTAAACGGCGTAATAATGATGTACACTTATGTTCTACCATTGTTAATGGGTGTAATGAACCAGGCTGTTGTCCGATTTCTGGAAGGGACAAATCCATGTGTTCACCGCTAATTCTATCTTGAATAATCTTTTCAACAACGCCTTTCTTAGCATCCTCCAATGCTTTTTCAACAGATGCACGCATAGCGTTCAATTGTTGGCCAAATTCTTGACGTTTTTCTGGAGGGATGTTTCTAATTTGATCAGCTTGTTGCTTAAGCAAACTCTTCTTACCTAGATACTTAGAACGAAGCATATCCACGTCTTGTACGGATTTAGCCTGTGCCACATCTTGTTGTAAAAGTTCTAAAATGTTTTCCATTTCTACCTCTATAAGTTGCAACTTTTCTAATAACCTGGACAGTTTATCATACGTCCATCCAAAAGTCAAGTTTTATTTTTTTCTTGACAAACGATAACATTGTATGTTATTATTCCGAATGAGTTCAACTGACTGCCCAGATAGCTCAGTTGGTAGAGCAAGGGACTGAAAATCCCTGTGTCGGCGGTCCGATTCCGTCTCTGGGCACCATTTTTTTAGGAAGGGAAAAAAAATGAAGAAAAAGTTCAACTTTGATATTTCTCCGAAGTTTATTGAGTACTTTAATAAGCGTGTTAAACAGGTTTTTTTCTACACAACCGAGGCTTGCCATTTGCGTTGTAAACAGTGTTTATATAAACCGAATTTATTTTTTCAAATGAAACAACGGAAAGAAATTCCTCTTAATGAGATGATAAAACTGGCAGAAGATTTTCACAAGCTTGGCGCGATAAAGGCAACTATTATGGGTGGCGAACCATCTAAATATGGGGACCCTGAGCACCGTGATTTATGTAAGTTTATCGCTGAGCTCAGAAAAATGGGCTACACGTACATACGAATGGATACAAATGGACAATTTGAAGATGATATGTTGGCTTTGGATGGTATGAAGAAACTTGATGAAGTGTCCTTCAGTATTGATGGTTACTCTCCAGAAACAAACGACATATTACGTGGAGAAGGAGCTTTTGAAAAATGTAGGGATAATATTAAACGTGCCATTGAGCTAGGCTATACCGTGGATATTACTTCCTGTATTCACCCAGTTCTATTGAAGAAAGATAAAAAAGGACAGCTAAATATTGAGAAAATGATTTTATTCGCACAGGATTTAGGAGTTAGAAATATTAATTTCCATGTCTTGTTTAAACATGGTTTTCCTATGGATACTTGGACAGAAGATACAGCCGTAACACCTGAAAAATGGATTGTTGCACGTGATATCCTGGCAGATGCAGTTACCAAAAACAAGTATAAGATCCATGTGCGAATTCCATATCACTTTATTTCGCGAGAAGAATTCGATAAAAATCCAAAATATTACGGATATTGTCCTGCAAAATTAGGGGAAAGGTTGTTAGTACATCCAGACGGACAAATTAGAATTTGTTCTGGGTTGATTAGTTCAAAATACTGTGTAGCCCACTACTTTGATGGAAAAATCATATGGGAAGAAGGGTATTTAAATGAATTGAATGATCATGATTTAAATAACCCTACTCCTTGCACAAACCAAAGCAAAGGAATGCAGTGCGGCAATTATTGTCCTTTATGCTTTTCTTTCAAACCTTATCAAAAAGAGTATGTTTGGAAAAACAAACTAAAGTGGGAAGAAACTAATGATCAGAAATGCAACATTTTCGATAACAAATCGATGCAATAGTCGCTGTAAAATATGCAATATATGGAAAACAACAGATTTTTCTGATGAGCTCTCATTGTCTCAAATCAAGAAATTAATTTCTAAACCTTATTTTAATGATCTTGATACGATTAGTATTACTGGAGGCGAACCTTTTTTAAGAAAAGATTTAACAGAGATTATTAAACTGGCTAAGAATATATTACCTAAACTTAAACGCATATTTTTAAATACAAACGCAACGATTATTGAGCCAGTCCTCGATGTATGCAAATTATGCACTTCTCTCTTTTCAGAGACAATTTTGAGTATTTCTTTGGATGGGACTGAAACAGTTCATAATAGCTTAAGGGGTATAAATAATTATAAAAATGTTTTACTGTTAATTGACAGAGCTTCTTCAATAAAAGGATTGAAGGTTTCGCTGTCCATGACAATTTCTAAAGGAAATTGTAGTTATGACGAACTTCAACATGTCCATAAATTAGCTCAGAAATACAATACAATGTTCAGTTTTAGGTTTGCAGATATGTCAAAGACATATTATAAAAATGAAGATATAGATTTGTCTCTTTCTGAAGAGGAGAAGCATATTGTATCTAAATACATTAGTGAAAATGGTTTAGACAATGAGTTTCTTGCAGTATTAAAGGAATATATAGAGACAAAGAAAGTTCCATTTATAGTTGATGAGAACGGGTGCAATCATTGTCTTGCAGGGAAGGAGTTCATCTTCATTCACCCAAATGGATCTGTTTCCCCTTGTTTATATAGTTCACAAAAAATAAATATAGATTCAAAGCCGCCTCAAGAAGTCGAGCTCGGAAAATTTGAAAGATGTCCATGTTGCACGGACTGTGCAATTTATCCAATTTTAGAATATAAAAAAAACTTAGAAAAGGAGCAAAAATGTTAAATAAAATAAAACAAATTCTATCGGAAAAACTAAAGTCCTCTTCGCATGATTTGACTCATACATATCGGGTTTACCGGAATTGTTTAAAAATCGCAGAAAGCGAGCCTGATATAACGGTTGATATGAACGTATTAACGGTGGCGGCTTTATTACATGATATTGCTCGACCTGATGAAGATCTTCACCCTGAATTAAAAATTGATCACGCAATTTTAGGATCAGAAAAAGCCTATGAAATTTTGATTGGTTTGGGTGCTGAAGAAGCATTTTCAAAAAAAGTCTCTGACGCTATTAAAACACATCGTTTTAGAGGAGGATTAATACCAGAGTCGATTGAAGCAAAAATTTTATTTGACGCAGATAAGCTAGATATTATAGGAAACATTGGGATTGCTCGCTCTTACATGATCGCAGGAGAGCAAAAGCAAGATATTTACAATGATTGTGATATCAACGAGTATATTAAGTTAAATTTAGTTGGGGGTGTCGCCTCTGGTAAAATTATAGATCTAAAAAAACATACACCGAATATTGAATTTCTAACAAAGGACGTAAATATTCCTGATCGTATGTTCACTAAAACTGGACGATCCTTAGCGCAGAAGCGAATTGAACGTATGAAACAGTTTTTTGAAATCTTGAAGCAAGAAATTGATGGGAATGCATAACAATGGAATATACAAAAGAATTTAATGAGTTAAAAGGTAATTTTACGCAATTTATTACTCTTCAAAAGGGGTATAAATTAGAACCTACTTTACCATTAGATTCTAAGGTTGATCCGACTGTTTTTTTAATAGGATCTTGTACCAATGTCTTTAAACCGTATTTCTTATCAAATAGGATTGAAGATTCAGGTCATGCTTTAGTCCAATCAGGTATTAACACTAAACAGCTTTCTATCACTGATATGAGTCAGCCACAACGCTTTTATTCAACATATACTATTCTTGGACTCTTACAAAGTGTTAAAAAGTTTTCAACAATATTGGATGACTCTTACGAGTTTATAACAAAAATTGCAGGGCTTGACCCTACCAAAATAAGTTTGAAAGTTAACCCGAAAGATACCGATTTTATTAGCTGTATTTCAAAAAAATACCCCTTTTTTATGGGGGACGAAAATTGTGGAAGACACCATTTTGGAAAATACAACGGAATTCCGATACAAGGACGCCACATTTCTTTTTACTATAATAATCAAAATATTGCAACGAGTTCTGTTTATGAATATAACGGTGAAGCCTTAGGAGTGGAAACAACTACAACAGCACAAAGTTTAATTGCGGCAAGAAATGGATTCAAAAACACCATGGAAGCCTCTATTTTAAATGACAAGTATGTTGCAAAAACACCACAAGAATTTCATTATTATGACTGTGTTACAGCAATTGCAGAATTAGTACATTCAGGTATTCGTCCAAATTCTTCTCATGTACCTGGTCGCATATTAAAAAAGTACTTTTATAGGATTGCCACGTTGGAGAAAGAACTTGGTATATCCCCTTCATATACGAAAGAATTGGTAGATTTTTATATTGAAACATCTTATCCTCCAAAAATTGTTCAATCAAGGGCTATTCCTTCACAGGTTCGAGATACATGTCACCAAAGATAATTTCTGAAATAAGAAAAGAACCATATTATAACGATCTTACATCACGTGGATATGAATATTTAGGATATGGCTATATGCATGTCATTTTTGAAAAAAGTGATGTAATTTATAAAATCGTTCGTTCAAAATTTAAGAATTTTGATAGAAAATATGATTATGAATTCGAAAAAAATGTTTTGGATATGATGAGACTACATGGTTTTCCAACACCTAACGTACTTAAAATCTATGAAAAAGGAGACTTCTTACCTGATTTTCTTGTTTTAGCAGAAGAAAAAATATCCGGAAGCGTTAAAAATGAAAAAACACTGAAAATTGAAAATATTGAACAGATTATAGCCAGCCAAGAAAAAGCTCACGCAATAAAATTTCCCTTTTTTGGACAACTGTATGATAAAAATTTACAATTCGAAACATGGAATGAATATTTGCTATATCTTATAAAAAGGGCTGGTAAAGCCGCCTCAATTTTTAGTATAGAATTTGATGAAAATGCCATAAAGGATTATTTTTCTAATTATTATACGTATACAAAGGAACCGTGTTTTTTAATACTAGATCCAAATGAAGAAAATTATATCTTTGATGATCATGATAAATTGTTAGGCATTATAGATATAGATCATCCTATCTCTTTTGACCCGCTCTATGAGTGCGCTGTTTGTTTGTATGCAAAAAAATATATTTTTGATATGATGCGGATAATTAAACCAAATTATTTTAATAATCATTTAGAAACAATAAAAAAATATGCTGTTATTCATTCCTTGGCCGATATTCTTTTTTTATATGATAAAGATAAAGAATATTTTCATAATGAAATACAAACATGCGCAAAGAATGTAGTCAAGTTTCATAAATTCTTAAAGAGCTTTACATGAAGGGAAAAAGTTGATGACAAAATTTTCTGTTAGAGTATCTGAATTTGAAAAAAGCTCTCTATCACAAAAACAAATAGAGAAAATGTTTTCAATTTTAGAAAAAAAAATAAAAAGATTCCAAAAAGTAAAATTCTCTCTAATTGAGGAAATGCAAAAAGAAAATTTGAGTTATCGATTGAAAACTATCGGAAAGAATTTTGTAATTGTAATTACGCGAGAACCATCAAATGCCGAGGAAATCTGTATAGGATATCCATTTCCAATTCATTCCAGATTAAATAAACTTTCTTCCCCAGAGAAATTCAAAATAAAGTACTTTTTACGAGGCCAAATTCTTAGAAATGCACAAAAAAGTCACTTTATTAAAAAATTGCGCGATTTAAAATTATCAGTCAATGTATCCGAGTTAAATTCTTTGAAAGAATTTTCCGAAAAATTATCAATCTGTATGAAAAAACTTAAGCCAGATGTTCTAAATTATATTGATTTATACCATTTTTTGGGTGATTCTTTTCTCAGTACATATATGTTAGATGCTTTTGCACGCGATTATTCTATTCCCAAGAAAATAATATACAGCCAAAGCTATAAACACCTAAATGGATTTTACAATGCAAAGCCTTTAGAAAATCTCGGGCAATCACCAGGAAAAAGTATCTTCATATTCTCCGATTTATTGGATATAGATGATGCTTTTGTTCAAAATTCATTTTTTGACAGTCAAAAGGATGGATTATACATTATAAATAGTAGAAATTGTTTTTTTACCAAAGTAGAAAAAAATGTACATGTATTTTCTCTTAAAGGAAAAGAAGACGTCCTATTGACTCAAAATAATATTTTTGATTACATGAAGAATTGTATCAGACCTTTTGTAAAGAAGACTTCATTTCCGAATATAAATCCTTTACATAAGCAACCTTTAGGTAGGATTTATATTAATCCGTATTCTTCTCTAGCTCAAAAATCTTTAACAATTGAGGAAATAAAAAAACTAATAGATCATATTCGGCTTATTATGCCAGAAATGGAAATTTATATTCCATATGGATATAATGATTACACAAAAAAATACACTCAAAAAATTAAGGAAAAAGTATCAAAAATCAATTTAATTGAAGATAATGGTATTTATGACTTATATAAGAGGATAAAAGATAACGGTATTGACCTTGTTATTACTGTTGACACCGCTCTAACCCATATTCTAACAAAATATGGTATAAGAAACATAGTTTTATATAAGGATGGTTTTTGGGATCAAAAGTCGTTACAATCGTTAGTGGCAGAATCACCCATTGCTTTCTGTAGTCAATATTATTGGCAGTACCCGTTTATTTTGAAATGTGAAAATGACATAGAAAAGATATGTGAGTTAATTGGTTTCTTTTACAGGATTTCAGAACGTCCTGTGATTCCAGATTTAGAACTCGAGCAATCCTGCTTCAGTCAAGCTACAAACAAAAGAATAAGAAAGATTAGTAACAAACTGGGATGTAATAAGAAATTAACTCAAGAATTTTCTAGTTAGATTCTTTGTAGAGTTGTGGATTTAGGTTCGGGTCATTGTACATTTTAAAAGAATGATAAAGTTTTATTTGTTTTCTGCCCTCAACACACTCTTTAATAAGAGATTTGGTTGCTCTTATTAAATCTTTTTGTTGTTGGGATAGAACCTTTAATTTTGTTTTACATGACATTAGATGGTCAGCTGATACGTCTTTTCTGATTGTTTGTTCTTTCATATGATAAATTTTCAAATTTAAAATAGATAATCTATCAATAATCATGCCTATAGTTTCTGTGTGTACAGGCACATTTTGTTTAATCTGAGTACAAATCAGAGGAACAAAAATCGTATCTATTTTTTCAAAATAATTCGTGCGTTCTTGGTTTAGTACATCAATTTTTCGTTTGCATTCAACTAGTTTTTTATCGGAGATGTCTTTTCTTCTCACAATATCTTCCGTATGCCATAATAAATAATTTGAAGCATGATTTGCTTTAACCGTAAGTAATAGACTGTTTCCACTATACTTGATCGCCTTTTGATATCCAATTTTATGCCAATGCTTAGTTAATTCCGTTTGTTTTAATACGATTGAATCTATTAATCTATATAATTTTTGCATATTCATTTTATATTCCTTTTGATTTTATCAGTCTTAGATGAACAGTAACAAACAATTTAAAAAAAATCAACTTTTTTTAATGGTTTCGGCTAAACCTCTTGACAATAAAAGATAAAAAAAGTATTCTTAAGGCAATAATCCAAAGGAGGAAACATGTCAATCTTTGCATTTAAACTTCGAAACCGTTTTATAAAACCATACGCAACCGGATATCTGCCCACACAGGATGGACATCAAATTTTTTATCAAGAAGTTGGCAATCCAAAAGGGGAACCAGTCATAGTGTTTCATGGTGGCCCCGGAAGTCAATGCTATCCATTTTTTGCTTGCACATTTAATCTAAAAAAACAACGAGTTATCATGTTCGATCAACGCGGATGTGGCAAATCTAAATTCGATAAGCCGCTCTATAAAAATACTTCACAAAATACGATAAATGACGCTATAAGACTTCTGGAACATTTAAATATTTCTGAAAAAATAGTTTGCACAGGAGGTTCTTGGGGGTCAACATTAGCGATATTATTTGCAGAAACATATCCTCAAAAAGTCAAAAAGATAATTGTAAATTGTATATTTTTAGGTCGAAAAAAAGATATAGAAAATATGACGCCGATTGCTTCATATTTTTACCCAGATGCTGTCGAAACCGTTAAGAAAGCTGCAAATGGAAAGGATTTGGATAGATATTATAGTGAATTGTTAGCTTCAAATAAAAGATCTGACCAAGAAAGGGCTGTCCAGTACTATAAAAAACTTGAAAAAACAGCATGTGATGCCTCTTTGATAGTGGATTTTTCAAAAGGCGAAATATCCGATAAAGATATTTTGAAATTCCAAATTTTTATGCACTATAAATACAATAATTATTTCTTGAAAGACAATCAATTACTAGTCAATGCTAAGAATATAAAAAATATTCCTACAGAAATTTATCAAAATCGCTTAGATTTCTGTTGTCCACCATATCAAGCTTATGAATTACATAAAGCTTTACCTAAAGCAAAATTCTATCTGATTCCTGATCGTGGACATGGAAGCGATATGCTCTTTTATGAAATGTACAAAAATAATTTGGCGTAATTATAGGGGTTTTACTTGAAGAAAAATAAAACATACAAAGAAATATGCCTTAGCGAATGTGATAATGGGATAATTGGACATTTTTTATTGTGGGTTTATAAAAAATTTAATTATCCCCGTTTTTTATGGACACTTAAATTACGTTATTTAATTTTAGAGTATCTTGCGCGCAAATATGCCCTTTCTTCAATGGGAAAGCATTGTGAGATGCGAGCAAACTATATAAAAGAACTCTATAAAAATTGTAAAAAAGGACTATTTCCTAAAGGGCATTACACTTACAATAACGCTTTTACAAAGAAATATTTTTCATCTAAAAATAGGGGCTCTATTTTCCTAGTTATGGATGTTTTCTTTGATCACAAAAAGAACGTTGAATACGGTAATTATTTATTAGAGGTTTTTGACCCTATTCATCGTCTAGACCTACAAAATTTTTACAAGAAATGGGATTCAAATGCTAAAAACATTAATTTTTATCTGTGGCTGGAAAAAAACTATCAGAGCTCACATATCCCGGAAATTGAATACTTAAGTGAATCTGAAAAAAGAAAGTGTGAACTTGTTAATCGTTTAGGAAAACTCTATGAAAAGAGAACAGGCAAACCTCTTACCACTGAACCGGATAAGGAATATATATTCATTTTGGATGATCAAAATCGATTGTATGGAATTTATTCTTCAGAGCCTATTCGTCACACATCGCTATCATTAGGGAAACCAGTAATCTGCGTGGGTGATATTTCTGTTCGAAAAGGACAACTTCTTAAAATATCTTTAGACAGTGGGCATTATCATCCAAAACTTCAGACATTAGTAGCTTTTAACAATTTTATTCAAATTCCAAAGAAAACAGTTATAGAATTCTATGATGGTAATATGAAAACATCATCGACATGGAATGTAATCTCACATCAGATTGATATAGTTTGACTTATAAAACAAACTATTATATAATCTCCATAGCTTTAATAGTAAAAGGAGAGTATTTATGATTAGATATTACTGTAGTGGATTTGATATAAACAATGCTTTTGGACATGGTCTTGGGGCAATGTTTAAGTCTGAATTAAAAGACACAAAAAGCATTGTTTATATTCCTGGCGGCTATGATAAAATTGAAAAGGCAAAAACAAAGTATGTCCCGATTTTTACTGAGCATTTTAGAAACTCTGGAATTGAATTTGAAACAGTACACTTACTTACTCCTGAGTTAGGATCAAGACGGGCAAACGAGCTGTGTAAAAACGCCGATTTTATTATGCTAATGGGAGGATGTCCATTCCAACAAAAGAAATTATGTGAAAAACTGGAGATCATGGACCAATTAAAAAACTACAATGGCATTATGTTAGGCCTCAGCGCGGGAGCGATGCTGATGTCGAAACATGTTATAGTTACGCCTTGCAGTGAGGAGTATCCAGATTTTCGTGTGGAAGATGGTTTAAATCTTGATAGTATATCAATATTTCCACATAATAACACAACTCTACTTGAATATCCGGATAAACTAATATCAGGCGATGAAACATATAAAAAATCCGATTTGCTGACCGTATCCAAACAATACGGCCCATTTTATTTATTACAAGATAATCCTAAACCAAATGGGACAACAGATGTAAGTGCAATAAAATCTTCCAATGGTAAATTAGAATTTTATACGGAAAACGATGGTAGAATTTGGCTGGTCGATAAAGATGTTCACCTGGTATGTGATCCTAAAAAATCACACCACAATAACGAATTATTGCGTTTTGCAGGGATAAAAGAAAGAGAATAAAGATCCCCTTTCAATTTTGCTAATTAGACGTATTACCAAATTATGTCTGAGAATACAAACAAAATCTTTTAATTTGTACATAAATCATCGTAAACCACATTGTTTCTATCAATTTGACGGACAGTTTCCGGGGTGTCATGCTCATAATCCGCATACACCGGTTCGTATAAAAGGCAAAAATCACCGTTTATATTTGTCGTGCAACCGCTTAACGCGCTCAGGATCAGCCAGGCTATCCCGACTTCTTTTAGCTTTTTGAACATTTTCTAAGGTTCCTTTCATTGTTTTGACTTGTTCTTTGTGTTTTCCTTTTTGATAGCCCAGCAGGTATAAAATTGCTAAACCACCGCCGATAATCCAATATTTAGCTTTATTCCAAGCCGTTGTTATGAGTGTCCACATTGTTTTTTCCTTTCTTTAACCCAATATCTCGTACTCCGCTTACGCCAAGCACAATACCTAGTCCCATCAGCAGATATTCCCAATCCACGTTTGGGACACTAAAAAACGGGACAACCACGCAATTGTGGAATATCCCGTAGCATAAAATCCAACCAATCGTTGGTATCCATTTCCGTTTCATAGAAGTGCAATTCCTTTCTGAATGGTTTCGTTTGAATAAGGCTGTATGCCGTTTTCGTGCCTGATGATCGCCTTGATAAATACAGTCAAAGTGCCGATTTCGGTCAAATCAACTTTACCATCCGGTGTGATACCGAGCTGAGCGGCCACACTTTGGATATAGGCTTGTGTTTGGTTTTCACTCGGCGGAGCGTATCGGCTGATTATCTTTCTTGGCGTATCTAAACCGTATAGTTTTTGGTAATTTAGCAAAAGTCTTGCCAACGCTCTGATACCATAAACGGCCGATATAAATACACAAAAGGACGGATCTTGTTCTTTCCCGTCCTGTTTTAATCCTAGCCAATTTTCTCCCCATCTGATGTTTCCAGGGTTATTGTTTCGAATGCCTCTTGGCTGTCGTGTTTGGTTCATGATGTAAACTCCATATCATTTCTCGTAAATCGTCAATTTTAGTTTCCAGTCGGGCGATATGCGTCTGAGTTGCATACTCTTTGGCCACCGCTACTTTGAATTCGTTTAACTCTCTTTCAACACTTTTGATTTCCCTCCGTTGTTCTCCCAGTTTATAAAAAAACCAACCAAAGGCTGGCACACAAATGATTTGTAGGAATTGTATCCAATCCATGTTTTTCTCCTATTGATGTACTCGGCTATCTTCAATAACCGCTGTTATTTCTACCTTGGTGGAGCGTGGATGTATGCCCGTTACACGTGCAAGTACACTCCATTTATCGGCGGTTCCAAAGGCAAAATGCGTTCGTTCTGCATCTGTGCCGGTTAAGATGTCAATGTCCGGTTCTTCCGATAAGATAACTTCGGTCGTCAATGCTCCGGGAGTGACGACAAAAGGTCCTGATAAAGACCCGTTTTTCTTTCGTAATGCCAAATAATGTGTTTGACCTTCTTCAAACTTGACCGGTTCGGACAGGCTTAGTGTCAGACCTTTCTTTTCCGTCACTTCTCCGCCTTGGCCCCATTTAGCCATATCGTGAGTGATAGCGATCAGATCTCCATAACTCGGCACCAGTCCTTCCAGTTCTGTTGTGAAGTTGACAATACGTCTGCGGTATCGGTTGGCCAACGCCATATAAGTTGCTTCTCTTAATGCTTGGTCTTTGTTTGTGCATCCAAATAGCTCAACTGTCGCTGTTTTATCTGAAGATGAACCTTCAAAAGAGCCAACGACTTCGGAGGTTTTCCAAGTCTTTTCCGAAAAATACTGAACACAAACGCTGTCGGCTGTGTCTTCGGACGGCATCACATATTGTATAGATAGGCTGTTTTTTACAATATTTCGTGGTCCGAAAAGTGCTACAGGTATGTTTTTCGGCTCGTCCCGGACGAAACGAACAATACCACCTTGAATAAAAGGAATAGCTCGTCCAACTCGGGCTGTTCGGGATAAGGCTTCATAAACCGTCAGTTTGCTATCAAACACGCCGTTAAAGGTATCGCCTCGGCTGTTCCACGTCTGGTCAAGGTTATAAAGAGCTTGCAGATCTATGGATTTATCAGCAAGTCCGGCACCGTATGATGCTCTTAAGATATCTGCCAACACCCAAGCCACAGAACGGGTCGCTACCGGCGATGACCACCCGGAAGTCGGAGACCAAGTAGGCAGTTTTCTTGTGACGATACAGTTGACCATACGTGACGAACGCTGTGATAAGTTATCGGTGGCACGCATCGTAATGGCAAGCAATGTCACATTCCCGTAGTCCTTATCCGATACGATGTAGCCTTTGGCTGAACCCCAACGAATTTCATGTCCGGCACGTGAAGATGTGTCTTTGGCATCTAACCGGGTAGCTCGGACCTCATATCTGCCGGTTGTTACCGAATAGGTATAGGTTTGATACATAGCGTTATGGTTATTGCTTGTGATACTTTCTGTTCCAAGGGTTACCCAGTCACCCAGCGCTTTATCTTCATCATCTATTCGTCTGGCATCGATACGCCATTGAATGGTTTTATTGGCCATGGTTCCATTGTCGTTTGCGTAATAACAGCCTCGTTGAAATGCCACATCAATTTCAATTTTATTGATAACGCTTTCGGTCGGGTTTAACACAAACGGACCACAAATGGTATCCTTTAACAGTTCCTGACCGGCCACTTCATTGGAAGTTACCACATCTTCTTCAAAAAGCGTGTTTTTACCTCCGGGTGGAATGATTTGATAGGTTATTTCTTCAAATGAGCTGATCGGCGTGTCCTCAATTCGTATCTGTTCGACATTGTATTCGCCTTGACCTATGCAATGAAGCTGATAGACGTATTGCTCGTTGTTTGCATATTTATAATAAGGCTGACTGGCAAAATCCGGATATATCAGGTGGCGGCCGTAAATAACAGGGATTGGATTACCAAGGCGAGCCTGATTACCTTGCGCTTGTAAGGAATAAGTCGGACTTTGAGTCAGGCTTGATGTTGTCATTCCATTAAGCGATGCTTTAGGTGTTGGCACAAAGGTATTAATTAAAATTCCGCCACCGACAGAAACAGCCGCCGCAGCAACGCCACCCCAAAAGGCACCATAAGCAGCTCCCACAGCACCGCCTGTATAAACAGTAGCAACAATTAAGGCCACCGTTAGAACAATTTGCAAAGGGTTTGAACTTTTGCCTCCACCACCCTGTGGCAGAGCTACAAAACTAACCACCGCTTTTTGATGTAGAGTAATGTTCCAGTCTTTTCTGAGTTTTGCCACACCATCAACCAAACAGACTGTTGGTCGGCTTAAATCAATTTTTTGCTCTTTAACGATTTGCCAAACGGTTTGTTTTCCGGGCAAGGCTTTGCTTATCCGTCCCTTGTTTGGATTAAACGGATTTGTTAGATAATTAAAATAAACCATTGTTTTAACTTTCTTTCACTCGGTAATAACTGTCAAGGTACCAACCGCAGGTGTTTAATGAGCGGACATTTTGGAATACAACGCCGCTATCCCGAACACAGTGCAAAACACCACCGCCGTCTATGTCTAACCATAACCCGGCATGAACGGGATTTTTGGATTGTCTCATCAAAACAACATCTCCGTTGTGAGGTGCCGGCACTTCAATAAAGGCTTGAAATGCCAAATCCACCTTAAAGGCGTGCAGGACATCTCTTAAATTATTCGGATTAATGTTGACCGGTGGCACATCATGGCCAAACTCGTGCAACAGCACATAACGGACAAAGCCCCAACAATCAAAACTGTCAGGGCCTTGTGCTCCGGCGATCCATGGTCGCCCGATATACTTTAATGCAAAATGTGTCATCTTGATAATCCCGGATACTTTTTAACGGTGTAGTTTTTTGCAGGAAACGACTTGTTGCCGATGTCCATCATTCGAGCTGTGGCCGATATTTTAGAAATATCCGCTGTAACTTCAGTAATAACCAATGTAATCGGCGGATCCATTTGTGGCGTACTTAAATCGTTTGTCAGATATGGGCGATAGGTCATTTCTATCATATCCTGCGTTTCAACAGCTCTATCCAAGTATTTGATGATTTCTGTTGAAACGTTATCGATGGACAAAGTAATCTCCGGTACCGGTATAGCCTCAACTGGCGGCAATTCCAAATCAAATGCCAACGCCTGAAACTCAACTTCATCTCCCGGATTAAGCGGAGCGGTGTCTTCAAGCCTACAGGTATAGTTCTTATTATCCCTGACAATACGAATGGCTGTTGGATTTCCTTTATCGTCAACAAAAGCCGGATGCCTTAACTCCAAGGTGTGCAGTAAAACAACTTCACTTGGTGCCGATGCATAAGCCTCTTTAAGAGCTTCTGAGATAGTGTTATCTGTCATTAAACCTCCTAATATCCAACGGCAATCCACGAAATATTACCACGTCGGCGACCTGTTGAATCTGAATCCATATACCTAATTGTAAAAGCTGTCGTTGACGCACTCATAACTACTGCACAATAGTTTGTATCACTAGTGGCATTTGTCGGTTGTCCAAATGGGGTAATAACCACACTAATGACCGCAGAAGAAAAGGCTTTTGGAAAAGTAACTGAAAAGTCGGCATCAGAAGTAATGTTTATCCGTCCGCCTTGAGTAATTAAACCTGTTACACTATTCTTTTCCCAAAAGGATGTTGAGCTTTTAGAATAACTACCTGTTTTATTGTAAAGAGTGCTTGCCGCCACATTTCCTAAATTCAAATCAGCTTTATTTGTAAGTAGATTCCTTATCTCTGTTGTATTTTCTTCTGACAATGGTCGGCTGATGTCTGCACATTTGATGTAAACCAGTTCATAATATGATTTAGGTCGGGTTTCATTCCCATAACGAGGAGAACCGCAATTACTAATTTCTCCTATTGTTTTTAGTGCATTAAAGTCTGCACTTCCGGAGTGGTTTTCGGAATATGACCATACTGTTGCTGTGTCAGTTCCTGATTTTTTTGTTCTGTTGAGTGAACCATAGTGATAGTGTCCTTGAAATTGGTCATTTAAAACTGTTCCAAGATTATCTGTTGTACCACTTCGGGCATAGTTTTTCAAAAGTGGCAGAATAACTGTGTCATTATCAACCTTAACATATGAGGCACACATGCCATAGCTTGAAACTTGGCTGTCATAAGTGCTTTCAGTCGTAAAAACTAGATAATTCGTATCGACTAATTGTTCAAAAAAGTCCGGATATCTTGCTCGAGTAATCGTGTTTTTATACCATACAGGCTCATAACCATCAGGAACTTTTGTATTTGCAGGAACACTTAACTTTGACCCCAATGGAGCCGGAGCACAGCTTTCTGCATAATATTTAGAAAGATTTGCCTGTTCCGTTGCCAATGCAATTTGTTTTGTTCCTTCCGATTTTACGTTATTAACCTGCGTACTCCCTGAGGAATTAATAGAACTTATTTGGGAAGTAGCTGTTGAGTTTATTGTACTAACTTGTGTTGCTCCGTTATTTTTTATCGTAGAAACTTGGGCTGAAGCCTCTGTTTGTATGTTTGAAATGGCTGTGTCCGTAGATGTAGAAATGTTGTTAAACACCTCAAGAGCCTGGTTTTTGATACCTAAAACATCCGTTTTTAATTGGGCAGTTTCTGTTTTAATGGTATTTGTCTGTGTTTTTAACTGATTTGTAGCGTTTTTTGCCGCAATTGCCTCATCACGAGCCGCTTCTGCCTCAGCCACAACATCCGATACACCTCCAGTTATTTCAGTACGAACATCTTTTAATTGTTTAGCAACTGTTGGAATATTTCCTTTTTCAGTTGGCACAGTTGTTTTATCGTCACCATGAATAATTAAATGCCATTTAGATCCGTCCGTTTCAGCCTGAGAAACAACGGCTTGTAATCTTTCTTCCATATTTGCCATTATTAACTTCCTTTACAAGGGATAAATGTTAATTCTCCTGCCGTCAGCTTAACAACATCACCTACATCAACTAAAAAAGATAAGCTATTGTATTCTTCCCAGTTTCCATAAGAACCATATTGTCTGAATACTGTAACGCCATTTATATAGCCAGTGATGTTACTGTTGTAGACTGTGTTACGCATGAGTACCCAACCAATCTGTGAAATTGTTACGTCTGTATTCAAGGAAAGTATGGTTTTTTTTGACCAGTTTGGGCATAGCCAACGCATTAGTTGAATGATTGATGTTTTAGAAATGTTTGATAGTGATATATCTAATTTACTGCTTGTCGCATTTTCTGCTCGTTCTGCCTGTGCAGTTGCTTCGGCCACTTCTTCTATAGCAGCTGATTTTACGTTTGCAATCTGTGTTGTGCCTTCTATTTGAATATTGGAAATCCCTTGAGAAACGGCAGTTGATACGGAGTTGAACGTTGTCTGAGCCATGTTTTTGTAGTTTTCGGCCGTATTTCTAAATTCCTGTGTATCTGATTTTAACTGTTCTATTTCGGATTTGATAACAAGAGCGTTATCTAGAACGGCACTTGTTTCGTTTTTTGCCTGCAAACAAGAGCCTAAATAATCAGCCGCACCATTAATCAACTCATTTCGCACATCATTTAGCTGTTTTGATACAGACGGAATCTTGCCATTTTCAGTTGATACAGTTGTGGTATTATTTCCATGTATTATCGTATGCCAAAGCGAACCGTCTGTTTCAGCCTGAAACACAACGGCTTGAAGTCTTTCTTCCATATTCATCTTATAAATCCTTAATAACCTATTGCCATCCATCCAATTCCAAGTTGCCAATTGCAACCATTTTGAGCAATTCCACCAGTTAAAGTTACCGAATGAACTCCACATCCTGCATCGCTTCCATTATTAAAACCATAATAGAAAGTTGCTTGAGTTGATATTACTGCCGTTGGAAAAGCTTCGGGGAACGTAAAACTAGCTTGACTATCGCCATTAACAACAATTTTTCCAAATTGAACGATAATTATTCTTACTGTGTTATCTGCTAAAATAGTTGGAAATTTAATAACTGTTCCATTATCATTAGATGTAAATTTGCAGGTTTTTAGTAAGCTATTCAAATTTATATTTGAACAATCAATATTTAATTTACTGTCGACGGCATTTTCTGCTCTGTCTGCTTGTGCTGTTGCTTCTGCCACTTGTTCGGCGGCGGCCAGTTTTACCTGTGAAATTTGTGTGGATCCTTCTGTTTGGATATCAGCAATTCCTTGAGATACAGCGGATGACACCGAATTGAATGTCGTTTGAGCCATATTTTTATAGCTCTCGGCCGTATTTCTAAACTCTTGGGTGTCGTTTTTTAGCTCTTCGATTTGAGATTTTATAACAAGTGCATTGTCCCGAAGCGCTGTCGTTTCTGTTTTAGCTTGCAAACATGAACCCAAATAATCAGCCGCTCCATTTATTAATTCATCTCTTACATCTTTTAGTTGTTTGGCAACAGACGGGACTTTTCCATTTTCCGTTAATACAGTTGTTGCGTTGTTTCCATGAATTATCGTATGCCAAAGGGAGCCGTCAGTCTCTGCCTGAGACACAACGGCTTGTAATCGTTCTTCCATATTCATGTTATAAATCCTCTATTTGTTTTGTACAGGTCTCATGGACGTATTCGTGTAAGCGGTTAACTGCCAACACCAATTTATCGTAATCGCAGTCTAATAAAATGTTTAATGCACCTTCAGACAAGGTCGGACGGTCTCGGATTTCCAGTTCAGAGGTTATTTCCCACAAATAGCCGTTTAGGAGTTTTGCCTCGAACTGTTGAGTAAAGCGAGCCTCTTGTTCCAGTAGTCCTAAACCACCAAGCAATGTGATGTAAAACCATTCGGCTCCTTCCTTTGCGTGGTATTTATACCATGCCTCGAAAAGAGAAAATTGCTCTCGGTTCATCACCCACCGCACCGAAATTTTAGACGGCGTTTGAGTATAACGCCGCCTTTGTCTTGCTGGACCTGATTCCATGTCGGTTCGCACAATGGCTTCTCCGGGCTTAATTGCATATCCTTCCGTTGTCGGATAAGGCAGATGTTGAGGAAAATATACTGTCATCGATAACTCCCAAATGCCGGATTAAGGGCATAACGTTGTTCCAAAATAGGCGATAAACCTTCGCCCTTAGATATGTTTTTACCAATTGTGCTTTCAATTTGCTCAACAATTACATCAATGGACACGTTTCCACTGGCATCTTTATTTGCCGTTGCTGAAGCCTTTGTGCCTGATGAGTTATTGTGAACATTAACATTAACATTGACGGGATTTTTTGAGTTTAACTCTGTCCCGAGTGCGTCCATTTGTCCTTTTGTGAAGACGGTTTCTCCACGTTTTGCGATGATCGGGATTTCGTCTCCGACCAAACCGCCGGTATGATAGCGAGTAGCACCTTCAAAAACATCAGGACTAATCTGCCGAGAAGATAAAGTATCCGTACCAATTACACCTCCTGTATGAGCCATCGGCACGCCAAAGTATCCCATTATCCCACTCATGATGGGTTTGATAACGGCATATTGAATGGCCATCCGGACCATACCTTCAACAATAGAATTAACAAAATCCGAAAAACTAGCTTTGCCTGTCATAACGAACTCGGTCAGAGTGTCTTCCATGGCGGTAAACGAGTTTTTTACAATGTTCTCGGTTGCTTTTGCCATGTCGGTTACATCAGCATACGAGCTTTGCAAGCTGCGAGTGAGACCGTCTTTCCAATTGGTTGAGTTTTTCAAGGCGGCATCACTTGCTTTTTTGACCATATCATCATAAACACGATTAACATCAGCTTTGAAATCTTCATACCCGGCCTTAGTGCTATCAAGGTTCGCCAAAGCATTATCACGCCATTCGGCCGCTTTTTGCATAGCCTGATCATATGGCTCTTGTAATTCAAAGACTTTCTTTTTTATGTCCTCTATGTTTTTCTCATAGGCTGAAGTATCAACTGTCGGCAGTTGTTCTGTCTGTTGTTCCAGTTCTTTTTTAGGTCGAAGCTCCGGATTGTTGATGTATTCCAGTTCCTTTCGGGCATCCCAAGCATCTTGTCGAGCTGCTTTTAATAACAGGAGTTTTTCCTGAATGGCATCGGCTTGTGGCTTGAAGTCCGGATATTCCGCTGCCAGCTCCCAAACCTTTTTCTCATATTCATCAAGGTTATACTTTGATTCAGAGAGGATTTCAGCCAAATCGTTTGCAAAAATCTCGTATTCATCAAGCATAAAGTTCGGAGCATGACGTTTGAAAAACGAGATGCCGCCGGTGTTTTTTAGCTCTTTTTCAAGGTCTTTGACGTTCTTTTCTGCGATTTTTAGCTTGTGCGACCATTCGGCAATGGCTTGGTTCTTCGACAGAGTATTCATATAAGTCGAAGTTTCCTTGACGGTTTCTGCCATTTGGTCTTTGAGTTTTTGCAATGTGTCGGCATGATCATTGGCGGCTCGCTTTGCCACATCATGACTATCCACGAGCTTATAAAGACCATAAGCCAGTGCTAAAACAAGGCCGGCAGGACCACCAAGAAGAGCCAATGCACCTTTCAAAACATTGGCCGCTACAGTTGTTGCATACATCTGAACGGCGGCCAGTTTAGAAACCTGCCACATCATACGAAGACCGAGTGTCGCCGTTGCTCCAGCTGTCCCAGTTCCTAAAAGTGCGGCATTTAAGGATAAAACTGAACCTTTAAGAAGTGTCCAAGTTTTGATAATAGCGGCAGAACCCAAACGAACAGTTAAGAGCGTGATAATCGGTTCGATATTATTTGCCAAGGCAAAAAAGGCTTTGCCTGCCACATTTACAGCCGTTGCCAAAGCTCCACCGATAGATTTTGCGGTACTGTTTGAACCGGATACAAGCGTGTTAAATTGTTCCAACACACCTTTAATGGCATCATTTAGTCCGCTTTCACCAATGGTTCGGGCAACTTTTGCCATGGCATCTTCAATGTTTGACATCGTTCCGCCCATGGTGTTCATCTGTTCAGCCATAGCTCCACCGAAGTTAATGTTTCCGATAGATCGCAAATATCGTTCGATTTCGGTCGCATTTTTAGCCACTTCTGTTGTAACGCCTTGGAAGATGAACTTAACCGTTTCACCTTCAACTTTGGCTTTGATACCAAAGGTTTTCAGTCTTTCAAACTCGCCAACGGTTGCAGAAGTTACTGCAGAAACAAACTCCAAGATGTTCTTACCAAAGGCTGATGCCGTATTACCATAAGAGGTTAAGGCTTCCATTGAGGGTTCCAAGCCCATCGCCTTTAATCGGATAAAGCTATCAACGATTTCATCAAGTTGATACGGGGTTGATGTGGCAAAGTCTTCAATTAAAGAAAATGCTTCCTTTGCCGCTTTTGCAGATCCGGTCACAGTTTTTAATGATCCGGATAACCTTTCAAATTCGGCATTAACTCCGACAATTGACTTAAATGTTGAGGTTAAACCACGTAAACCGAGGTAGGCTCCGGCAAGACCTGCCGCTTGTTTTAGTACGCCATTAAAGGTTTTGGCCGTTTCATTTATGACTTTCAGGTTGTCATTGGCCGGTGTGATGACATTTGTAATCTGACGAAAAGCCTTTGTGCCGTCCGTCCCAATGGACTTAAACTCCTGACGGACTTTATCACCGCCAACTGCCTCAAGTCTGATGGATAGTTTCTTTGCTGCTCCCATGTATTCCTTCTTTCATGCCATGTATGGCTGTGGGTAAGAGTTCTGTCATTATTGCCATATCAAATCCAAGGTTTTGAGCAATTTCAAAGGCTGTTTTCAAATCCGGCTCAGGAAGTTTAAGCAAAACCTCCCAAGCCTGATAACCTTCCGCTGTTTTTAAGCTTGTTTCGATGTATCGGCACTTGTGGATTGGGCAGTTTGTTTTTTCGCCACATCCTTGGCAGTAGGTTCGTCCGTCTCCGAAGTGCCATTTTGAGCGGACGTAAAGGCGTTTTTTTCGGCCTCTAAAATCTCTTGAATGCCACAGTATTGTTGACGGAAGTTTTCTGCCACCACCCAAAAGTTTGAAAATAACTCTTCAATCTTTTCAGGTGTAAGCGGTGCTTTTTCATCACTTTCTGCTTCCAAAACACCGTCCCATTCTATGATGCCGGCCAACGCTAAACCGAGGATTAGGTTCTGATCGGCGAAGGCTTCACGTTTTGAAACATCTTCCAAATTCGGAATTGACGGATCTTGGATACCGTTTTCTTTATTGCTTTTATAAAGTTTGGCCGTTTCAGATACTCGGTTGTTCATGAAGGCTTTTGCTTCATAAAACACAGCCGAAGTACAAGGTTTTACTTTAACTTTTACACCGGATCCAAGCTCTAACCAGTAAGGTTCTTTTTGAATTTTAAGTTTTAACATTAGTATGCCTCCACATCATTAACGAGTGAAACAGTAATCATTTTGCCAAGTGTAGGGTCTTTAGCTCCTTGGAAATCATAGGAACATTCAACACCACCTGGACCATTAACGGAGCGTTTTGGTTTAGGCAGATAAACCTCATGACAGGTAATAACCAGTTTTTGAGTGTCGGATATTTGATATCCCAGTTCTAAATCAACCGGAGTACCGGCACGAGCCTTATCCATCAAAGCGTTGTCACCATACCTGACCGAAATCGAACCGGACAAAGAGGCAACGCCCAAGTCAATGGCTTCTACTTTTCCGTCATTTCGGATTGTTTCAATCTTTTCAAGGTTGTTTGAGTAAGTGACACTTGCCGATGTAATATTGGCCAATGCTTTACCTTCAGACTTGATGAAGCCTTGGAATTGAGAAAAACGGGTATAAGAAAGCACATCGGGACTTGCCGCAATAGTTGTGTTTGAGGCTGTTTCACCTTGAGCCAATAAGGACACCGTTACTTGGGCTTCACCGGATCGGGCGAAGTTAAAGGCGATGCTGTCAGCCTTGACACCCAAGAAACGGATAAACTCCGGAACTTCGGGCAAGCCAACTTCTAACGTATAACTGGGCAGAGAAACTTTACCGCTTTCATACGTATGCGTAAATGCACTACCATCTTCGGCAGTTGTCGGTGTCCCAAAGATAGCCTTGAGCCAAATACCGATGTTTCTTAAATCTACCGGCACAGCCAGTTCGCCACCGACATTAATCACATCTTGGAACGGTGTTGTCGGGTCTCGGCCCAAACCCAGCACGTTTGATGAAATCAAGCCTTGTTCACTATCTATGGTGCTTGATGCAAACGGCACTTGTGTATATTTACCGTCAGAAAGCGTGCCGTAGGTACTTTCTTCAGCAATTAATAGTTTTGAGTTCCATCCATAAGCTCTTGCCATTTTGGAATTCCTTTCATTTTAATGCATTTGTTGTTGAATACTGTAAAACCACAGGGATAATGGCCGCCTTGATCAACGGAGCACCTTCGATATACTCCTCAATAATTTCAGGCGGTTTAGGATAAACAAAGTCCGTCAAACCGGTCAGGTTTACATCTGATGAGAGCAACTCACCAATTTTTTCGAGGAGTTCATCCAAGAGCTTATCTCTGTCTTCGGATTTAACCGCTTGGACAATGACCTCGACTTCGGCCTCGTGATTAAACAAACAAATTGGCGGAGACAGAAGTATTTCCGGAACACCTTGCTTGCCGTCTCGCATAATTACAAGACCTGATGCCGGTATTTTTTGCGGAGCGATTTCGTTCCTTTTAACCACAACATCTAGTGTTTTAAGCCTTGCAAATAAGGCATTTAGTATCATTTCTCGTTTAGTCATCTTCACTCCAATTCTGAACGATGAGTGACGGGAGTTTTTCCTGCCACTTTTTGCTTTCTGTTTCAAAGTTGATGATTTTGGGCATCTTGACCTGAGGGACAAGAATAAAGGCGATGATCGTCTTTTTCCGTTGTTCATGGACCAAGAACGAAGCATCTCGTGAACGATAAACGAACCGAAGTCGGACACCTTTAGACCTCTCATAAAGTGCCGGTGTCATCCGCTTTCCATAGGCTCTTTTCTTAATTGCCGTTGTTGGGACGGCAAGCCAAAAGCCATTGGGCGAGCGAATGACACTTGCAAATTCAAAGCCTTCCATAATTTTAGGTGCTTTGGTATAAACGACACCTGCGGCAGAGATACTTTTCTTAGATTTAGGATAGGTATCACCACGCCAAGTATTGGCCAACCGATTACCTAAACCGGCGGATTTGATTTGATTTCTCATCGTGGTTTTTAGCCCATCGGTCGCTTGCCTGATACCGTTTGTGACAGCTTCAGCTCCCGACCGATAATGCTCTTCCATATATTCTTCCAAGTTTCCCTCTAATGCCGCTTTTAGTCGCATGATACCTCCGCACGCCACACAAGTCGGTGTTGTTCTCGTCTTGGGTCGGACATAACCCGATATGTCGCACCGCCACATTCAAATGTGTCGCCAACAGCCAAATCAGGTGCATCAGAAACCCTTACTCTGATTAAAGTTGTGGGAGAAATGGTATTCGCAAAACCAACTTCTCCCATTTCATCAGGTGCAAAGACTAAGATCGGAACGGTCTTACCGTTATACTCCGCCGGTTGCCCCAGTCTCAGGAACAGACTGTCCACCGCTTTGTTTATCATCGGGTTTATTGTCATTGTTTGCTCCTTGCTTTTCTTCAGGTTTTACTTGAGGTTTTTGGGGTAGCGTTTGAGGTGCCGGAGCCTTTTTAACTCTTTCGGCAAACCCCAAAGAGATCAAACGTTTTGCTTCCTCATCAGAAACTTCACACTCTTGCCCAGGAGCGAACTCCTGAGCTTTTCCAACCACAAGCGTAATTAACGCCTTTACTTTTACTGCCATGAAAACCTCCTAGCCAATGGTTGCACACAATACCGCATTCGGACGGTATGGAACGACTAATGGTGCTGACTGCAACAATAACCAACGAACGGAAGGATCTTCTTCCAACCAAGACTTGGTAAAGTAACGAGTAGCTGTCCAGTTTGCTTTTTCGTCGTGGATTGCACCATAGCAACGTGTTCCGTCTAAGCCATCACGAGAACCGAGGATGACAGTTTTTGAAGGCAATAAGTTTGTGGTTTGACCGGCATCATTGATATAACTGTCATTATAAACATAGATATCAAAGTCACCGATAGTCCCAACATAACGAGCCTTGCTGTCTTTACCACGAGTAATCGGGTCAGCATTTAAGGTGTTGTTGGTGCCTCTGCGGTAATCCAAATACTTTTCAACCGTTGAATTTGAACGGAAGATTTTCCAAGCATCAGGATCCATAACCACTGTTTTTGCAACCACACCGGCCTTGTTTTGAATTTCAGATGCCCAGTCCTCAAGGTTATCAAGAGGTTTAACACCAGATGTGGCCCATGTGTTGGAACCAACCAAGGCCTTAGTCAAACTGGCATCACGCCCAAATGAAACTGTCGTGGACGGATAACCATCGCCCGAAACAATAGTTTGTCCGGTTCTTAAGATTTCAGCGGCCATGACTTCTTCACGACGAGTGAGGTTTTCCAACTGGTCCTGTAAAGTTGTGGCCAAAGCTCTTTCATAACGTTGAGCATTTGATAAGTTGCCACCGATAACTTCGCCGGCCAAACGCTTGAATGGAATGTTTGCATCAAAACGGCGTTTGTCTTTAACATAGGCCGGTTTGAATGATTTGGTTGTGTAACCTTTATTGTCGACCACTTTACCAGGAAGCAAAGGAGACACAAACGGCGTGATGCGAGGTTTACTGTCTGTCACATCAAAGTAGATTTCCTCTTTTTCAGAGGTTTGGACATTCGGGAAGAATGTATCCAATAAGAAAGATGAAGGGGTTGGTAAGTTTTCAACGACCTTCGATAAAACATGAGTAGAAAAAATATCCATGGTTAAGCTCCTTGGTTAGTTTTTACAAAAATGCTTTTATCTCTGAGCTTATCTGTCAGAGTTGCCACATCAACAGAGGCTTTCAAAGCTGATGCGTTAAATTCGCCGGTTAAATAAATAACAGCTTGTTTATCTTCACTTGATGCATCAACAGTTTCAGCTAAAACAGCCTCAGGGTTATCAGAGCAGATGGTGTATTTACCGTCTGATTTGCTTAAGATTGTGCCTTTTTCATAGGAACCACCTGTAATGGTTGCTAAGATGCCAACCCTTGGAAATTCGCCTGCGAGTAAGTTATCGGCCGTTGAAGTTCCTAAATCCTTAAATCCTTGTACAGTCATTATTTGCCCTCCATAGTATATGATGCAATACGAGCAGCGACCATATCCGGTGTTTCTTCCTGTTCTTCAACAGAAGGCGAAATGTTCGGATTTGGCACGCTTGCCATGGCTTTTTCAAAGTCAGTTGATTTTTGGGCTGTCGGAATGGTTCCTAACACCGCCAAAATGTCAGAAGCTGACATATCTGTTTTTGCGAGTAACATCTGAGCCGTTTCTTCTTTGCCTTTTACAAGCTCGGAAGCAAACACTTGGCTCATGCGTTCACGCTCGGCCATCTTAATATCCTCGGCCGAAAAGGTGGGTTTTTGTTCATTCATGAATGATTTCTCCATTGGGTTAAGGTCTGACACCAATTCCTCAAATGAGGACAAGCCGTCCGCCAGACCGATACTGACGGCTTTTTGCCCAACAAACACATCTCCACCACCGAAGTTTTCAATAACTTCCTTCGGGGAGATATCTCTGTTAAGTGCAACTTTATTGATAAAAACATCAGCCAACGCATCAACGTGTTCTTGAATTTTGGCTTTACCTTCTTCGGTTTCCACGTTCGGACGTTTATTTGGACTTTGCGATGAAACAATCTCTATGGTTTTATTTTCATCGTCCTTTTCAAAAATGGAAACGACACCGATTGAGCCGATGACCGCCGTATCGGTTGCATAAATCTTGTCACAGGCTGAGGCGATCCAGTAAGCACCAGAGCAACAATAACCGGATGCATAAGCAATAATTGGCTTTGTGCCACGAGCCTTATAAATCATATCGGCAACTTCCGAACAGCCGTTCACTTCGCCACCCGGACTGTCAACATCAAGCAAAATAGCCTGAACAGTTGGGTCTTTGAGTGCTTTATTAAAATCTTGAGCAAAAAGCTCATAAGAGGTGGCACCGCAAATGCGAGTGAAAAGGTTCGCATACCTGAATAATGGCCCGGTTACCCTGATAACAGCAACGCCGTCTCTTATTGAAACGGCGTTTGTGTTTTTCATCTCTTTACCTAATTGACTGGCGACTGCTTCAGGGCTTTTGTTGTTCTGCCTCGCTATCGTCATCATCGTCTGCAACATCTCGGGCGTTATTGCCCAAACTGTCTTGTTTAATAGTTTCATGGTTTTCTCCTAATGTTAAACCTAATTCGGCAAGTTTGGCTTTTTCTCTTGCTCTTTGCTCTAAAACTTCTTCCCAGTCTAAGCCTTGACCGGCACATTCAGCCTCTAAGGTTGAAAGTCCTATCTCCATTCGGATTTGGCAGGCTTGGGCTTCCTTAACCGGATCAACCCAACCACGACCCGGACCGATCCACTTACATCTTGTGTATGCATAGCGGTTCTCATAAAAGTCAGGAGCATCAACTAATCCTTTATTAACGACTTCTTCTAGCCATAGTTCATAAACCGGTGTTGCCCAGTAATCGGACAGCCATTGACGGCGACCGTTGAAATATCGCCAAGCTTCTAACAAGGCAGAACGGGCGGATGAGTAATTGGTCTTTGAGAAGTCTTTTAACAGCAACTCATACGGAATGTTTAATCCGGTTCCGATGTGTCGGAGCAAGTTTTCAACGAAAGCACCATATGCCGAGTTCGGGCGAGACGGGGTAAATGGGGCGACCTTATCTCCGGGGAATATCGGAATAATCGAACCACCCTCTAACTTGACCTGCCAATCTTTTTTGGCATTCAAGTATTCATCGCTTGAACCACCGAACAGTTCGTTTAAGCCTTCATTATCCATCGGCGTTTCAATAAATGCGGCAATCATTGCATTCACAATGGCGGCCTGCAGTTCTGACCGCTCATAATGATCGAGCATTTTGAACATCGGCATAATGGCACTTAGGACAGGCTTTCCACGATTTTGACCAATTCGGCTGATATCGTGAACGTGTAGAACTCGTCTTCGGCCAAAAGGAGTAAAAGCCGAAATACGCTCCCAAGACGCAGTTCCTGTCCAATAATCGCCCGGATGGTCTTTTTGAATGTGATAGGCAATGGGGGCTCCATACTTATCAATTTCAATACCACCTCGGAGTGTTTTGGTATCGCTGACATTGTTGGGGTTTGATAATCTGTCAGGCTCTACCAACTGTATGGCCGTTGAAAAAGGTCTGTCTTTCAACCATAACGGCAAAGCCAAAGCCTCGCCATTGATAAGGCAGGACTTGAAAACTTGTGTCGTTAGGCCATGAAAGTTTAACTTCTTGGCGGCATCGCAGTTAAATGTTTCAGCCCATGAACGCCAAAGACCTTCCACCTTTGCTTGCCATTCTTCTTCCCATTCTTTGGTTTTACCTAATGCTTTATAATCCGGCTTGACCGACAAACGAAACCCTGTACCGACAATGTTATCGGATAAGGTTTGCATGGCACCCGAAGCCACACCATGGTTACGGGCCAAATCCCTTGAACGGGCAACAATTGTATTTAATTCCGGTAATAGGTCGCTGTCCGCCGACCCACGTCCGGGGAGCCAAGAAGCAATCTCTCTTAAAGAGTGCGAGGCTGATTTATGTGATGTGTCTGTCATTAGAATGCCACCTTTATCATACGTCTGCGAGAGGTTGTCGTTTTACCTTCGGCCACCGCAATTTGAGATTTTAGACTTGAGATATAACTTTCCAAAGCCGCTCGTGAGGTTTGGTTGTAGGTCACCGAACCGAAATTGCCGACATTGACCGAAACTTCCTTGGCTCCGATGAGCAGTTTATGGTAGGCTTCTTCTGCCTCAGCCAATCGTGTTTTGAGTAATTCTTTATCTATAACCATGGATTATCCACCTTTGTTGGTTGCATTTGAATAAATCGTTTTTTCTTTTGAACCGGAACAGCCGAGCTTTTGGCCGGAATAACGGCTTCTAACTCTTGCCATGCCTTTTCACTTAATCGGTCTAGGCCATAAATTGCAGCTCCGGCACGAGCATAAACTCGGCAGTCCAACGCTTCGTTTCGTCTTGCCGGATCCTTTTCCCATATGGGTTTTGGATAGCCATTGCTGATTTTCACGACCTGACGTTCAGCGGTCAGCTGTTTGAAGTATTCCTCCGAGTATTGGGGGAAATGGCATCGTCCGAAATCCGTTGCATTTTCACCAATGCGTTCCATCTTCAACCACCGGTAAAGTTCGGTCTTAACAACCGGACCCGATACGTTCCAAACCTTCAGGCCTTTCTTTTTCGTGTCGGCCTTAGAGGTTGACAAGAGCATTGCGGTGTCTCGGCTTTGACCTTTAATCGCCACAACTGTATGAGGCTGACTGGCTCTTGCACCGGAACCACCCCAAACAGCTTGGTTAAAGTTTTTGACGAAGTTATAAACGTCTTGGGTTGCATAACCGGAGTCAACGCACATCACCCGAATGGGCATCGTGATACCGCTTTCGTGTGGGTAGTCCTTATGAAGCACATTTTGTAATTGCCGCCATACGTCAGGTTTTGCCGTATCGCCGTCAAGAACAAAATACTCCACCGACCAACTTTGCTTTTGTCGTCCCCAAGCCACAACCTCGCATTCGATACGGTCTTTTTGAATATCCACACCGGCGGTCAGGAATAGGCCACCGCTTGGAACCGTTCCAATCGGGTATGTTTCCCTTGTTTCATACAGGCGTTGCCATTCAGGTGCATCACTTTCTTGTTCAAAGGTTTCACCCAAGATGGTGTTTTGAAAACCTTGTATTAAACTCGGGTTTTTCTTGGTCTTTTCGTAGATGTCCACACATTCTTTCCACGACAACCACCCAACCGGAGAGTAAAGCGATGACAAGTGAAATCCTGCCGTTATACCATCGCTTTGGGCAGTTGCCTGCCAATGGCCATTTGCCAGCATCTGCGTTTTATAATGCTCGCCGATGAGTTTATTACAATGTTCGCACTCATAATAAACATTATCGCCTTCAGCTCGTATCTGTGACCATTCCAACTTTTGAAATCCGCCACAATAAGGGCAAGGCACGACATAGTATCGTTTATCGGAGTTTTCAAACTCACGCTCTATATTTGATAAACCCTTGATGGTTGGGGTTGATACCAAGAATATCTTTTTGCGTTTGTTAAAAGTTGCGGTTCTTCGCTCGGCCAAAAGAATTGGATCACCTTCGCCGTCAATGTCCTGAGGGTAGCCGTCCACTTCGTCCATAAACAGGTAACGAGCCGGCATGGAACGAAGTCCAACGGCCGAGTTTGCACCGGTCATCACAAGTACGCCGCCTTGAAAGTCTTTTGACAGCATTGTGTTGCCTTTATCCCGAGAGCGAGGTGAACTGACCAGATTTTTTAACGCCGGACAGTCCTCGATCAACGGGTCAATACGTTGACGAGAGTTACGCT
Source organism: Alphaproteobacteria bacterium (assembly GCA_045536135.1). Taxonomy (GTDB): domain Bacteria; phylum Pseudomonadota; class Alphaproteobacteria; order CAAHEQ01; family UBA3637; genus JAZSNA01. Next base: position 78,838 of record JAZSNA010000003.1, read on the forward strand.
TGGCCATTTCCACAGTTGGCGACACCGCCATTATTGGACCGGGAGCCTTGTGCATGATATATCCGATCCAGTTATTGCCGCATTCGGTTCCGCCGATTTGGGCTCCTTTCATAAAGACAACTTTCTGTATCGGGCTCTTGGGCGATAAACAGTCCATAATCTCTCTTAAATAAGGCGTTCTTGATGTTCGCCAACGTCCGGGTTCGGATGCCGATTTACTGGACAGGACACGATATTCATCGGCCCAGTCTGACACCGACATATATGAATCCGGTTCAACACCACGAAAAAACTCGCCTTCAATATAATCTGCCGCATCAAAGTTCTCGGTCGATAACGTCCTTGCTTTCTGATAAGAGTTTTCGGATATATTCATCTAACACCACCACCGTTTTGTGTTCGTCTGTTTCCAATGCCGCCGCAATGAGAGCTCCGTACCTTGTTGGAAACGAAACGAACAAATCTCTTAATGATCTGCCTAGGTTGAATGCGTGTAATCCTGCCTTTTTGCGGTCAATTGTTTCTCCTGTAATCATTTTGAGCTTTGCCTTGGCAAGCATAGCTCGATAATAAATGTCTGCCGTTTTTGCTTGTTGAAAGTTTGACATCCCGTTTTTGGGCATGCCACCGCCGTCAGATGTTTCAAATAATGGATCAGCTTTTCTGCTTTTGGCTGGGTCAGTGTTCATGAACCATTCCTTATTGGCTTCCTCCACATCAATTTTCCCATCAGGCGTTTTATGTATGCGACCGGAGTTAACGGCTGTCTGAACTGCATTAAGTCGAACCCCACGCATTCGGGCATATTCCCGAAGTGAAACCTTTTGTCCCATTTATTTTCCCTTTTATGCAACAATTAACTGGATATAATTGTAAATCCAAGCATTCATTGTGTTGTGTTAAACCTAATCAATGAAAGGACTTATAAGATGACAACACAAAAAAACAAAACCAAATCAACAGAAGTTATAACCTTTGAAGACTTGGGCAATAAACTGACCCAAACCCTCAACGACATAACATCACCGGATATGGACATTAAAAACACTTCCAAGCAATTCAAAACGGCAATGATGGCCGTCATGCTGACAAAGGAAGAAGGCGTTACCATAAAGGAACTAGCCGATAAACTCGGTTGGAAAGAAAACTCCGTCCGAGGGGCCATGTCAGTCTTGGCAAGTAAGCAAGTCGGAGCCACACTTACGTCTGAAAAGAAAGACGGGGTTCGCAGATACCGACTGATCGCTATCGCACCCGAGGTTGATGAAACTCCCGAAACAATCCAGTAACAAAAAAGGTGCGGTTAACTGCCGCACCTTTGTTTTTAACCATCTAATTGTTCATTTAACGCTTGCGATATGATTGATATAACATAATCAATTTTAGTTACATCATCAATATGTATTCCGACTTCTCCTGTTCCCCATCGTCCTTTGCCTTTATAATCAACGCACATTCCTTCGGGGTCATGTATTTTATCAAAATCAATATTGACATTTATGAATAAAGCATTTTTTTGAGGAACGATATCAACAAAATTTGTATCAGCTTTATATGCAATATATAACTTTGTATATTCTCTTTTGACCGAGGAATCTAAGTTCATTATTTTTTTATCAAGCTCATTATATAAACTTAATGTTTCTTCTGAAAAACTGTCGGAATAAATATCAAAAGTGTATTCACTTCTTTTTTTTAATGGTTTTTCTTTATATTGCTGTAGTACTTCTTCTGATACAGAAGGGAATTTCCAAATTTGAATAGCATTTTTAGATAGAATTTCTGCTCTTTCTTTAATTTTGTCAGCATTCCATTCAGTTTGATTGCGAATGTAAGAATTTAAACGCAAACCAGTATCAGAAAATCCGCCCTTCATAGTCAATTTATCATTAAACGATCTATCACTCATTTCTGAATTATAGGCAGTTAGTGTTAAATTTCCTATGGTGTGGAGATATTGTGTATGAATTGCTTGCCAATCTTTACCAAGAGCTTCCTTCCACCCATTACGTAAATTTTCATTTTCAGGCATTACGTGTTCTATTGTAAATGATCCAAGATCAAGTTTTTCCTTGTTGTCGTATCTTTCAAGTTTGCCAAGTATGTATTGACGGATACGCATGTGATAAATATCTTTTTCTACAAAGCGTTGAGAAAATTCCTCATTTTTGGGAAACTCTTTATAAGAATCAAGCAAAATGTAATTTGCACATATCGAATTTACGTAATCATTTGCATTAATTTTATTCCTCATTACTGCAAACGTTTTATTTAATGAGTTTGTAGGAATTTCACAAATTGCTCGTCTAAACACATAGCTTTCTGTAAAACGTAATATTTTTATAAAATCTTCTCTTGTTATCTTATCATTGTTGTAATCATTGTAGACATACATAAGGAATGGATATGCAACTTCCATTCGTAAAAGTCTTATGTCTGCAAAAATTTCATTTAATTCATTATCATTTGTTTCAGAAAAAATAATGTTTGTATAGCATTTAGCGTAATTATAGATATCGTCACAGTGCTCCATATTTGTTATATTCAGACTTTGATGATATTTCTTAAATTCTTCGTAAACATTACCTTCTTTGGGAATTCTTGAAATTTTCATAGTGATGTAGTCTCTGAAAAAACGATCCATTAGTTCCGATTGTTTTTCGTAATTAAATAATTTTTCAGTAGGCATCCACTTTTTGTTATATAAATCTGTTTGTTCTTGGTTGCTTAATCCCATTAAAATGTAATTTCGGATTAAATCTGATTGAGATAAATCAAGTCCTGTTGAGTTTAAGCTCTCAAAAATAGACTGAGGATTGTCTGAAGACGGGTCGAGAATAATATTAACAATTTGCAGTTTCGCAATTGCATTTTCTATTTGTTCTTGTGTTAAATCAGAAGAACTAATTTGTCTTGAGAAAAAGTTATAGGCATCTAATACACGAGAGTTTTTAACATCATCGATTGGAACATTTTCTATTAATTTTATAAGAACGTCTTTATCATTGTATGTTAAAGCAAGCTTATATTTATCGTTTTCGTTTTCTGTATCATTTTTTAAGAATTTTCTTGTGATACTGCTTTTAATTCCCTGTGAGGTTAAATAATCACGAAGTGCAGTCAGTAAAATCGTTAATGTGGTTAAACGCTGTTGACCATCAATAACCATGAATTTAGATGTACCAGAGATAGATGCACTTTCAATAACACAAACAATAGAACCAATAAAATGGCCTTTTTTATTATGCTTTTCTAGGAAAACAATATCTTCCCACAATTTACTACATTGTTCTTCTTTCCAACTATACATACGTTGATATAATGGGACAATAAATTGGGTATCGCCATTGAAAATTTTTAGTACGTTTCCGTCTTCTGCCTTCATGAAAATCCTCACTTTTGATATAAAACTTTTAGTATTCTATGAAATGCCAAAATAAAAAGCAACAAAAATTAAGTTTTTTGTTACTTCAATGCCACAATTTGACATTATTCGACTTCAAACCATTCCATACAGGTCATCAGCAGGTGGTCGTAATTCCCGGAAGTCGCTTCAGCATAAAACTTATCTCGTTCTTCCTTAGATAAACCGGCTTGTCTCATAGCACGCAGGCAAATTCCTAAAATGCTGAATGCGTTTCCGTTTTGACCGATTAACTCGACTGTGATATCAGGATATTTGGGCATGTTTCTCCTCCAGTTCTTTAAGTTCTTGCATAATAAGTTCTCTTTCTTTGAAACCTTCTTGGCCGATATTAATGATAGCACCGCCTTCTTCCATAGAAATAAAGCAGACCATTAAATTGATGTCGTCTGCTTTTAGTTTCTCTTCAAATTCAATAATTCTTTCTCGTATTTTTTCTAGCCTGTCTTCAGCAACTGCCGTATATTTCTTTTTGTATTTTTGCTCGAATGGTTGGTAACCGTAGTAATCTCCGTTAATTTTGAAAACCGCTGTATCCACAAACGCTCTTTCTTTATCAAGAAGTTGTGCGGCGGTTTTAATTTTTGCCAAATACTGTTCCGATAATGCTTTCTTTTTCATTTTAGTTCTCCTTCCAAACTGGTTCTAAATCGCCACTTTCTAAATCGGCAGTGTATCCTTTGAAGTTTTTCAAATCTTCTTGTGAGCTAAGGCTAACCCCACCGATGGACTTGATAACGATACCGTAGGTTTTTGTTAACTTGGCTAAATCCTTTGCAAAATTCTCATACCTGCGTGTGGCCTTGGTAGGTTTGTAGGCATCCGCATCGACATAGTAATTGAAATCCCTATGCAGGCGGTCTTTCGTCATTTTTCTCTTAAAGGCCTTGATAAATGTTTCTAAGTCGCAACTGATTTCTTCGGCGAACTCGTCTGCGGTATGGCGACCCCATCGGCTGTCCATTAAGCCCAAAGTCTCTTGAGGGGTAAAACCGGCTTTGGTTTGGATAATCTTAAAGGCGGCATCCCATATCTCTGCCATATTGTCTTTACCGGTGTAGCCTTTGGCTGTTCCCCAAAATCCCCATTCTTTATTTTGTGTTTGTAATGTTGTCATCGTTCATTCCTTTCCATCTTAAGTTTTGCTAGGCTATCCTTGCCTTTGCTTACACTTATAGTATTGCTTGGAATTCGAATTATATCCAGTTAATTCTGCATTTATTTTGAAAATAAGTGCTTGTTTTTCAATAATTTTTATCATTTTATCGTTATTTCAAACCTTGTGGCTTCACTTTCCGGTTTTTTCAGCAAAACGCCATGCTTTTCAAGGACTGTGGCGATTTCATCTACATCACCGGACCATGCTAAATAACATTCGCCGTATTTCATTAAAGATTCATTATCCTGTGCGTGGTAAAAAACCACCTTGGCTTTATCCATTGGAACGGCCGCCCAAGCACAACTTTGGCAGCATTTGAAGTTCTGTCGTGCGAAATACCCCAGTTTGCGTAACTCTTTAAAGGCGTTGTTTAAGTTTTCTTTATTGTAAAACATGGTAACCTCCTTATTGTTTAATCCCTAAGTAGCGGCAGTAAGTGGAGCCTGACGGGTCGGCGTAAAGCGTTTTGTGGCCCTTGCAGGTTAAGGCGATGACCTGTCGCATCCCGTCGTCATCGTAGCCGCCTTTGCCGGTTAAAAACCCGTAATCGGCCATTGGGTTTTCACAGATGGCTTTGTAGGTTTCTTCGTCTAAGCGGATGGTTTCGGCGACCTTAACTTCGATTGCTTCGTTGCCGTATCTTTTGGTTAACTCCATGACTTCTTCTAAGTCACTCGGTTTGCGTACTAAGTAGGTTTTAACTGTTTTCATTTTAAGCTCCTTTTGTTATTGTTTTTCTAGGCTTTCTCTGCCTTTCCTTACAATTACATTGTTGCTTGGAATTCGAAATTTATCCAGTTAATTCTGCATCATTTTCGGTTATTTCTGCTTTATTTTCAATAAGTTGGGCTTTGTTGCCGGTATATTCCTCCCAACGCCTGATAATGACGTCGCAAAACTTCGGATCTAGCTCAATTAATCGGGCAGAACGACCCGTTTTTTCGCACGCAATCAGCGTCGAGCCGGAGCCTCCGAAACCATCTAAAACGATATTCCCGATTTTAGAGCTGTTATTTATGGCTCTTTCCACCAGTTCAACCGGCTTCATTGTTGGGTGTAAGTCGTTTTTGACCGGTTTATTGTATTCCCAAACGTCTGCCTGATCCCGGTCACCACACCAATGATGCTTTTGTTCGGCGTTCCAACCGTAAAGAATAGGCTCATATTGTCGCTGATAGTCGGCTCGGCCAAGGGTAAAGGTGTTCTTTTTCCAAATGATGAAGGTCGACCACTTGCCACCGGCATTGATGAACGAGTTATAAAGGGTATGCAGTTCAGATGAACTCATGCACACATAGGCGGCACCTTTACAATACATCATCATATTGGATAAGCTATCCGTCAGAAACTGAGCAAAACCTTCGCCAAGGTTATCGTTCATAATCTTTCGGCCACCGAGTGAACCGGCATGATAGCGAATGCTGTCTTTCATGGTGGAGCCATAGTTCACGTTATAAGGTGGGTCTGTGAAAATCATATCGGCGACTTCGTCCTGCATTAGCTTTTTAACGTCATCAATCATAGTGGTATCCCCACAAATCAGACGGTGTCTGCCCAGTTGCCAAATATCGCCACGCTTTGTGACAGCTTCCTCGGGTGCTTCCGGAACTTCGTCATCATCGGTGTTACCGGACGACTTTTCCTCACCGAACAGTTGAATTTCGTTTAGTTCGTCCGGATTAAACCCAAGCAGGTTCAAATCAAAGTCCAGTTCTGAGAGTTCTTCCATTTCAAGGTGGAGCATCTCTTCATCCCATCCGGCATTTAGAGCAATCTTGTTGTCGGCAATGACCAAGGCCCGGCGTTGAGTTTCGGTTAAGTGAGGCAACCTGATGACCGGAACCTCTGTCATACCAAGACGTTGTGCGGCCATAAGGCGACCATGACCGGCGATTATAACATCATCATCTCCAATCAGGATTGGGTTTGTGAAACCGAACTCCTTAATGCTTGCCACAATTTGGGCGATTTGTTCATCGTTATGTGTCCGAGAGTTTCGGGCATATGGGATGAGCTTTTCGGTCGGATATTTTTCATTAAATTCCATGTAATTCTCCATAAAAAATACAAAGTGACCAGCCAGATTTTGAAATGACCAGCCAGAAAAAACAAGACACCCTCAAACCCCAGTAAATACAATGGTTTCCGAGTATGGGTGACCAGTAAAGAAAAAGGTGTTTCGCTAGAAAAATCGGGCGGCTTGCGTCCCCGCATACGAACAGAGCCCAGGAAGGACCCGTTGCCCCGGAGCTGTCCAAGATAGTATCTCGTTAGTATGATACTAACCACCCAAACGGGCCAAAACCCGAGAGAGTATGTTGACAGTATGATACTATCCGTCAAATCCGGCTCAAAACCTCGATACCGTCTTGATAGTATGATACTATCTGCCTATTGTGACGGGACGGTCGGGCTATGGTTTATCATAGCGAACATATATGCAAATCTATGCGAATATATGTCCGATATATGTGCAATATAGGGCGATATTCCGTCAGAATAGCCCATATATATGTCTTATATGTGAGGCAACACCGACATATAATGTTATATGTTCGCATAGTATGATAATATCCGGCAATTCTGCCCAAAAGTTGGGATTATATGTCGTTAGTATGATATGTTCCGGCAAATTCGGGGGATTATACCAAACCATTTCGGCATAAACGGGCGAAAACTGGCTTTGTTAAGTCCAATTCTTCAGCCAGTTCAATCGGGGTTTTGGCCACCGAGATGGCGGTATTTGTCTCGACACCTGACTTGATGGTCTTCACAACTGCACTTGGCAGTTCGGCTCGGCCAATACAGGAGGAGAGATAGACAAAGCACTCGTCGTTATCTTCCAAATAACGAAGAGCTAAACGGCGAGCATAGATGTTCAGTGTTACATCTGCCTTGCTGCCGTCTTTAGTCCAAGGCGAGCCACCACCGATCGGACAGGCAGTAGAGTAAAAATCGCAGGCCAATTTGCGACCGGTAATGCCGCAGTCTGCGATGGAGGAATGCAATTTGAAACTTCCGGTGCCGTTAACTATGATGTTGTCAGGCTTTTCTCCGAGTGTTTCAATGATAAAATCTGTTAAATCTTCCGGTTCTTTCATCGGAATGGCAACGACAGCCGTTTCAATTCGGCCGTAGTCGTTTAAGGTTATCTGTGTTTTAATGTCAATGCCAAGGTTTTTGCTTTGACGAGCCTTAATATAAAGGGCATTGTTAAGGGTACGAGCGAGATAAAGCTCTCGGTTTATCAGGCCTTCACCTTTACAGGCGTAACCGACAAATACACCTTGGTCGCCCCAACCATTGGCTACTACGCCTTGGTTGATGTCTGCTGACTGCTGACCGATGAGGTTGATGACTTCGATTTTTCGAACATCTATGGCATTTTGTCCCCACATTTCGGCATATTTTTCATCATAACCGATATCTCTCAGGGCATTTTTAACGAACTCTTTGACATCTGACAGGACAACTTTTCCTTTGATTTCGCCTCCTAAAACGACGGTGTTGTCTTTGACCATAACCTCAACGGCATATTTGACGTCCGGGTCTTGGGCGATCATGCGGTCAAGGATATAACTGGAAATATAGTCGGCCGTTTTGTCCGGATGTCCGAGCGAAACGAACTCTGCTGTTTTTTTCATCTTTTCTCCTTTTTGCTTATAAAAAAAGGCCCGACAGATGAACTGCCGAGCCGGATGCTATATGTAAAAATGTATAAACGGGACGATTACGTAGAACCATCCCGATTATACCCTTATTTATAGCGATTTCTTTTGAAAGTGTCCACTCATTTTTTGCACTCTGCATTTTTCCTTTCCTTTTAGGTAAAACTCAATCTTTACAATGGCTTTATCATACTTGAGCATTAACCTTGTTCTGCAAAGGCCAAATTCTCGGCATAAAATTTTCCAAGGAATTCGGTTGGCCCGTTTCCAAACAAGGCGGCGTTCATCAATCTCTAAAAGTGGTATCCATTCTAAAGTGACAGTCTCCCATAAACTGACCTGTGCCTGAGTTGGACGAGGCCGAACCGGTCGGCGGTCCATCAGGGCCATTTCTTGCGGCGTGTATATAATCTCGGGCATCAAACACCGATATCTGGAAGAACGGACAGGCGGCAACAACCGATCCACATAGGCGGCCGTTTCCAAGTTTGCTTTGATTTCTGCGATGGTCTTAGGTTTCATCCGGCACCACCTTTACTTTGCTAAGCACATCATGACAGATGTCCGACATGGTCTCCATCTCTGAGTAGACAAGACCGTTTTCCTTGCAAAACCATTTCCGGACGGCTTTACGCCAGTCAACGGCAATGTATTTCTTGCCGTTCATCCAACCACGTTCTTCGTTCCACCGAACGAAGGCAACTGGGTCAATTGTATATCCACTTCGTTTGCAGTATTCAGCCACTTCTTCAATGCTTGGAGCACCGACATATCCGGACTTATCCACATTTTCCGTCTCTTTATTTTTATTATTTTTAATAAAAACATTTTCAGACTCTTCTCCTTTATCCTTCTCCTTATCAGGTTTTTCGTTGGCGGAATTTGGAGGTGGTTCTGAAACCTTAAGGTTTTCTTTTTCCTTTTTCGGACGACCACCTTTAGAGCCGCCAGCCTTACGTTTTTCGCAGGTTTCAAAATATTTGCGATTGTTTTCATCAATGCCTGCTTGCAAAAAATTAAAACGGTCTTGAACTTTTTCCGATAAATTTTTTGTAATTTTTCCGTACAGAGCGTATTCACAAAGAGCCTTAATTAAATTCGCACATTCACAATTTGTGAAATTATACACAGAAGCAAGGAACTCCGCCGGATAAAACACGAATGACGTTTTTCTATCCATTTTTAGGTCCTTTCATCGTATCCATTGTTTTGATACGAATAATCCCTTGCACCCAACGTAGGGCAAGAACAGCTCGTTGGTAGTCTTTTGTCTTTTCTTTATGCTTCAAGGAATAGTAAATAACTTCGTCCTTTAAGCGGCTTTCAAACTCTCTCAACTGTTTGAAAGACAGAGATACCATCGCATCTGCAGGAATTTCTTTAATAACTTCAAAAACTGTATCTTTTGGTTTGATCATTTTTTCTCCTTTTGTTAATGTTGATACAAAAGGTAAATTCCCGATAAAGTCGAAATGTGCCGAAAAAAAATAATTTTTTTATTTTTTTATCTTTCCTCGTTTTATTCGTTCATCAATATCTTTCAAAACAGTATGTGAAATTCTTAGCTTATTCCTAGCATTTCTAACGGTTTCTCCATTTAAAATAAGGTCTACAAATTGATTTTGTTTGTCTGATAAAAATTTTCTTTTTTCTTCAAATTCGATTTTATTTTCAATGTCTGCCAGCGAAAACGTATCTTCAAGTTCAAAACCTTCCTTTTCAAACATACTATTTAATGACTCTTTATTAAAAAAACCCGACTGCTTTTCTCGCAATCGGGTTCGTCCTAGGTGCATGGCTTTAGATTTAATCGCCATAAAAAGTGTATCATTTGGAATTTCAGGACCTCGCTTTCTAATAAACTCCAAATAAAATAAAACTAGATCCTGAACGATGTCTTCACGTTCTTGATAATCAAAAAGTCCTGTTGAGTAAATATAATGCAGATGTATTTTAATATAGGTCACCACATTTTGGGGCAAACCTTTGAATAAATATTGAGCCATTTTGAAACCTTTTGTTAATGATTAATACAAAAGGCCATATATTCATAAGTCGTGGTTTGTTCAATAAATCGTTGAAAGAAACGAAAAAAAATATACCTATGTGTATATGAAGGACATACATAGGTATAATTAGACTTTAGTTTTGGATTTTTGGACTCATTTAAATCCAAGTTCACGACGTTGTTCTGCCCAAGAATATGGGAAACGCTCTCTTAATAATCTTCTTAATGTGAGTAGTTTAGGCTGACGACCTTCTAAAATAGCCATAATAATATCGGGTGCAAGGGTTGTAAGACGAATGATTTGACCAAGATAACTATGATTGCATCGTTCGTGTTTAGATAACTCTGCCAACGACCATTTTCTTGTTTCCATTTTCTCTTTTAAATAAAATGCTTGAGTTACTGCATTAAATAGTTTTTCATCTCGAGCAGGAAGTTCTTTTGTTGGATTTGTTGGCTCTACAATTTTAACACTTCCCCGTTTACGTCCAAAAGTTACTTCATATTTTAGAATTAGGCTTTTTTTACAGTAATTAGGATTTTCTCCTATTAGTTGATTTTCATAAATCTGAGCCCCATAAGGTTTTAACTTTATTTCTATATAATCTTTATGCAAAATAACTTTTTCTAAAATTTCTGCGATAAAATCATGAACGGTTGCCGGTTCAAAATACTGAAAAACTTCTCCAATATCATTGACTAAATCAAAAGCTGTACTGGCAGTGTAGTTCGGATTGACTTCTTCTAATTGACGAGCCAGTTCTTTTATTATTTCTGGTGACTTAAATATCTGCTGTATTTTACCGATAACAAATGTATCTAGCTCTCCAGCTGGAACACTTCCTATTTTACACGGTTTATATTTAACGCCTTCTTTTACACCTTTTAGAGCAGAATAGTATTCGTAATATTTATTGCCATGTTTACTGCGTGTGGGAATCATTGTACCACAACACTCACATTCAAGCAGACCTTTTAATAGGCTATGCTTTATAGAACGAGACGGTCTAAAGGCATTCTTCAAATTATCGTGCTTTAAATTTATTGTTCGATCCCATAATTCTTGAGTAATAATAGCTTCGTGCTGTCCTTCATACAATTCACCTTTATAAGGCATTTTTCCAAGATAAATAGGATTGTTTAAAATGTTATTTATCATCGAGTGATTAAACTCATCATTATTCTTTAATGTTCCATCCTTATTTCGTCGTTCTTTAGGTTTATAACCTCGATTGTTTACATTATGCGTTGTAGCCGCTTCCGACCTTGTACGGATATAATCTTCAAATATAAATCGAATTATTTCAGCTTCAGAAGGCTCGATAATCAGTTTCTTGTTTTTAAGGGTATATCCCAAAGGGACAGAACCTCCAGTCCACATTCCTTTTTTTCGACTTGCGGCGATTTTATCACGTACACGTTCTGCACCCAGTTCTCTTTCAAATTGAGCAAAGGATAATAAAATATTTAGAGTCAACTTACCCATGGAATCGCAAGTATTAAAATGTTGTGTGACAGATACAAATGAACAGTTATGCTTTTCAAAAGTTTTAACAAGTTGTGCAAAATCAAGAAGTGAACGGGTAAGTCGGTCTATTTTATAAACAACAATCATATCTACTTTTCCAGCCTCAACATCTTCAATAAGTCGTTTTAAAGCAGGGCGTTTTAAACTGCCACCACTAAAACCACCATCGTCATAATGTTCTGGGATTGTTATCCAACCTTGGTGTTTCAGACTTTTAACATAGTTCTCACCGGCTTCTCGTTGAGCTTCTAAGGTATTAAATTCTTTTTCAAGTCCTTCATCTGTTGACTTTCTTGTGTAAATTGCACATCGTATCTGTTTTTGTGTTTCCATTTTATTCTCCTTGTTTATCAATACCAAAAAAATATCTGCCAGATATTTTTCTACCGGTTATTTTTTTTGCAATTGCTGATAGGCTTGGGTACTTCATCCCATTGTATTCAAAGCCATCATTTAGAATAATGACCGAATGTTCAACCTGTTGGTATTCACGAATAATTCGTGTACCGGTTGGCGGAAGGTTCTTTCTTCCATCCGGAGGGACATACATCTGTGCAATAAGTTTTTGTTGTGCCTTTGGTAAACCTCCGTAAGCAAGCTCTTGTATTCGATAAGCTATTCGGGAAACAAAAAACTCTTTATTTTGAGAGATCGTTGGTTCTGTAAAATATTCTTTCCACATTTCTTGTAGCTCTGGTAAAGATTTATTCTTTAATAAAGCTATTTCAACTACGACCGATTTCATTGTGTACCTCCATTATTTTCGTTTTCGTGATCACAATGAATGCTTGGATTTTTTATTTTATCCAGTCTTTTCTGAATAATTTCACCACTTTCTTGCATTTCCAAATATCTTAGGATATCGGGCATAATTATTTTAATTAATTTTTCTACTTGGGTCATTTTTGACCTCCTTTCGAAATGGTAAATTCCCAGAGAAGTCAAAATGTGCCGAAAAAAATTAAAAAAATCTCGTTGTCGGTATATCGTATTGAAAAACAACAAAAAAATATTTATAAGGCTAGTTGTCAGTGAATAAAAACAAACCTCTCTTGAGTGGATGGGAAAATTGGACATCATATAATTTTATGGAAATTTATAAAAATCAATGTGTTTTTGACCAAGTTGCCAAAAGAAAATGACCACTTGCTCAAGGTATACTTTTACGGCAAAGGTATATGTATAAGTTGATTTGATAGCAGAAGACAGCTTGATTTATGAAAATGTGAGAGGAGAGGATGTTGGCTGTTATTGGGCTTTCGCAGGGTATAAAAAAAGCGGACACTTAATAGTATCCGCATTTATTTTTTCTAATTGGTCGGGGTGACACGACTTGAACGTGCGACACCTTGCTCCCAAAGCAAGTACTCTACCAGGCTGAGCTACACCCCGAAAGACATATTTTATATATATGACACATTATCATCTTTTTTGCAAGAAAAAAATTATCTTGTATGCAAGTTATTTAATTTGAATGGGTTTTCGTGATATTTCACAATATTTTTGGGATGTATATTTTGATAAAAATTTTCAGCCTCTTTAAAATTGCGACCGAGTTGTTCGACAGAGTGAGCATCATCGCTGATAATAATCGGAATATTTTGTTGTTTTATGTTGGATAAAATCCGATAACTGGGATACGGCTCATAGCAATAACTTTTATAATATCCGGTATTAATTTCGCAAGTCGTCATACAATCTCGCAAGACCTGAACTGTCTGTTCTTCATCATCAATAAATTGTTCGTCACCGCCCAAGCCCACTTTTTTGGGCAAATCCAAATGAGCAACGATATCAAAAAAACCGCTTTTGAGGGCCTGTCGAACATTTGTGTAATATTGATGTATCAACATATTTTGTTCCTTTTTTTCCATACGTTTGACATCGTGAAAATTTAATAAATGATTCTTGTGCACCATAAAATGACAAGAACCAATCAAATAATCCGGTTTTAAAATTTCAACAGCTTTTTGAAAAGATTCAATCCAAGCCATAGATCCGAAAAAATCCACTTCCATTCCTTTTAATATTTTTATATCGGTTTGTTCCCGTACCCGATCTATTTCTTCATAGTGGTTTTTAAATTTTTCAATCGCTTGATTAAAATTTTCGGAAAATATATTTTCATATCCGCCACGCACGGCAAATGAATACATTTTTTGAGAAGTAATGGTCGGATAAACAATAAAATGGTTAGAAAATCCGAGTTGTCCCCAATTCAATTTTTCAGCCTGCTCCACCATTTGAGCAACGGTATTTTTGCCATCAAATCCGCGAGTATGTGTGTGATATGAAAAATCTTGCATTATTTCCCCCTTTCAATCACAGTTTTTTACACTACCATAAAAAGGGGGAAAAGTCAATCATTCCAATTCCATTGCTTTTGTTTTAAATTCGTCTTTTTCTTTTGAAGATAAAAACATTGGAACAATTGTCAATATTTTTAAAATATATGCTAATATCTTTCCCATAATTATACCGCCTTTGCACCGTTGAAATTTAAAGCTAAAACATTTAAGAATGATTTGATTTTTTTCATAAAATCATCATCTTTGGGTGTCGGGGTTAAGGCACATATTGCACTGGACAAGGCAATAACCGAAGAAATTACAATTAAAATTTGTTCCATATTATTAATAATAAAATCCATTTTATACCTCCTAAATTATGTTTTTAAAAAATATCTCGCTTAAAGTTAAACAAATCGAGCTAAATGCAGCGGCTAAACCAATTGAAACAACCGTCTTTATAGGTGCTATTTCATTACGGGTTATAAAATTGGCCTCCATTTTTTGAATAATCGTATTGGAAAATTTAAGAAAATCGTTATGAAGCCTATTCACTTGACGATTACTGTTGTTTAAACCTTTTTTGAGTTCAACAATCTGATTTTCCAACGCGGAAAATTGTGCCATCAATTTCCCGACCTCCAATTCAAAATCAGTCATCATTTCCTCCTTTGTAAAAAATAAAGCTTCCGACTTGATCTATTGGGATTAAACCAATAGACCAATCCGGAAACTCATCTGTTTTATGAAATCTGATTTTTCTTTTTTCCTTTTTTCCCATCAGATATTTTTGAGCAATCCGATAACACATTTGATATCGTTGATCATTCGGAATCTCTGATATATCATCATCAACATCAACCAAATCGACAATCGCTTCCGCTTCCGATAAGGACGGTTGATATTTATATATCGCCAAAGCTAATTCTTTTATTTGCATCTCCTTCTCTGCCCCTTTTTCATATTTTGACATCGTCCAGTGAAAGTGTCGGATTTAATGCGCCGTATCTCCAATCAATCTTGTTTTGCTTTGTCAATGAGGTCTTTTTAAAGCGAACAATCCCAGACAATAAACATCCGGCAACTGCGTCAAGTCCGTCATCATGGGACGAGTTATTAACGGGTATCCATTCTTGCATTTCTTCAATAAATTTTGTCTGATAAACGCTTTCATGAACCCATAAAGCGCCTTGAGACAATATCGCATCAAAAGCATCTGTGATTCGTACTTCCTTACATGAACGACTATGTTCTTCCTTCACGGCACAAACAATTCCGTTTTTACGAATTTCGTTACGCAACAGTTCGGGTAAAAAACGACCGATACCATTAACCTCGATTGATATTTGAGGAATGTAATTTCGCTTAATAAACTCCACAACCATTCGGCATTGTCTTTGGGCACTTTGTGCGATATCATCAATTTCTAAATAAGATATTTCGTGCAAAAAATATCGCCCATCGTCATCCGAAAAAACACATGCCACCACACTATAATCCCCCTTTTCTTTTTTTCCGAACGCCGGATCCCACCACGCTTGCACACCCACCATTTTACACCCATTGATTTTAAGTTCAGATGTTCGATTTGTTTCGATATACTCTATTGGAGAGGTATATTTTTTTAATTTGGAAACATCTAGTCTGGGTAAAGTCATATGAGTTGCCTCCAAAAGCATTTGGCTTTTAAATTTGGCCTCACCCGACCGGAGTCTGATTTTTTCTATTTTTTCCAAATCGAATCTTTCCGGCCACCATGATTGTCCCATTTGGTTAAAAATCGGTATTTTTAAACTTTTAAAACCCCGTAAAAAACCGTCTGTATCATAAATAGTATCGAATGTATGTGGCGTGCCGACAAAAAGCATCATGCCGCCGGGGACCAATACAAAATCCAATTCAGATAACTTCGCCCTTAAGTCGTTTCTTTTGGCTTGTGTCGCAGAAGTTTTGGGGACTTCCACATCATCACAAATCACTAAATCCGCCCGAGCACCCGTAATGTTGGCACCTAATCCCCGCCCCATTACCGATGGATCACGTAATTCCATTAACCGTTTAATCGTGAACCGATCCGAAGCCCATTGGTCTTTTTCGTCCGGCTTCATCCCAATACAAAGGGGATGCTTTTCAATAATTCGTTTAATATTTCGAACCATTTTTTTGGATAATTCATAATCCGCTGATAATACTAAAATCCGTGTATCGGGATATCGATATAAAATCCATGCGCAAAAAAGACCGACGATGGTTGACTTTCCAGAATTTCGAAAAGCCATTAGCAATGTATTTTTTTCTTTTTTATTCCACTGTTTTTCCAAAAATTCAGAAATAAGTACATGATGTTTTGGAACTTTCAAACCTTGTATTTCATCCCATATCCAAATAAAATCAATCAAATTCATCATTTATTTCATCCTTTAAATCTTTTGTGGCTATGTGTGCTTTTTTTATCAATTCCAGCAAATTATCATTTTCATCCGTTTCGGCAAAAGACATTAATTTCAAGCACATCATTAAATGTTGTAAAGTTGATTTACAGGCCATTTGATAAGATTGAATATCTTTTATATTTTCCGGATACGGTAAGTTGATTAAATCATCATATTGTTTCAATACTTGCTTGATTTTTGAATAAATATCATCACGACGAATTAATGTTGAATTCATTATTTCAACCAACCCATCGATTTTAACAGGTTCTTTTGATAATTCTTTTTATCTTTTTTTATCTTTAATTTTTTTTCCTGTATTTCCGTATCATTTTTGCGATTATATTCACGATCCATTTCATCTTGAACCGCCAGCGCCGAGCCAGACAAAGGGCTTATTCCCGCCGAGCCCAATTTAGCACGATAACCTGCTTTTTCGCCTTTTAATAAGTTTTGATTATTTTTTATTGTTTCTTGTAATGATTTTATTTCTTCTTTTGAATTATCGGAAAATAAATGATTAACAATTAATTTTCCGGTTGAATTTAAACTTGCCATTTTATTCACTCACTTTCAGTTGAACTTGAACAGATACCAATTTAAAAGCTCTGGGATCATCACTTTTGATTTCCCATAAAGGACTGAGACCGTCTTTATTCCACCCCAAAGCATAAACACAAACATCTTGGTTGCGGTGTTGAGGCAATGTATCCATATAATATTTGGCAGATAATTTGGGTAAAATAATCTGTTGGAAACCACTGCCGACATCAATAACAACCGATTGTGTATCAATAACCCGAAGTTTGATATTCACCAACCTGACGGAACGCATCGGCATTGTTCCGTTTGAATTTTCAATATACGGCGGTAATGGGATAATTTGATGAGCATAGGGTAAGCCCACTATTAACGAAGAACACAATCGATTTAATAAAATATGACTTTCTTCAATATCCATCATAACATTTTCATATCCGTCCGTAATCACTTTAACACGATATCCGATTAACGGTGTCATATCGGACCAAACCTTTGTTTTTTCCTCGCTTTCACCAATCAAGGAACAATCTGTATATACCCGATCATCAAACACTTCCAAATATGTTTTATCCCCTCTTAAAACCAAGACATATGTATCATCTCCGATAATACAAACAGATAAAAACTTACCCAAAGTTTCTTGAATACTCCAAGCTAAAACTTCCTCGGTTCTGTAATTAGTCAAAGTCGCCATTTGCCCGTTTTCCATCACAACATAGACAATTCTTTTTCGGCCATCATAAGCCATATCAATCGGATAATTGATTAAATCATCGGCTAAAATTGATATATTTTTAGCTTGATAAGCCTGTTCTAAATCCTCGAATAAAAATTCACGAATTTCTTTCCCGTTGGACGATACAAATAATGTCGCACCGGATACATCCATCGGCGGGATATAACGATTTGTCGGCGAACCGATTTTCGTTTGTCTTTTTAATTGAATTTCTTTTGGGGTTAAAGGATCTCCGGACACCATCCATTCACCACCGGAAGTAAATACCTGTAAGTGTCGCCCCGGGACAACGCATCGAATGGCATTAACCTGATCGGATAAAATTGAAAAGTCTATCGCCTCATCATCCAAACCCGTACCAATATCAAAATTCATAATCGAAAAAGTTTTTGACAACCATAAATTATTGGGCAAATCTCTGGAACCTCCGATAACCAATCGACCTTGGAAAAAAGTGACAGTCACCGGATAACCACGAATTGTGGAAAAGGCAGGTTCTCCATAATTCATCACATTTTGATGACCTTTTGTCGGTGCTTTAAGAATACTTCCTTTGGCTTCCTTTGACGAAGAAACTGATTTTATCTTGACATATCCGTCATCCACCTTAAATATTAATCCGACATGTTCGTTAACGAATAAGTCATGAGATGATGTTATTGTTATTTCTCCGGAAGTCCCTGATAAAGTAATAGTTGAATTATTTGTCGTAAATTTATGATAAGGTTGATAAATAATTCCTTCTTTTGAAATATCATATACCCAATCCGTCAATAAAAAGCTTTCATCTTTTTGCCTTAAAATCATCTTTGGCGGATAATTCGGATGCACCATTAATAATGTATCGGCAGACTGTGTCCAAGCAATTTGTTCAATATCATTTCCGTCCCATGGCACAGATAATGAAGATAAAAATTCTTGATTTTTATAAATATCAATCCGTTTATGGCATAGGACAAATAAATAATTTTGTTGTGTATTAAAACTAAATTCAATCAACCGCTTTGCATCATTTATTTCAGATAAAAATCGTGTTCCGCTTCGTCTTTGTATTCCACCAATCGGATCTATAATAACATTTCGAAGTTCTTGTGCTCCATTTTGATACGATCTTAAATCTGATCGTCCAAAGACATGTTTTGAAATATATCCGGCTGTAAAGTTTGTTTGATTTTGTTTTAAAGTTGTCATGAGCGAACTCCGATTAAAGAAAAGTCATTGATACGAATAGGTGTATTTTGTTGTGAATCAATTAATTTGGCCTGATTTAATAAACTTTGATAATTTTTTTCCAAAAATTCCGTCCGAGAAGTACTTTCAGTCAACGGCAAACAAAATTCAAAAGCCAATTTCGAAACCAATAAGTCTTCAAAAAAAGGCGGAAATTCGTCCTCTTCCACTTGATGAATATAAGTTAATTTAGGCATTGGATCGTTGGTGTGAATTGTTTTATGATAGATTCGATAATCCGATTTTTCCAAAGATAAAGCTCTTAAAAAATCAAGAGGCAACTGATATACAAAACTATATCCCGACATCGGTTTTTCGTCCAATCGATTTAGGGAAGCAATAGATGTGGCAAAATGCCATGGATAAATAGAGAGTAAGGTATTTTTAGATGAAGCATAAAGTTGTTGAGCAATTTCAGATTCTGTTGTTCCTTCGTTAAAGGATGATATTGTTTTTGCCCCAATTTTAACAAAGGCTTTTGAACAAATTGATAATTTAGACATAAATAACTCCTGAATAAAAAAAGGGGGTAAGGCAGAACCCTGCCTCACCCCGCAAAAAAGGAAAGAAAATAAAAAAATCAGATTATCGGTTAGGCATTGTCTGCAACTGTAATCGCAACAACACCTTTCGGATCGATTAAGCAAGCTCCTTGGCTCATCATGTTGTTAACAAAATGAGCGGCCCGATCGCCATGCCATGTAATATCTGTTTTGATATCCATACCAACCCCTAATCCAACGGCTGTTTTATGATAAATAAAACATTTGCGTTTACCGTCTTCAACTGGTAATCCGGTATGCATGATGAAATTAATTCCCATCCATTTTCTGGATTCACATCCAGCTAAATACGGTGTATTATCTCCAACATAATCTGCGCTTGAAAATTCCGGCAAGCTCAATAAAACATTCCATTGTTTCGGGCCAACCAAAGCATAACGTTCACCATCATCCGGAATATCATTTTCATTTAATTTTTCAAAAGCACTTAAAATATTTTCTTTTGACAATACGGCACTTCCGTCTCCGATAATTTGTTCGCTATCACTTAATGTATTTAAAGCGTTGATTACCAATTCATCCGTTTTACGCCCCAAGGCATAAGCACCGGCGGTCGCAATTGCTTTGCGTTCGTCATGTGCAATTTTAATTTCATCTAGTGAATCAATCCAATCGCCGGCATAATAATCTGCCAAGCTACATTCAATCGGTTCATGGATTAAACTCATCAACGGCACTGTTCCATTCCGAGCTTCCTTTTGTCCGGCCGTTCCCTTTCCAATTTTTTGGAAAGTTGTACTGGCTCCCCGAACATTATTTTTAACACGAACGGTTGATTTTAATTTTGAACCCATTTGTTGATAAGCATTACAAACTTCGGCTTGAAAATGCTTAACAAAAGAAATATCAACTTCTGTTGATGTTGTCATTTTATTCTCCTATAAAAAATAAATTTAAAGGGTTATGGGAAACCGATCCCGCCCATAAATACCATAAAAATCAGGTTGATTTTATTCAATTATCTGACGAAAAATTTTTTTCTGTTTTAGGGATAAAGACGTTTAAACCCATCTGCAACTTTTTTAACAATATCCGGATCTTGATCTTTCCAATATTTCGGATCTCGCATTATTTTCTTTAATCCGTCTTCATCTAAAACTTCTGTATCAGAAGATATTTTATTCAAAACTTTCGGTTCGTTTGAATTCATCATCTGATACATACACATTACACCGTCATATGTCGTCGATAACGCATCAACAACTTCCGCCGGCAATTTACTTTGCGCCCACGATAAAATCTGTGGTGCAACTGAATTAAAATTTTCTTTTGAACCAAAAAATTGGTACAACGCTTGTCTTTGTTTATCGGCTTCAAATTCCATTGCCAACTCATTGATAATTGGCAAAACTTTTTCGCCCGCTAAATCATATACGGCTTGAAGCTGTTTATTTGTAAAGCCTAATTGACGCAATTTTTCATTAACTTCTTTATCAACTTCCAACATCGGATGAGATGGGATAATTTTGTATTCATCGGCATTTTCCGGCACACCGATTGCCCGATAAAAAGATTTAATCTCCTCTTCCGAGGAGTTTTCATTAGGAATATTCATTGATGTTGACATCTTTTTTTCCAAATTCAAATAAGAATTTAACAATGCATCAACATTTATTTCACCGGTTTGATTATTTAAAAATTTTTCCGGTATTTGTTTTTTTTCTGTTAGAATATTTTCAGTCATTTTTTTCCTTTCTGATAGAACGATTAACAATGCATTCAATTAATCGGACAAGATCTCTTTGTCCTTCCAAATGTCGGAGTTCATTATCCGATGATGATGGTGATAAGCTTTTATATATTGTCATTTTTTTCAAAACTTCTAAAACTTTTTTTCCCCGATTTGATGTAAAAACAACCGCAAAATCATCCGATAAATCCGTTATCAAATTTGTTTCCGTTTTTCCATTTAAAAAACCCCATGTCATTTTTACCTCCAATCTTTAAACAATCGCAAAGGAATATTCATTTTTTGAGCCAAATATTGAACAATATCTTTTGAATTTAAAAATGTTGTCATTTCCGGCTCGATGGCATTTAAACAATTCAAAAAATTAATCATTTGATTTGCCTCTGTTTGAGTCTGTCCATGGACAAGCGGAGATTTAAAATTGATATCGATAACATGATTTTCACAAATAATTTGCGGTATCAGACCTCGATTTTTCAAAATTAACAGAGCCCGTTCAATTAAAGGGTTTAATAGTTCAATTTGAAGTCTGGAATAAACAGCCCCCAAAATACGAGCCATCTCGGTATTTCTGGTTAAAACTTCTGTTGCTGTCATCTTATTATCGTATATTTTCCCCAATTTATCCGCCAACAAGCTGTGTTGAATTCGGCTTCTTAAATCATTTAAAACAATTTGAGAAACATCAAAATTACCCGCAGCCTCCAACGGAATAAGCCCCTTTGATCCCACTGCTTTTGGTATAATCGTTCCAGGGATAAGTTTAATATTGGATGGATTTAAAACACCATCATCTTCTGCTTGCCAAATACCCGTCACGGCAATTGTCGCATTTTTTAATATCAATTCAACAACTTTGTTAACCGTTTTAATATCGGGTAAGGCCTTCATAACCGGAGAACGACCATACACCTCTTTGGGTAATTTTTGCCAGCGAAAAACAATAAACGGCGATTGTTCAAAATATCCCCTTTTTAATATCGGGAAACTTTCTTTTTCAAACAGTTGACTATTTTGACTGTCTATAAAAACCGTATATTCGTATCCGGTTTTCATTTGTGGAATTAAAGCTTCTATAACGGATATTTTCTCGTCTTCACTCTTTTCTTTTATCGGCAAATTAACTTCCCCGAAACGATATTGAATTTCGGAAATTGTCATTTGTGTCTGACGGAAAACCGTATCAAGCCGACCGGTTAAACCTTGTTCCAAATAAACTTCAAATAATGGAATAGCCGTAAAATTAAACGCACTTTGAGCCCCTATTTTATTTTGTTCGAACAACAGACATGCCGTTCCCATTGTAATCAAATCCAAGAAACATTGATGTATCTCAACCGTAAAATTTGAATAATTAAAATGAGACGACAAAATATTCGATATCATTTCCAATTCAGAATTAAAATGTTCATCTGATGCATTTTGTACTGTTAAATCAAACCACTTTGTCCATGTCGGTGTTAATTCAGATAATAAAGATGCGGCCAATTGATCGACACAATCCGGAGCCGTTCCGTCAAATAAACGATCAGATACTTTTTCACCACCAATGACACTATTGGGCATTGTAAATTCATAACATTCTCGCCATAAATTTTCCTTCAAAGATCGTTTTTCTTTGGCTTTGATAAAAAGTTGATATAATTCTTTTGTGCCCATACTACTCTCCTAATAATTTCTTTCGTTTTATTATCGAGTTTTCACCCAAAATCCCCTTCATTGAAGTTTGAACGGTCTGTAATCCGGCATGCCGAGCTAAATAGCTTTTATCTTCTTTTTCTGTCGGCAGACTTTGAGTTTTATCGACAACTTCATTTTGAAGTCCTATAATTTCTTTTACCTTTTTCATAATTTCTCCCATAAAAAAAACGGGACACTTTTATCCCGTCTTGTTTATATCTATAACAAATTTTAAATCAAAAGTCAAGGATTATTTTCCTATTTCTCTTAAAAAATATTTAAATAGCTGAAAAGGCGTTAAAATTCCATATCGACGAATCCCTAAAATTCGTTTAACAACACCGACACAAGTCAAAATTGACGGATAAAAACAAGAATCATTTAAATCATTTATCCAAAAATGAAAAACACGATATCCCCTTTCAATCATTATATTTTCAATATTATTGACATGTATTTCCATAACATCAATACACCCGGCCAAGGGGTCTATTAAAATATAGCGATGATTATCCGGCAAAATAATCATAGTGTGATAAAAACCCCTTTTTAAAAGCTTCATCCATCGGAAATGCGGTTGCCCTCCAAAGGCAATTATCGCATATTTATATCTTTTTGAAAAATTTTTATTTATATTCATTCTATTAAAAGTTGTTTTTATATTTGGTGTATTATTTTTTTAACAAAAAGCAATTTTCCCAATATTTGAATTGCCTCATTCCAAATTCGACACTGTTTCATACTTGATCCGAATTTAACATGTGGCGGCAATTGTTTTTGACCATAATAATTCAAAATTTCAAGATGTTCTTTTTTTATTTTATTTTTTATAAATAATTGTTTTATATAAAATAAAATATCGACATATTCGCATGGTCGTTGAAATGGTCCGGAAGTCCGTCTGCCTAAATCCTTTGGACTTTCACGACACGAACAACACCAAAACCATGCCTCTTCTGTATTTTCAAAAAGTTCTATCGGACGCAAATCCATATTATCAAAATCAATATTTTTTTTCATCTTTAACCCCCATATATCTTGACATATAATCATATTCAATACACGTGTCAATAGAAAAAATAAAAAAATATGATTTTTTTCCTATTGATTTTTGTTTTTTCCTATTATATCATCCAAATAAAGAAAGGATAAGAATGTCATTATCGTACTTTGAAATTTGGCGTGGAATTGATCGCCTTGCTCAAAACAAGGGATTATCTCCTTCAGGATTGGCAATTAAGGCCGGATTGGACCCGACATCTTTTAATAAAAGCAAACGAATCGGACCGGACGGAAAACGCAGATGGTTATCCATGGAAAGCTTGAACAAGGTTTTATCAGCCACCCATACCTCTTTTTTGGAATTTATTTCGCTGTGCGGACAAGAAGCTTTATCCTCTCAATCTTTACCCTTAATCGTCACAAAAGATTTATTAACATATACAGACGAAAAAGGATACTTTATTCCATCAGACAACATTGATACTTTTGATATACCGATGGCTTTACCGAACGACTGTTATGCCGTGGAACTTTCCCAAGGGATATACAACTATCAACCCGGCGATATATTAATTGTCAATCCTCAAACAGAAATTCGTCGGGGAGATCGTATTATCATCAAGCACGGCGATACGATTTCCATTGATAAGTTTATCCGTCAAACTAAAAATACCCTGGAAACGGAAAACGAAAATATTGATATTGACACTGTTGATTGGATGACACGGATTATTTGGGTCAGACAATAAACTTATCCCTTGACAACCCGATATTTTTTACCGATCTTGCGAACACGTTCTTTGAATTCTGGGAATATTTTTTTGTCGTATTTATGATTCCACTTTAAAAGTTCCCAAAAAAGCTTCCAGTTATCTTTATATTTTGAGCTTTCCTTTCCGATTTTCTTACGATAAGAACGGCGAATAATACGGAAATGTCGAACCCAAACATTCCGATGAACAATAATAATCTCATCGGCTTGTTTTAAAAAATCTTCAATCCACTCACTGCAATAAGCCCCTTCCACAATCCAATGTTCGTTTTCATCCAGGAACTTTTGCACCATTTGAGTTCGTTCGTCGACCGCTCGTTCCATCATAATTCCATCTGTTTCGGAATTAACCCAAAACAATTCATCTAAATCCAATCTGGGCAATTTTTTTTCTTTTTCAATTTTTTTTGAATAAGTTGTCTTTCCGCTTCCGGAAGCTCCACCAATGTAAATTTTACTCATAACACATCTCTTTCAAAACTCGTTCAGGGTCAATCCGAATGCCATTCCAATCAATTGCCAAATGCAAATGAGGCCCCGTTGACATTCCGGTTGAACCGACCGTTCCGACAACAGAACCCTGTTTTATTTTTTGCCCCGGCTTCACCAAAATATCCGTCATATGAGAATAACTGGAAGTCAAACCGCTCCCATGATCGACAATCACGGTTGCCCCTGTATAAAATAAATCTTTTTCAGCCAAAAGCACCTCTCCATCAGCAATAACCGATATTTCTGTTCCCTTTGGAGAAGCAATATCCAATCCGCTGTGATATGATTTTTCAACACCATTATATGTCCTTTTTTTCCCAAAAGGACTACTAATCCGCCCCTTAATCGGCCAAATAAAACATAACGGAACTGCTTGAAATTTTTTATTATCTCGAGCTGTTTTAATCAAATAATTTTCATTTTCCACTCTTTTCTGATTTTCTTTCGATAAATGAACTCTGTCATCTGGAACACCTTTTATTTCTTCGGTTTTCCAATCGTATTTCATTGGTCTTATCATATATTTTTTTGTTTTTGTCTTCAAAACAATATCTTTAAAACGATCTCGATGTATCCCGACAATAAAGTTTCCATCTTTATCCCGATAAAGTTCCTCATTTTCAAAAAAAATCGGTTCATCTGATTTTCCGTAAAACAAATCCCCTTGGAATGCCCGATAATCCAAAGCATTTACACAAACAGGTAATACCCAAGTTAAAAAGATAAAAAATTTCAACATTATCAAACCCAATTTTATTTTTTCATTAAGCTTTATAATTTATTTTTTGTAAAAAAACAACAAAAAAACAAACAAACCTCTTGACAAAGCGACAAAAATCGGGTAAAAGTCTTTCATCCGCAAATCTCCTGCCGGTTTAACGGAGCCGGCTATGCCTTGAAAAGCAATTCGGAATGGGTTCGCATTGATTGATCTTGGCCGACATATCCAAAGGGAGGATTATATATGTCATTTTATGAACACGTGTTTATTGCACGGCAAGATTTAACCCCCTCTGATGTTGATAAATTAGCTGACAAATATGCTGATATTATCACAAAAGAAGGCGGAAAAATCACTAAACGTGAAAATTGGGGTCTTCGGACACTTGCTTATCGCATTAACAAAAATAAAAAAGGTTTCTATGTCTTATTTAATATCGACGCTTCACCGAAAGCTGTTGCCGAAATGGAACGGTTGGAAAAAATAGACGAAGATATTTTAAGAATTTTAACCATCAAAGTTAAAGAATTAAACAACAAGCCGTCTCCCATGATGGCCAAAGGCAAAAAATCGGAAGGAGAAGCATAATGGCTTACGAAGCACAATTATTCTTTCCAAAAAGCAATTCTTTGGGCAATCAAACAATTGACTACAAAGATATTGACTTATTGAAAAAATTCATCTCTGAACGGGGTAAAATCATTCCGTCCAGAATTTCTATGACACCAGTCAAAAAACAACGTGAATTAGCCACTGCAATTAAACGGGCTCGTTTCTTGGCTCTTTTACCCTATGTTGATAAAGGGGAGGTCTAATCATGGAAGTTATCTTATTACAACAAATAAATAAACTCGGAAAAATCGGGGATGTTGTTAAAGTCAAAACCGGTTATGCCCGTAACTATTTGTTACCTCAAAAAAAGGCATTGCGTTCAACAAAAGAAAACTTAGCTGTTTTTGAAGCTCAAAAAGCAGAGTTGGAAGCCAAACATATTGAATTAAAGAACAATGCATTAGCCTTGGCTCAAAAATTACAAGGTCTTTCCGTTTCTTTAATTCGGCAAGCATCGGAAGCCGGTGTTTTATACGGTTCTGTCACAGCACGTGATATCTATGATGCCGTTAAGAAAGCCGGTTTGGATATTGAACGTAGCCATATTGTTTTAAATCAACCGATTAAAAATATTGGTGTGTACGAAATTGAATTGAATCTTCATCCGGAAGTATCTCAATCCATTCGTGCAATTGTCGCTCGTTCTGCCGAAGAAAACATTCGTCTTGAAACAGAGGCCGTAAAAGCTGAACAAGCAGCGGAAACAGAAAATTCCGAAAAGGAGGTGGCATAATGGTTGAAGTTCTCGTTCGGGATAACAATGTTGATCAAGCCATGCGTGTATTAAAGAAAAAAATGCAACGTGAAGGCTTAATCCGTGAACAAAAACTCCGTCAATCTTTTGAAAAACCTTGTGAAAAACGGAAACGCGAAAAACAAGAAGGGATACGTCGCACACATAAAGCAGAACGTGCCCGTCGGATGAAAAACGGATTCTAACACAAAAAAACCGCCTGAATTCGGGCGGTTTTTTATTTTATATCTTGACAAGATAGAAAAAATGTATAAACTGTTGAGCATGTTTAAAAAAGTAGTCAATGTTGTCGTGCGTCAGGTCGTGGTCAATTGATCACGCGGGATAAGTTGATTAAAAAATCAAAAAAAGTCCCGCTTAAAACAGCGGGATTTTTTAATATAAAGAAAGGGAATATTATGCTAGATAAAACATTTAATCCAACAACTGTTGAAGGGATTATTTCTCAAAAATGGGAAGACAAAAAACTATTTGCTTGTCAGCCCAATTCAAATAAACCACCCTTTTCTGTCATCATTCCGCCACCGAATGTCACAGGTAATCTTCACATCGGACATGCATTAAATAACTCGGTGCAAGATTTACTGTGTCGTTTTAAGCGAATGAAAGGATTTGATGTTTTATGGCAACCGGGGATGGACCATGCCGGAATAGCGACTCAAATGGTTGTTGAACGGCAATTGGCAAAATCCGGAATATCCCGCCACGATTTAGGTCGTGAAAAATTCATTGAAAAAGTATGGGAATGGAAAGCCGAATCGGGCGGACAAATTTTTAAACAACTCCGTCGTTTGGGTGCCTCTTGCGATTGGGACCGTGAACGTTTTACGATGGATGAAGGATTATCTCGTGCCGTTTTAAAAATATTCGTCAAAATGTATAAAGACGGTTTAATTTATAAAGACAAAAGACTGGTCAATTGGGATTCTAAACTTCAAACCGCTATTTCCGATTTAGAAGTTATTGAAAAAGAAACAATCGGCAAAATGTGGTACTTTAAATATGTTGTGGAAGAAAATCCCAACGAATTCATCATGATCGGGACAACCCGTCCGGAAACATTATTTGGTGATACGGCGGTTGCAGTAAACGCCGAAGACGAACGATACAAACATTTAATTGGAAAGAATGTTTTAATACCGATTATCAACAAACCAATCCCCGTTGTTGCCGACATCCATGCGGATCCGACAAAAGGAACCGGTGCGGTTAAAATTACACCAGCTCATGATTTTAACGACTTTGAAGTGGGCAAACGCCATAATTTACCAATGGTAAACATTTTGACCAAAGAAGCTAAACTCAACGAGAACGTTCCTGAAAAGTATCAAGGAATGACACCGATACAGGCTCGTGATTTAGTGCTTGAAGATATAAAAGCTTTGGGCTTATATGACCATGAGGAAGATAATCCGATGGTTATCCCATACGGTGATCGGAGTGACGTTATTATTGAGCCTTGGTTAACAGATCAATGGTTCGTTGACGCTCCAAAATTAGCGGTTAAGGCGATTGAAGCCGTTAAAGAAGGCGATATGCAATTTGTCCCGCAAAACTGGGAAAATACTTATTTTGAATGGATGAATAACATTCAACCTTGGTGTATTTCCAGACAACTTTGGTGGGGACATCAAGTTCCGGTTTGGTATGGTCCGGACGGTGCACAATTCTGTGAAGAAACGGAACAAGAAGCCTTACAAGCAGCTCAAAACCACTATGGTCATCCAACCGAATTAAAGCGAGATACCGATGTTTTAGATACTTGGTTTTCTTCCGGATTGTGGGCGTTTTCTACATTAGGTTGGCCGGATGACACAGTGGAATTATCCAGATATTATCCGACTTCCGTTTTAGTGACGGCTTTTGATATTATATTCTTTTGGGTTGCTCGCATGATGATGATGTCAATGTATGCGATGGGACAAGTTCCATTCCGTCAATGTTATATTCATGGCCTTGTCCGTGATGAGCAAGGACGAAAAATGTCAAAATCAAAAGGCAACGGCATTGATCCGCTTGAAATGTGTGATAAATATGGGACAGATGCCCTCCGCTTTGCCCTATTAATTCAAGCCGGCCACGGTCGTGATGTTTTGATGTCCGATAACCGAGTTGAAGCTTATCGTAACTTTACTACAAAGATTTGGAATGCGGCCCGCTTTTGTGAGATGAATTCCTGTCAAACGGATGCTGATTTTGATATTTCTTCGGTCGAAAGTCCAATTTCCAAATGGATATTATCTAAATTACAAAAAGTATCCGTCTCTGTATCCGATTCGATTGATAATTTTTCGTTTAATGAAGCATCCAACACGATTTATCATTTTATTTGGGATGAATTCTGCAACACATACTTGGAACTGATAAAACCGATATTATTTGATGAGAATTCGTCTCAAAAATCAGAGATTCAACATATAACGGCATTTGTTTTTGAAAATATTTTAAAAATATTACAACCGTTTATGCCCTTTATCAGTGAAGAACTTTGGTCTAAAACAAAAGACCGTGCCAACATGATTATGGAAGAAAGTTGGCCAGAGTTCAATCAATTTAACTTTGAAAAAGAAGAATCTGATTTGGATTGGGTTT
Source organism: Alphaproteobacteria bacterium (assembly GCA_045536135.1). Lineage (GTDB taxonomy): Bacteria > Pseudomonadota > Alphaproteobacteria > CAAHEQ01 > UBA3637 > JAZSNA01. Next base: position 108,732 of record JAZSNA010000003.1, read on the forward strand.
TAAGCTTAACTTCCCTTATTCGCTCTACCCGTTCGGATGTTCATATTCCGCCGGCTTCCAGAATTACCTTGGAAATCAAAGATATTTCTGCGGATAAAAAAGATTTGATTGCTGATTTTACAACAACCATCAAGTCTTTATGCCGAATTGAGGAAATCTGTTTTGTATCCGAAACAACACCCGAATCGGCTAGTTGTGTTTTTGAAGGCATATCTTTATCAATTCCACTGTCCGGATTAATCGATTTATCTTCGGAAAAAGAAAAAATAAATAAAGAAATTGAGAATTTGTCTTCCTTTATCACTCGGAACCAAGCGATGCTAAACAATCCGGACTTTGTATCAAAAGCACCAGAAAAGGTTGTCAGCGATAAAAGAACAGCTATTGAAAAAGCTCAAACAGATATTGAAAAATTAAAAGAAAATCTTTTAAAAATCGGGGGATAAAAAATCCCCCTTTTAAAAGGAGGTCTATGATATAAAAAAACATCCCGATCGGGATGTTTTTTATTTTGGTAGGCGGCGAGAGATTCGAACTCCCGACCCTCTCGGTGTAAACGAGATGCTCTAACCAGCTGAGCTAGCCGCCCATAAAAAAGGACAATATGTTCTTTCTATGACAAAAAGCTTATATCATCCTTTTTTAGACTTGTCAACAAAAATTATTTGTTAACAGCATCTTTTAAGCCTTTACCGGCTTTAAACTTCGGTTGTTTAGATGCTTTAATTTTGATTTTAGCACCTGTAGCCGGATTACGACCTTCTGTAGCAGCACGTTTTGTCACAGAAAATTTTCCGAATCCAACCAATGTGATTTCTTCACCTTTTTTCAAAGCTGCAGTCACAACTTCAACAAAAGCATCCAAAACACGGCCGGTTTCAGCTTTTGTGGATCCGGCAACAGTTGCCATTTTAGCAATCAAATCATTTTTATTCATAAGTATAACTCCTTATTTATTGTTAACTTTAACCTTTCGGTTGACGAATCCATAATAGAACTTTTCACAGGCAAGTCAATAAAAAATATTCAATTTTATCAATAAATCCTTGCTTTTGTGGCATATATACAACTTTTAATATATTTAAGTATTATCAACAACTACCTTAAATAGATAAAAAATTAAAAAAAAACTGACATAACATATAAATCACATCGATTCTATTATATATATATTATTTTTTCTCTGCTTGGCGATTCGTTAAAAAATAATAATACCTCTTGACAAAGGGATAAAATACATGTATAAGAAAGGCTCAACTTCCCGAGAATGAGGGTACGATTATTGAGACCACGTCGTTCCATGGGGGAACGAACTATCGGGATTAACAAAAGGAAGTTAAATGTCTAAAAGAATTAATGCAAAAGGAAAAATTGAACGTCGTTTGGGCGAATCCTTGTGGGGTCGTGCCAAAAGTCCGTTTAACAAACGTGAATACGGTCCGGGTCAACACGGTATGAATCGTGGTAAACCAACAGATTACGGTATTCAACTTCGTGCAAAACAAAAATTAAAAGGTTATTACGGAAATGTTTCCGAAAAATCTTTGGTTAAATACTTTAAGGAAGCTTTGCGTCGCAAGGGCGATACATCCGAAAACTTGGTTGGTATTTTAGAAACTCGTTTGGATGCAATCGTTTATCGTATGAAATTCGTTCCGACGGTTTTTGCTTCTCGTCAATTTATTTCTCATGGACATATCTTGGTTAACGGGAAACGCGTTAACATTCCATCATATTTGGTCAAAGTTGGCGATGAAATTGAAGTTGCTCCAAAAGCAAAAGAAATGGCAATGGTTTTGGAATCAATTGAATCATCTGAAAGAGATATTCCGGAATATATGTCCGTTGACACCAAAACATTAAAGGGAACATTCATTCGTGTTCCAAAATTGGATGAAATTCCGTATGCTTGTCATATGGAACCGAACTTGGTCGTTGAATTTTATTCACGATAATTAAAAAAAGTTCTTGATTCTTTATTGAAAATTTGCTATAAAGAATCGTCGGCGCGGGTGTAGCTCAGTGGTAGAGCGCAACCTTGCCAAGGTTGATGTCGAGGGTTCAATCCCCTTCGCCCGCTCCAAAATAAAAAGGTCGTTTGAAATAAAACGGCCTTTTTATTTTGGATAAAACCCTTATATTTATTGACTTTTTAAAGGATATAACAATATCACATCTTAAAGAAAATACATCTGAAAAGAAAAAACAAATTGATTTTTTAAATACAAAAACGAATCGATTCGCAACAAATATAAAATTAAATTCTATATTTTTCTTTTTTTATAAAAAAACATTTAAAAATCCCTAAATTATCAAAACAGGCACAAAATAACATTCTGCAAGTCATTGAAAAGCAATGTATTTTTACATCAAAAAAACCTTGGTTTTTTGCAAGCATTTTTTTTCATGATTTAAATATTTTTTTT
>JAZSNA010000012.1:0-44726 GCA_045536135.1 Alphaproteobacteria bacterium
GATACGGAACATTTGAACGGTAGGGAAGTATTTTCGCACCTGCAGGCATAATGTGATCAGTTGTTATATTATCACCGACTTTAAGCATAACTTTTGCTTTTATTTCTGCTTCAAGAGGTTTACCTGTGGGAACTGATTTTATGTTGGGCCCGTATTTTACGGTTATATCTTTCGCATTTGCTGTTGATGCAGGGAGAATGACCATATTGTCATTAATAAGTGGTTAATGTATAGTGCTATGCGTTCGGATATATCTATTGCTAAAATGAATACGATTATGAAAAATAAAGCCTTTGATATTCGAAATCCGAATAAAGTTCGCTCTTTAATCGGCGGGTTCTGTCATAACTTAAAGGCATTTCATAATCCGGATGGGTCGGGATATCGTTTTTTATCCGATTTAATTATTAAAATAGACCCTCAAAATCCGAAATTGGCCGAAAACTTACTTCATGCCCTTACCCGTCCGAAACATTTTTTAAATCCAAGAAGAAGCTTAATCAAAAAAGAATTAAGACGGATTTTAAAAACGAAAGATTTGTCAATTAATTTAACTGAATTAATCGAAAAGGCCTTAAAATGATTTTAACCAGTCAAAATTTAGACCAGACAAGGGAAATTGCTCAAAAACTTTCAAAAATTTTGAAATCAGGCGATATTGTTGCCTTATACGGAACATTGGGTGTTGGAAAAACAGAGTTTTGTCGAGCTTTGATACAATGTTTAACTCAGGCGGATATAGATGTTCCCAGCCCGACTTTTACTTTGATTCAAACTTATGATGCCAAGGATTTCCCGATTTATCATTTTGATATGTATAGATTAAAAAACCCATCCGAGGTTGATGAGCTTGGTTTTGATGATATTTATGACGGATTAACCTTAATTGAATGGCCTGAAAAAATCGGGAAACGATTACCAAAAAAGGCATTATCAATATCTATTGATATCATTGATGGCATTCGGCAATTTAAGTTATGTGAAGAATTATCATCCAGATTATTTTTAAATCAAAACTTTTTGGGCAAGGCAACAATAACTCCTTTGCCGGGAGATGCTTCACACCGTCATTATTTACGGGTTCAGCAAAAAAATAAATCCTTTATCCTGATGGTTTCTCCTTCCCAAGAAAAACCAAAGGAATTTGTTTTAGTTGATGATATTTTGTTGCGGTACGGTTTGTCCGTTCCTGTTATTTACAATGTTGATTTAAAAAATGGCTTGATTTTAATGGAAGATTTTGGTGAAAATAAATATGCAAATTTCATAAATGCCGAACCAATATTTAAAGTACAGCTGTTTAAAAATGCCATAGATGCTATTATTCAAATTCAAACAATAGATGATTTTAGAAAAATTCCACCTTATGGTATATCGGAAATGATTGAACATCTTAAAGTTTTTTTAGATTGGTATATGGTGGATATATCTGATCGTGAAAAAGAAGAATTTATTCAAATTTGGCAAGAGTTATTACCACAAGCTTTGGAAATAGAGCAAGGGATTGCTTTATGGGATTTTCATGTTGATAATTTAATGTATTTAAAAAACAGAGTCGGTTATTCTTCTTGCGGGTTACTTGATTTCCAAGATGCATCTATAACCGCCATATCGTATGATTTGGTCAGTTTGTTGGAAGATGTTCGTCAAGATATGGGGGACGATTTACGAAAAGAAATGATTGATTATTATATTGCTCAAAAAGGGATAACCGATATTAAAGGGTTTATGAAATCTTATCATATCTTATCTGTTCAAAGAAATATGCGAATATTAGGCTTCTTTGCTCGATTATACTTACGGGATAACAGAGAAAAATATTTGTCATTTATTCCATATACATGGCAAACAATTTATCGTCATTTGGATATGGAATACTTTAAAAATTTAAACGAATGGTTGAAAAAACATGATAAGTTCTCTGTCTGATACAATTGATTTCTTGGTAGAAAAAATATATAATCAATACAAAGATAATCCGGAAAAATTATCAGATATTGAAATTTATACGCCGACATTACGTTCGGCTGCTACAATTAAGGAAAGCTTTTTAAAACTTTCTGCCAGTAAAGCAATTTTATTACCTAAAATTATTTCCTTTTCGGAATTGACGGATTACACGCTTCCATCGGCAATATCAAAATTTGAACGTGATTTTATTTTGACTGAACTGGTTCAAAAAAAAGATGATATTCCGGCAAATAAAGCTTATGCGTTAGCACAGAGTTTGGGGGAATTATTAGATGAGTTTTATTATCATCAAATACCTTTGACGGATTTAGATAAAATTGTTCCTGATGAATTTGCACAACATTGGCAAAAAAGTCTAGAATTTCTGGAAATTATAACGACTTATTGGCCTCAGATTTGTCATGAGGCCGGTGTTATTGATATTGCGGATTATCAAAGTCGGGTTTTAAGAGGATTGATACAAAAATGGACGGATAATCCGCCAACTCATCCGATATATGCCGTCGGTTTTACGGGTGGATTTAAAGCTTTAAATGATTTTTTAAAAACAATATCCGTCATGAAAAACGGACATTTAATCTTATCCAATGTTATTCCGACCAATCTGGATGATATTAACGAACTTCATCCCTATTTTAATGTTAATAAACTTTGTAATATTAACGAAATTCACCCTCTTTCGTCTGCTCATACGGAAAGATTGAAATTTTTATTAACCGCCCTTTTGCCGGCAACAAATACTTCTCAATGGATGACCGAATCTTTCTCAACAGATGTTTTAAAGTATACTGAAATGATTGAATGTGAAGACCAAAATACCGAAAGTTTTATTATCGCTTGCCGTTTAAGGGAAGTTTTGGAAGATGAAAATAAAACCGCCTCATTGGTCACAACGGACAGAAATTTAGCTCGTCGCGTCATCAATCAAATGAGACGTTGGAATATTGAATTAAATGATTCCGCCGGAACACCGTTAATTAAATCCGAAGCCGGTATATTTTTAAATTTATTGGGTAAATATGCTTTATCCGGTCAGTCTTTTGATTTTTTAGCATTATTAAAAAATCCGCTTTTTACCGATCATAAATCTTTTGATGAAATCAGACCTTTGGTTAACAAGGCTGAAAAAGAGGCTCGTCAAAACCGAAAAAAGATTGATTTTAAATTGGATACGGATTTAAATCCTTTGAGAAAATTATTTTCTTCGCCTGAAAAATTTCAATTTTCCGTATTTTTAAATAAACATATTGAAACAGCCATAAATTTGGCAACTTCATCAGATAAAGATGGAAAACAGCGACTTTTTGGTAATCAAATCGGGCAACAATTATGGGATGTTATCGACGAAGTTCGAAAATACTGTGATAAGATACCTCCTTTAACCGGTGAAGATTATTTACTTTTTTTGCAAAAGGTATTAAATCAAAATTCGTTTCGGGTTTCTTATAAAACATTTAATCGAATTCGGATTTTGGGACCGATTGAATCACGACTTTATCGTTCAGATTTGATGATTATTGCCTCTTGTGTTGAAGGAAACTTCCCTCAAAATATAGAGGCCGGTTTTTGGCTTTCCAGACCGATGCGAAAAGATTTGGGATTACCTTTACCGGAAGAAAAAATCGGTATTTTAGCCAATGATTTTATTCATTTAATGATGGCAAACGAGGTTATTATAACTTGGAGTAATAAAATTGATAACAGTCCAACGATTTTATCTCGCTGGATACAAAAAATAATGGCCTTAGCGGAAGTTCAAAATATACCGATTAAAAAGACAAATGATGAGCTTTATTTTCAATTTTTTAAAATGGATACGTTATCCCCCTCTTCCCGTCCGATTGCCTATGTTAAAGGAGTTGATACTCCGAAACAATATTCGATTTCGGATATAAAATTATTATCAACAGACCCGTATGGTTTTTACGCAAAAAAGATTTTAAGGTTAGAGAAAATACCGCCGATGGATGAGGATATTGGGGCAAAAGAGTTTGGAAATGCAATTCATAACACATTAAAAAAATATTTTGAAACATATAGTTATGATAATAATGTTGATGTGATAGTTGAACTTGGAAAAAATGAATTATTAAAGCAAGGTTTTAATGAAAATAACATCTTTTTTTGGGAAGAAAAACTTAAAAAAATAGCAGAATTTGTTATCAAAACTCAATCCCAAATTCAAACCAAACCAATCTTTTTAGAAGCCAGTGAGACTATGCCAATCCAACTTGAAAATGAACAGATTTTTATTTTGGGACGTTCCGATCGGATTGATTGTTTGGGTAAAGATATTACAATTATTGATTATAAGACAGGAAATGCTCCAACAAAATCATCTGTTAATAATCTGATTGAAAATCAATTAAGTATTGAGGGGCTAATTTGGCTTCATAACCATCCGGATACACAAATAAAGGATCTTCAATATTGGCAATTAAAAGGTGGAAATGATAATAATAAAGTTATATCGGTTATATCTGACGAATTATTGAATAAAGCATCAGACTTTCTTTATTATATTCTATCTTACTTTAATCAGGAACTTAATTGTTTCCCAGCATGGCCTGACAGTAAAAAGATAAAAAACGCATATACGGATTATAAGTTATTGGAACGAATTTCGGAATGGAGTGATTGCGATGAGTAATATAATTGGTCAAATTGCAACTGAAAAACAGGCAATAGCTTCTGATCCATTGATTAATGCATGGGTTAACGCTTCTGCCGGCAGCGGAAAAACAAAAGTTTTAACAGACCGAATATTAAATTTACTTTTATCTGGTGCTAAACCGGAACAAATCCTTTGTATTACATATACCAATGTCGGTGCCGCCGAAATGAAAACAAAGCTTCAAAACAAGCTTAAAGAGTGGACGATTTTAGATAATGATTCTCTATTTAAAAAACTTAAATCAATAAGACCCAATGCGACAAAAGAAGATATTATAAAATCCAGAACTTTATTTGCTTCTGTCTTGGATACAATTGGTGGGTTAAAGATTATGACAATTCATGGGTTTTGCCAAAGTGTTTTGAAAAAATTCCCATTGGAAGCAGATGTGTCGCCGGCTTTTGAGGTTATTGATGAGGTCATCAGTTCGGATATTTTAAAAAAGATTCAATATGATTTATTTTATGATAAGTCCTTTTTGGAAAAACTTTCTAAAAATTCTATATCTCCAACAGATTTTGAAAAAATTTTAAAAGAAATCATCGAAAATCGAGATCATTTAAATAAGCTTGTTCATCAATATTCATCTTTGAATGAAGCTATATCCGATATTTATCATTTATTTGATTTTTCCGAAGATGATAATGAAGAAAGTATTATTAAAAAATATTATGACAGAGAATATAATAATTTTTGGCTGGAACTGGAAGAACTTGAAAGAAAATCAAGACGAACAACTAAGCCTGAGAAGGAAAGAAAAAAATATCTTCAAGGTATTCAAAAACGAATTTTCGAATATCAATCAGCTCAAATATCGGCTACATTACTTGATATATCTATTAAAATTTTATCTCAATATAATGCAGTTAAAAAAGAACAAAATTATTTGGATTATGATGATTTGATTTCTTATACAAACGAATTATTATCAAGCAAAGATATGACCGATTGGGTTCTTTATAAGTTGGATTACGGCATCAGTCATATTTTACTTGATGAAGCACAAGATACAAGTCCGAAACAATGGGAAATTATAAAAAAAATAGCTGACAACTTTTTTTGCGGTGAAAATACATTAATGAAAACATTGTTTGTTGTCGGTGATAAAAAACAGTCAATTTTCAGTTTTCAAGGCGCAGATATTCAGTACTTTGAAAAAATGGAGGCGTATTTTAAGGAAAAAATAACTTCTTCTCAAAATACTTTTAAATCAATTCCTTTTAACATATCTTTCCGATCAAATAAACTTGTTTTAGGGCTGGTTAATAATGTTTTGAAAGACCCTGATTTAAAGGGTGCGGTTGTATCCGAAGATTATCAGGAAGTTATTCACACACCCTTTCGAGATACGGAAGCCGGATATATCGAGATACATCCCTTAATTGATTATGTCAGACCGGATCAAAAAGAGGTTTGGCGACATGATTATGTTGATGATATTAAACAGATGGCTTTGAGTCAGCTTGTTGTTAAGGTTGTTGATCGGGTGGAAGAAATTTTAAATAGTCAACAGATTTTACCGTCAACCAATCAACCTGTTCAGCCTCGGGATATTTTGATACTACTTCAAAAAAGAAATTATTTAATGAATGCTTTGATTCGAGAACTTCAAGCTCGTTCAATCCCAACCGGCGGAACTGATAAAATCAGCTTAAAAGATCATATTGCCATTCAAGATTTGATGGCTTTGATCCGTTTTTTAAATTTACCCGAAGATGATTTATCCTTGGCAGAAGTATTAAAGGGACCTTTATTTAATGTATCGGAAGAAGAATTTTTCGAACTCTGTCATCAACGCCCTTCTACCTTGTTTCATCGGATTTCAGAAAAACGGCCCGATATATATGAATTATTAAAGGATTACATGAATCTGGCAAATTCAACCAGTGTTTTTGATTTATTCCAATATATTTTAAACAACAATGCTCGACAAAAGTTTATTCAACACTTTGGTGGAGAAATTGAAGAAGTCTTGGATATCTTTTTAAATATGATTTTGAAGTTCGAACAAACAAATCCGATTTCTCTTTCGGGATTTATTCATTGGTTTAATAATATTCCGTCTGAAATTAAACGAGATATGAATAAATCAAATTTAAATGCGGTTCGGATTATGACAATTCATGGGGCAAAAGGACTAGAAGCACCGATTGTTATTTTGCCGGATACACGATCATCTATCGGGAAAATGGATACTTTTTTATGGCGTGATAATTTACCTATTTATTTGTCTTCCGCTGAAAAACGGCATGATGTACAAAAGGAGCTTATTAAAAAATATCAAGAAAAACAAATACAAGAACACAAGAGATTGCTTTATGTTGCTTTAACCCGTCCAAAAGATATATTAATTATTTTCGGTGCAGATAAAAATACGGTAAGTAATTATAATTGGTATGATATTATTAAAAAATCAGATCCGAAAATCAAAGATTGCATTCAAAATAATATCCTTTATCAAAATATATTAACACCGATTGAATACGGGAAAAAAGCAGAGAAAAAAGAATTGAAAAATCCTTTACCACAATGGATGTATAAAGCAGCAAATCAAACACAAAAAGAACAAATCTTTTCCCCGTCCAATATGGAAGATGACGAACATCAAGATACTTTTGAAACGATGGCTTTAAAACGTGGAACATTTATCCATCAATTATTAGAAAATTTACCGTCAATACCTCAAAAGGATTGGGAAATTTATATTCAAAAAACAAAACCGGATGAAATTGAAGTTCCAACTAATTTGCTTTCGATTTTAAAGGATGATAAATTTTCCTTTTTGTTTGGTCCGAATTCCAAGGCAGAAGCTCTTATTATGGGGGAACTGGATAATCAAAAGATATCCGGAAAAATTGATCGATTGGTTTTTATGGAAGATGAAATTTGGATTGTTGATTATAAAAGCAACCAACTTGTTCCTTCATCAGAAGACGAAATACCGAATGTCTATAAAACTCAATTATCCGTATATCAAAAATTATTATATCAAATTTATCCGAACAAAAAGATACGAAAATTTTTATTATGGACACAAAATTTAACCTTAATGGAGCTTTTATGATTAAAAAATTACTTTCTTTAATCATGCCTAATCATTGCATTTGTTGCTCGACAATTATTAATGAAAATAATGTTTTGTGTAAAGATTGTTATCAAGATTTATTTTTTATAACAAATCCTTGTCAAGTTTGCGGACACCCTTTTGTATTGGAAGAAGACTATGGATTGATTTGTCCGATGTGTTTATCTGATCCGCCAGTATTCCATTCGGCAAGAAGTGTTTTTGTTTATGATGAGACTTCCAGAAAAATTATATTACCCTTTAAACATGCAGATCGGACAGATTTAGCTGGCAAAATTGCCGAGTTAATGATTATTGCCGGTCAAAAATTAATTGATGATTGTGATATTATTATCCCTGTTCCGCTTCATCCCAAAAGATTATTTAAACGGAAATATAATCAAGCCGCTTTATTGGCTAAATATATTTCAAATAAAAGTCATAAGGTTTATATGCCGACAAATTTAATTAGAATAAAAAATACCGAAACTTTAGGGCATTTAAATAAATCTCAAAGACAAAATTCCGTTAAGAATGCTTTTAAATTAAATTATCCGGATAAAATTAAAGGAAAGAAAATTCTGATTATTGATGATGTTTTGACGACATCATCAACGGTTTCGGAATGTGCAAAAGTTTTATATAAAAATAACGCTCGGCAAGTTGATGTTTTAACATTTGCACGGGTGTCATTTTAATTATTTCATCAAACAATAAATTACACCGTCATATACAGCTTGAAATGAGGCATGAATAATATCGGTTGAAATACCGACTGTTGACCAACGATTTCCTTTGTCGTCGCCAAAATCAATAATAACACGGGTTGTTGCGTCCGTTCCTAATTTAGTTTCCAATATTCGAACACGGTAATCCAATAATTTAAAATTATTTAATTTAGGATAAATCGGTAATAAAACTTTTAATAAAGAATTCGCCAAGGCATCAACCGGACCATTACCGTCCGATGCCTCGATATATTCCCGTCCATCGACGACTACACGTATTGTGGCATCACTAACCATTGTTAAATTGCCTTTTTTATTATATCGTCGTTCGTCAATAACACGGAACGATTCCAGTTTAAAGTATTCTGGTAAACCCAAGATATAATCACGAACCAAAACTTCAAAACTGGCTTGTGCCGTATCGTACGAATATCCCAGATATTCTTTTTCTTTTAAAATTTTCAACAACTTTTTAACCCGATCATCGTTCGGATCAATATCGATGCCAATATTTTTTAATAAGTATATAATATTACTTTTACCGGATTGAGAAGATATTAATATCTTACGCCTGTTTCCGATATCCTCGGGATTAACATGCTCATATAATGACGGATTTTTTAAAATGGCAGACGCATGTAATCCCCCTTTATGCGCAAAAGCGGATAAACCAACAAATGGTTGGTGTAATCTGGGGGTACGATTTTGCATTTCATAAAGATAACGTGATACAGAAGTTAAGTTCTTTAAATTTTCAGCCTTTATGGCTGTTCGATATCCCATTTTTAAAATTAAGTTTGGAATAATTGTTATTAAGTCCGCATTTCCACATCGTTCCCCAATACCGTTAATTGTCCCTTGGACATGTTGAACACCGGCCTGAACAGCCATTAAGGTATTCGCAACAGCATTTCCCGTATCATTATGACAATGTATGCCCAAGTTCTCACCCGGAACATATTTTATAACTTCCGATATAATTTGTTCGATTTCAAATGGAAGTGTTCCCCCGTTTGTATCGCACAATATAATCCATCTGGCACCGGCATCATAGGCATGACGAATACAACTTAATGCATATTGCGGATTGTGTTTATATCCATCAAAAAAATGTTCAGCATCAAAAAAACATTCTTTTCCTGTTTTTATAATAGATTCAATACTTTGTTTGATAATGTTTAAGTTTTCGTTTAAGCTGATTCCCAAAGCTTCTTTAACATGAATATCCCAAGTTTTTCCAACTATTGTTAATATCGAAACAGGCGTTTTTAATAATTCATTAAACGCTTTGTCATCATGCACTTTTCGTTTTGTCATTCCGAAAGAAGATACTTTTGAAAAATCAAATATTGGTAAATTTTGAAAAATTTCCGTATCGGTTAAATTAGCCCCATTCCATCCGGCCTCGATATAGTCAACTTTTAAATTATTTAATCGAGTAGCGATATTGATTTTATCTTGCATCGAAAAATCAATTCCACGGGTTTGGGCGCCATCCCGTAATGTTGTATCATAAATATAGATATAAGGTTTCATAACCATTTGACTTACCTCATTTTCTCTTAAATGTCAAGACACGAGTGATTTGGCCTAAATCTTTAAATGTTTCAACCAAAGTATAGCGGTTCATTATTTGAATGACATCATCGGCTTGACCTTGACCGATTTCAAAAAATATCATACCATCTTCGTTTAAAATTGGTGAGATTGTTTCGGATAAACGACGATAATCCTTTAAACCGTCCTCTCCCCCATCCAAAGCGGTTAAGGGATCATAATTTTTAACTTCGATATCCAAATTTTGAATATCCTTCGTCGGAATATAAGGCGGATTAGAAATAATAATATCAAATTTTCCCAAATCAGTTGTCCAATTTTCATCAAACCAATCTTTTTCGATAAATTCGGCTTTAAATCCTTTCCCGTTTTCACAAGCTACTTTTAAAGCTTCTTTTGAAAAGTCCAGACCAATACCGGTTGAGTTTTGATATTCACTTAATAACGCCAGTAATAAACAACCGCTTCCGCACCCCAAATCCAAAATGCGATAATGTCCTTGTTTATTTGGGAAAAATTTCAAAACGGCATCTATAATCGTTTCGCTGTCCGGACGTGGAGTTAATGTATGTTGATTTACTTTTAAATCCAAACTCCAAAAAGACCATTCTCCAATAATTTTTGAAACCGGTTCTCCCTTTTGACGCCGAAGAATAAATTGTTCCATTTCGGCATCATTTTGAGCTTTTTGAGATAAAAAACGAACATCTAATTCCGGTGTATCGGAATAACCGATTAGCTTTTTCTTCCATTTATCCATTTTCAAAATCAGCCAATTTTTTTAATTGATCATCTGCAATTAAAGCTTCAATAAATTCATCTAATCCGGATCCGTTCATCACATCATCAATATTATATTTTGTTAAATTGATGCGGTGATCGGAAACACGTCCTTGAGGAAAGTTATATGTCCGAATGCGTTCGGAACGATCACCGGAACCGACTTGATTCTTACGGGAGGAAGATTGTTCCTGTTCTATTTTTTGTCGTTGAATATCGTATAATTTAGCCCGTAATCTGGCCATGGCTTTATCACGGTTTTTAAATTGAGATCGTTCTTCCTGACATTCCACCACTAACCCTGTTGGAATATGTATCAACCGAACAGCCGATGATGTCTTGTTCACATGTTGTCCACCGGCACCGGAAGATCTGAATGCTTCCATTTTAATATCCTTTTCTTCATCAATATGGATATCGACCTCATCCGCTTCCGGTAAAACAGCAACAGTTGCTGCCGACGTATGGACACGACCGCTGGCTTCTGTTTCGGGTACTCGTTGAACACGGTGGACGCCCGATTCAAACTTTAATCTGGCAAAAACGGCATTTCCGGATATTTGAGCAATAGCCTCTTTATACCCGCCGATACCGGTTTCATTGAGTTCCATTACTTCAAATTTCCATCCGTGAATCGAGGCATAATGTTCATACATTCTGAATAAGTCTGCAGCAAACAATGCAGCCTCCTCTCCTCCCGTCCCGGCTCGAACTTCTAATATTGCATTTTTTTCATCTGCGATATCTTTAGGCAAAAGAAGTAATTTTACCTTTTGTTCTAATTCCGGTATCAGTTCTTTTAAGCGATAAAATTCTTCATTTGCCATTTCTTTCATATCCGGATCATTCATTAATTCAGATGCTTCGTCCATTTGTTGACGAGCTAACAATAATTCTCGTCCAGCACTAACGACATCATGCAATGATCCGTGTTCCTTGGAATATGCAACAATTTTATCACTATTTGTTTCGGTATTCATCAATGCCGATAGTTCGTCATATCGGGCAATGACCGACTGTAATTTATTTTCAATAGACATTTTATTTCAACTTTTTAAATGGATATTTAGTCAACTCTTCATCTTTTCTGCCGATTGTTTTAACCTTTTTCCCGGCAATATATAAATCCAATGCTCCCGTATTATCTGTCGATATTGATGCATTTTCATTTAAAATTTCGAATTTATCACCCTTTTTCATGATTTGGTCATAAACCGTTTTTTTCCCATCAAGAACTTGCAACCAAACTTCGCCATTTGCAACGATTTGATAAATGGGGGCTTCGGTTACAACCGGAGTTGTTTCAAGCGGTTTTTCAGATAATGGCGGAGTTGTTTCTTGTATATTTTGTATCGGCTGATAAAGTTCAATCGGATTTTTCGTTTGAAAAGATAAAATTGAAATCCAAATCAAAACCAAAGCCAAAATAATGCCGCCGGCAATAAAATATACCTTCATTTGTGGTAAGGCAATTGCCGGTTTTTCTTCGTCTTCCATTGTGATAGGCGGCAAATTAATTGTCAATTTTTCTTTATTTTTTTCGGTATCATATTCTTCCGCCAATTCTTCGGCATTTAACCCCAAATAAGAAGCATAACTTTTTAAAAAACCGATAGCATATACCCGTCCTGGAAAGATTTCATAATCAGATTCTTCCAAAGCACGTAAATAACACTTCCGAATACATAAAATATCCGATATTTTGTCCATATCAATCTTTTTAGCCAACCGTGTTTTTTTCAGCTTGCTTCCGACGGTATTTTCTTCGATTATTTCAACTTGTTTATCCGCAGGGGGAGTTGTCTTTGTTGTTTTTCTGGTTCGAGTTGTTTTTTTAACTTGTTTTACTTCTTGCATTTTTACACCTCTTATATTTAAGGCCGATTATACCTTATTTTTACATTTTTTTCAAATAGTTTTTGATAAATTTAAACGAAAAAGCCCAAATTTAATAAAAATAAATAAATCAGACAGGCTAATGATAAGTGTGGTCCATAAGCCAAAGCTCGTTTTTTTTGTATAATAGCCAAAACCAAAAAAGAAACCGCAGACAAGACTAATGTTATACTTAATCCGATTATTCCGAACCATGCACCAATAGCCGACAACATTTTAATATCTCCGCCACCAAATCCATCCGGAAAACATTTATAAGTTGCCGCAACCGTTAAAAGTGGCAAAAGATATCCATAGGATGCACCCATAAAGGCATCTTTAACCGTAATTGCATCTGTATATGAAGCATATCCGAAACCCAATATCAATAAAGGGATAGTCAAAAAATCAGGTAATAAAAAATATTGCTGATCAATCACCGTTAATAAGGAAAGTATTGAAAAAAAACAAACAATCCATCCTATATTTTCACCAAAATATCCCTTTGATACAAAGCAAAAAAGAACAGATAAAAAAACAGCCCATCCTAAACAAAATAATAAAAGTTTTTTCCACTTTTTCATCAATCTTTTATTGAAATTATGGAAATAGGGTTTATGCGGTAATAATACCAACATCGTTCCGCAATCATTGGGGACAATTTTTCCAAAACGTGAGCCGATTAAAGGGGTCAAAAATCCGAAAATAAAGCCGAAAAGATTAAGAAGCATAATCGTTATTAACCATTATCCAATATTTTTCATCCATTAAAACCGGAATTGAAATTGTAATAATCCGATTATTTCCACCCTGTTCAACCAATCTGGCATGCGGAATACCAAAATCCAATAACTTTTCGACCACAAAAATTGATTCAAAGTTTCCGTTCTTTTTGAATTGACATCCTTTTTCTATTTTCATTTTAATTCTCCAATCGCATTTATAACAGCGTTTAAGTCAGCCCCCATAACTTGACGGGTTTTATTCCCATAAACCAAAACCGTTGTCGGCATTCCTTTTATATTATACTTTTTTTGATAAGTATTTCGATCGGTTTCAATGACAGAAGCTAAACCTTTATTTTCCAAACAAGTATTAAATTCATCTTCGGTCATCCCAAACATTTTGACATAGTTTTTCATAAAATCTTTCGTATTTTCTTGCCATGTTGATTGGCTTTTATAAAGTCCGGATAAAAAATCAAAATACTTTTCAGAAGGAATACATCTGGCTAACATAAATCCGGCCATTGATTTGCCGTCAAACGGAAAATCAACATAAGTTAAATAAATTTCACCGGTTTTGATATATTTTTCATAGATTTCCGGCAAAACTTTTTCGTGATAGATTGAACAATGCGGGCAAGTTAATGATGAAAAAATAAACATTTTAATCGGTGCTTTTTCGTCTCCCAAAGTTCTTAAATCAACAACATTTTTTCCCGTTGGTCCGACAATTGAGGCATTTATCGTCATACAAAATAAACATAAAATAAATAATAATTTTTTCATTATTTTCTCCTTCTGTTATACTTTCTATCAATTTCATACGCCTCTGTCAATAATTATCTTGATTTTTTTAAAAAAATCAGATAAAGAAATATTTTGGGAATAAAAATGAAGATAATAAAAGAAAATTTAGACTTATTTATTTTACTTTTACTTGTACCGATTTTTTTTATATCTTTATGCCCGATATCGGTTCTTGATCCATGTAATGTCAGTTTTATATATCAAACAAGCGGTGATTTTATCCAAAATTATTTAGGAAGTGTCGTTTGGCGTTCCGAAGAATGGGGATATCCCCTTTTTGAGGTAAAATCTTTATTTATCTCTTTAATCGGGACTGATTCAAATCCCTTGTTTTCTTTTATATTTAAAGTGATTACCAAATTATTCGGTTTTTCACCCAAGATACAATTTTTTGGAATTTTTATTCTTTTTAATTTATTTTTAAATGCGATAGCGTCTGTTTTAATTTTCAGACATATTTTTAAAAAGGATTGTTTTTATACCGTTCTTTCTTCGCTATTCTTTATCTTTTCGCCTATTTTTTTGGATCGATTGTATGAAGTACATATTAATTTAACGGCTCATTGGTTGATTTTATTTTCTTTTTTGGTTTACCTTAATGACAGATTGAAAATTAAACAATGGCTTGAAATTTATTTGATTGTTATTTTATCACTTTTTATTCATCCGTATTTTTTACCTATGTCTTTGGGAATTTTATCCGCTTTAATCTTAAAAAAAATTTTGAAAAAAGAAATTTCCAGTCAATCTGTTCTTTGGGGATTATCTTTTTTAATAATGCTTATTTTATTATCCGTATTTATCTTATGCGAAAATAAAACAAACAGTGCTGGCGGATATAATAATTTCTCAATGAATTTAAATGCACTTTTTAATCCCATGGGGAAAAGTCTTTTCTTGCCAGATTTTAAAACTTTTCCCGGTCAATACGAAGGGGATAATTATTTGGGATTTGGCTTAATTTTGATTGCTTTACTTAATATAAAGTCAATTAAAAAATATTTTACAAAAGAAAATATAAATAAAAATAAAGAAATTTTATTAATCTTTTTTGTCTTTTTTTACTATTCGTTATCTAATATTTTAACCCTTGGTCAACATAAATTATTTTATACTATCCCGTTTTTCCCGAATTTTATTACACAAACCTTTAGAAGCTGCGGTCGTTTCTTTTGGCCGTGTTGGTATATTTTGGGTTATTTTTTAATACAGGCTTTTGTAAATCAATCTTTCAAGTATAAAAAGTTTATTTTTTCATTATTTGTGGCAATACAATTACTGGATTTAAGCGGGTATATCATAAATAAACGAAATTCAAAATATAATACCGGAAATATTCCATATACGTTTTATACACTTCCTTATTTTGATACGATATTAACGAAATATAATAATGTCTTTTTATTATCAACAATTTATTATCCGCTGTTTTGGATTAAAGCGTCGGAAATGCCGTTGTCTGTTTATGGAGGATATTTTACAGATGCATTAAGGGATAAAGATTTAGACGAAAAATTAAAATATTACAATATGTTAGTCGATTCCGGAATTTTACCAAAAGAAGAAAATGCCATTTTTATTTTATCGAAAAACCTTCCTTCGGATAATCCGTTATCAGAAAAAGTTCAACAATTTGAAAATATTTATTTTATTTTATCCGATTGATGTATTGCCACACCTAAACGATGAATAACATCACTCAATTCTTCGTCTTTTATTGTTTTTGATATCTGATTGATTTTATCAATTTCCGTATCTGTCAATGTAATTTCCGGTTTTATTTTTTCTTCCGATTTGATTTGTTCACTTCCCTGTTCTATTCGAATTTTAGTAATGGTATTTGCACCGTAATAAAAATTAATTTTACTTAAAATCATATCTTTTTGATATTCAATCAAAACAGCAACCGCACCACTGGTTGCCCGTAAGTGAAGTGTCTTTTTAGAAACCTTTATCGGAGTTGTCAGAGCTGATATTTTTTCGCCGACAATTTGTTCCCATTTTAAAATAATATCCGAATGAATAAAACCCCGTTTACCTAAAACAGGTTGAATTAAAGCTGAAATCGTTTCCTTAATCGGGACAGGAAAAGGCAGTCGGACTTTTTTCATAAAACCGATTATATCCTTTATTTAACAATTTTCAAGTTTTTTATCAAAAAACTAAATAGAATAAGGGTCATGACCAATTAAATCAATCCGAATATCTTTTCGCCCTTTTCTATCGATATATCCACCAGAATAACGTTCTTCCTTAGGTCGCTTCTCAGATGAAATATATTCAATTTGGCTTAGCCGTTCTTTTCTTTGGGCTG
This sequence comes from Alphaproteobacteria bacterium, assembly GCA_045536135.1. Lineage (GTDB taxonomy): Bacteria > Pseudomonadota > Alphaproteobacteria > CAAHEQ01 > UBA3637 > JAZSNA01. The sequence goes on from JAZSNA010000012.1 coordinate 16,496, forward strand.
ATGTTTCCGTCCATAAACGCATATCAACATTCTGCTCAATTTCTTTATATTGAGATGTTAAACCATACAATATTTTTGCCGCAATCAATGCTTCTTTTCTTGGGCGTCTTGCAATACATTGTTTACGATTATTTGTCCAATTTCTGTTGGATTTTATGGCTATAATTTTTTTTATCCGACCTTCAATATATGCTTTTAATTCTTCTGGACTTTTATTTTGTAATTCTATTTTAATTTTTTCTTCTTCTTGCAATCTTTCAACCATTTTAATCTCCTTTTTTTTAAACAGAGGTCATTATAATATATTTTTGTAATTTTGTCAATATTTTTTAAATTTATTTTACTTGACAATAAACAAAGAAAATAAGATAATAAGGGCTATGAAAAAAATAGTTATATTATGTTTACCCATTTTATTAACGGCTTGTTTAAACCCGAAAAGCAATCAACACCGGTTAATTTTAAAAAACTCAACTGAAAGCCGAATGGCTTTCTTAAAAGGTAAAACAACACAGGATATTTCAAATATTTTGGGACAACCTGCAATCGTTCGAACGGAAAATCCAAATCAGACTTGGGTATTTCGGGGAAATAACTGTTCTTTATTTGTCTTTTTTAATCAAGATGAAGTCGGACATTGCGAAAGCACGTGCGTTCAGTCTTAAAAATATAACGAGCTGACTAAAATTGCCACTATAATTCCCATTAAATCCGCAAAAATTCCAGCCAAAATAGCGTGGCGGAACTTTGTAATTCCAACGGATCCGAAATAAACGGATAAAACATAAAAAGTTGTTTCAGATGAACCCAACATAACCGCTGCCGTTTTAGTAATTTGAGCATTTCCCCCATATGTTTGAGCAATTTCCGTAAATATACCTCTTGCACCACTTCCCGATAAAGAACGGGTTAATGCCAACGGAATTAAATCCGCCGGCATACCAATAAAATCAAAAAAAGGTTTTCCGATACCGGCAATTAAATCTATTGCTCCGCTAGCTCGAAACATTCCTACCGCAACCATGATTGCAACCAAATAAGGAATTATTTTGATGGAGATATTAAATCCTTCTTTGGCACCTTCTATAAAAGTATCATAAATCGGCACTTTTTTTAAATACCCATACCCAATGAAAAATACAATTAAAGACGGTAAAATATAGCTACTCATTTTTTCCGTCCCTTCGGTCTTATCTTAATTAAGAATTTTACAAAACAAACACCCAGTATCAAAGAGGCAAATGTCGTTATAATGGTTGGGATGATAATTTCAGTCGGATTAATATTACCGGCCGATGATACGATTGCAATAACCGTAATCGGTATCAATTGTATTCCGGCTGTATTAATTGTTAAAAAAGTACACATACTGTCACTAGCTGTTTTTTGATCACCGATATTGTGTTTTTGTAATCCTTCCATTGCTTTAATTCCGAAAGGCGTTGCGGCATTTCCAAGTCCCAATAAATTAGCTGAAACATTCATTGTGATGTCTCCTGTTGTTTTTTTATCATTTTTTACATCTGGAAATAAAAAAGAAATAATCGGTCGAATTATTCGTCCAATAACTTCAATTAAACCAGACTTTTCAGCAATTTTCATAATTCCAAGCCAAAAAGTCATCACACCAATTAAAACAAAACAGACATCGACTGCACTTTTAGCATTTGTCAGCACGGAATCGGAAACATCCGGCATCTTGCCGGTCCCAATGGCTATTATAAAAGAAGCAACAATAAAAAATAAGAAAATCTTATTCATTCTATCCAATCATTGCTTTTTTAACGGCATTTAGAGTTTGGACGGCCTTTTCCCGAGCCAGTATGGCTCCGTTATTTAAAACTTCATCAATTTTTTCTTTATGCTCCATCAAATCATTATATTTTTCCCGAGCATTTTTTAAGAAGTTATTTATAACTCGAAATAATTCTTTTTTGGCATCCCCATATCCCAATCCGCCTTGCCGGAATGCATTTTCCATCGCCGTAATTTCGGCTTCGCTTCCAAAATTACGATAGAGTTGAACAATAATAGACTCATCCGGATCTTTGGGTTCATCCGGTGTTTTGGAATCTGTTTTGATTTTCATAATATTTTTCAAAAGCGTCTTTTCATCTGAGAAAATCGGAATAACATTTTGATAACTTTTACTCATCTTCCGTCCGTCAAATCCCGGGACGATACAACCTGTTTCGGATATAACGGGTTCAGGTATTTTTAATAAACCCTTTCCATATAAATAATTAAAACTGTTGGCAATGTCCCGAGCAAATTCAACATGTTGTTTTTGATCTTTCCCAACCGGCACCAAATCAGCACCATAAATCAAAATATCCGCAGCCATTAAAACCGGATATGTATATAATCCCATGTTAATTCCGTCATCTTCTGGTAATCCTTGTGCAACATTTTTATCCACATGAGCTTTATATGAATGTGCCCTGTTCATTAAACCTTTTGGTGTCACATTCATCAATAAAGATGACAGTTGAGGAACTTGCTCAATATCCGATTGACGAAACAAAACCGTTTTATTCAAATCCAATCCCAAAGCCATAAAACTGGCGGCAATTTCATAGGTATCCCGTTTAAGATTTTCCGGATTTTTAACAAAATTCAATGCATGTAAATCCGCTATAAAAACATAACTTTTTTCAGCACTTTTCGACATTTCAATAACAGGCATAATTGCACCGACTAAATTTCCCAAATGTAATGTTCCGGTCGGTTTAATTCCGGTTAAAACTGTTTTTGTATTCATTTTTCCCTCTTTCCTATAAAGTTTTTTTTGATTTTAACGGATTTAATGGCGTAAATCAAGTTTTTTATTGATTTTTTATTAAAAATATGTATACTTCCGAAATTATGACACACGATATATCTAAAATCAGAAATTTTTCAATTATTGCCCATATTGACCATGGAAAATCCACACTGGCGGATCGGTTGATTGAGCTTTCCGGTGGAATTACTCAACGAGAAATGAAGGCTCAATTACTGGATAACATGGAAATTGAACGTGAACGCGGTATCACAATTAAGGCTCAAACCGTTCGTTTAAACTATAAATCCAAAGACGGAAATGATTACGTTTTAAATTTAATTGACACTCCGGGACATGTGGATTTCGGATATGAGGTATCTCGTTCCTTATCTGCGGTCGAAGGCTCCTTATTGGTTGTTGACTCAACACAAGGGGTAGAAGCCCAAACATTAGCCAATGTTTATAAAGCCATCGAAGTAAACCATGAATTAATTCCGGTATTAAATAAAATTGATTTACCGGCAGCTGATGCAGATAAGGTTAAACAACAAATTGAAGATGTTATCGGTTTAGATGCTTCTGATGCCCTACCCATATCCGCTAAAACTGGTATGGGTGTCCCACCGATTTTTGAAGAAATTATTCAAAAAATACCTCATCCAATTGGTGATGAAAACAAGCCATTAAAGGCTTTATTGGTGGACAGTTGGTATGATGCCTATTTGGGGATTATCATCATGGTTCGAATTTATGATGGGGTGTTAAAAAAAGGCGACATTATTAAAATGATGTCAACCAACACATCCCATCCGGTAGAAAAAGTCGGTATATTTTTACCTAATAAAAAACAAGATGTTGAAGCCTTATACCCAGGGGAAATCGGTTTTTTTACGGCAGGAATTAAAAGTTTGGGAGATACAAAGGTTGGTGATACAATTACAACTTTAAAAAATTCAACACCAACTGCCCTACCCGGATTTAAACCCTCTATTCCGGTTGTCTTTTGTTCTTTCTTTCCAGTTGATTCTTCTGAATACGGAATTTTACGAGATTCATTAGCTAAATTACAACTCAATGATGCATCCATTCACTATACACCCGAAAGTTCACAAGTTTTGGGGCAAGGTTTTCGTTGCGGTTTTTTGGGTATGCTTCATATGGAAATTATTCAAGAACGTTTGGATCGGGAATTCGATTTGGATTTAATCACAACCGCACCTTCCGTTGTGTATAAAATTCATCAAACAAACGGTAAAGTTATTGAGTTAACAAATCCGGCGGATATGCCTGATCCGTCCACAATTTCCGTCATTGAAGAACCGTTTGTTAAAGCAACAATTATGACACCGGATAATTATCTGGGCTCGATTTTAACACTCTGTTCGGAACGACGAGGCATCCAACTTGAATTAACCTATGTTGGTAATCGTGCGATGGCCGTATATAAACTGCCCTTGAATGAAATTGTCTTTGATTTTTATGACAGATTAAAATCAATTTCAGCCGGATATGCCAGTTTTGATTACGAACTCATCGGATATGAAGCTGGTGATTTAGTTAAGGTTTCTATTTTAGTGAATGGCGAAACGGTGGATGCTTTATCTTTTTTGGCACACAGAAGTCAATCCGAACGACGGGGACGACAAATTTGTGAACGTTTAAAGGATTTAATTCCTAGACATCAATTTAAAATTCCAATTCAAGCCGCTATTGGCGGGAAAGTCATCGCTCGGGAAACAATATCCGCCTATCGTAAAGATGTTTTAGCAAAATGCTATGGCGGGGATATTACCCGAAAAAGAAAACTTCTTGAAAAACAAAAAGCCGGTAAAAAACGGATGAGACAGTTCGGAAAGGTTGAAATTCCTCAAAGTGCTTTTATAGATGCTCTTAAAATCGGAGATGAATGATGAATGATAAAATCATAGAAAATAGAAAAAAGATTTTAGATGAAAAAATATTGTCAAATATAAAGGAACCGGTAAAATTAGAAAAAATCCGAGAAGAATTAGCTCTATCTTATTTAAAAGAATGTTTTCGAGGATATAATTTTACGGATAAGTGTCCACTTGGAATAACCGAATATATTCCGCCTAAAAGAATTTTACTTCGATGGAAAATGGAATACGAATTGTCCGAACCAGAAAAAGAAATCTTATTCTTAGCTTTTAAAGCCGCTGATCGTAGAATAAGACATGCTCAAGAAAGAGCCGGTTTAATTAAACCGTCCATTAGAAATAAAATTCTAGATCTCTTTGGCCCATCCATTCGTGATTGATATCATTCCCGATGATAGGGATGATGATTGATGATTGTATAGGATCTGAATATCTGTTCAACCAAAAAAACACGAAATAACATATGCGGAAAAGTCATTTTTCCAAATGATAATATCATATCGGCTCGATTAAGCACACAATCCAAATGTCCGTCCGCTCCACCAATTAAAAAGGTTATATGGGCATGATTTGACAGTTTTTCAGCCAACTCCATTGAAGTCGGATTCTTTCCTCCTTCATCACATGCGATGACAAAATCACCATTGGGAATATTTTTAAGTAATAATTCCGATTGAGCCTGTTGAATTTCAAAGGGTGTCCCAACTTTCTTTTCTTCAAGTTCTTTAATTTCAATATCCCATGGACATGATTTTATATAATTTTGTATCAATTCGGCTTCTGGTGAAGTCTTTTTCATCTTTCCGATACATAAAATTGTAATCTTTGCTTTTTTCATTAAATGGCTTTTTTAAGGAAAGTTGATACAAATTCTTTTTGATCCTTGATTTGTTCCCGCAATTCTTCGGCAAGTTTAACATCCTTGCTTCCGGAAGAATAAATTTTCAATAACGGACCAAGACCTCCCAAGTTAACATCCAAAATCACAGATTCGTGACTGGCAGACCTTTTAACCAAAATCGCATATTTTGATCCCGTAAAGTCTTTATCCAAAACAAATGCCATTTCCCGAGGCGATAAATTCCAACCGGCATAATCTTGTGAAGATGCTTGAGAATTGCGGAAGAAAATTTGAGTTTGGCACTGTCCGCGAATAACATCCCCCAACCCTTTTCTTTCCAAGAAAGTCGGTTCTTGGAAGGCACACAAATACGCTTGTCTTTTTTTACGTCCTTCACGTAATCCGACAATAAAACTTTCCTTAAACATCGGATGTTCCAACATCGGTGCGGTTTCATCAATCATAATCAAAGCCGGTGTTGCTCGCAATGTTGAGGATGTTTGAATACGGTGCATAATATAGCTGATAACGGCCGGAGCCAAAATCGGATCGGCAAATATATTAGTAAAATCAAAGGCCATATATTGGTTTATTCCCATATCCAAATTATCGACCGGTGCATTAAAGATTCGTCCATATTGTTCATCGTTAATCCAACGGAATAATTCGGATCTCATTTTACCAGGATTATTGACGGATGGAGCTGAAAAACAGCTTTTATATAAGTTTTTCAATAACCGTTCTTCCGGTCGCAAATAATCAAAAGCGGTTGTCACGGCTCGAGCAATTTCCTGTTCCGACATAGGATCCGTTGCACCCGTAATATCCCGAAGCCACGTTCTTAAAAAGGCTCGGTTATCCGGTGAATCAGGCGTTGCAAACGGATTAAGTGTCGTTGCCCCTTCCCCGCCGTCAAACCGAATATAAGGCGAATCAATCATTAAGGCAAAAACCTTGGCGCCCTTGTTCCGATCAAAGAAGTAAACATTTAAGTCATTATGTCGCATCGCTTGACCGGCCAAGAATGAAAATAATGTTGTTTTACCACCACCGGTCGGACCAATTAACGCCGTATGAGCCACGGCATAGGCATCGGATGAAATATGAAATTGGAACTGATAAGCCGTTCCCATAACCGTTTTAAAATACGAAATCGGTCCTTGTCCCCAATCGGATTTCGGTAAACCTTCGGCAATTTTATCAAATCCGAAAGCACAACCAACGACTCTGGAAAAATAGACATAGTTCTTGGGATAAATATCATAGGTTGGGAACTGTGCAAAAAACGAAGGTTGTGCCACCCAACTTTCACGGACCGGTGAAACATTATAATTACGACAGATTTTTTCAATTTCTTCCTGACCAAATTGTAATTCTTCCCGAGAAGAACCATAGATATAAATCGTCATGGCAAAATCATTTAATGTTTGGGCATTTTCATCCGAAGCATCTAACATTGATAGAGCAATATCATATTGTTCATGTACACCCGGTGATGGAGAGGTAAACATTGCCTGACGTTGTTGTTGCATCAGATAAGCCGTTGCTTTCCCATGCGGAATTGGTCGTATATTATAGGCAATTGTCAATTCCACATCAATCGACAATATATCCGCAGCCATTTGTTCATCCATATAATCACCACACCGCCGAATTCCCATAACACAGCATAATTTTTCACGATCACCGGCAAAGAACCGAATTATCCCTTTTTCACCGGTAAAATGTATGGAATCCACAGTTAATAATGAATTTAAAGCATCGCCCTTTTCACTGGCAATTAAAGGCTGAGGACGAGATAACGGGCTGCATATATTGGCAAATAACCAAAACGGACTTTTATCTTCATGATTATCCGGTGTTTTTTCAGAAATTAAAACCGGATGATATGCCGATAAAGAAGATAGTAAAGCTCCTTGTGCCAAGTCTAAATCCTCCAAGGCATTTTTACGATCATTAACAGTCAAAACAACGTAATGTTTATTATGATAAACACGATCCAAATTTTCAATCCAAGCTTCCGAAACTTGCCTTAAAACTTCATTCTTATGTGTTTCCTGTTGGGTTAATGACATAAATTGGCGAGCTGTAAAAATCCGACAATAGACATCAACTTCGGATAACGAATCAACCCAGCGTTTACGCATTTCCATCAAAGCATCCCGTTCTTCAGGTAAAATCAAAACCGTATCTGTTCCGGTTAATTCATAAACACGGGAAATCGAACCGTTTTTACAATATATTGTTGCTCCATCATCATCTAATCTGGCGAAAGGCAAAAAATCAATGACCCGAGTTTCTGTCGGTTTCGGCAACAAAAATTGACCAACCTTGGTTGCAAATAGTGCAGCAAAGCAACAAGCCGACAAAATCCCAAATACCACAACCGTTAACGACGGAGAAGATGCGGTATTTACAATCATATCAACAACACTATATTCATTCATTTATTTTATGACGCAAGTTTACGCCCTCCCTCTGGATATACGGATTTATAACTTTTTGCAAATTTCCCCTGTGATTTTAACATATTCGATAAATGAGGTTCTTTAAAACCAACAATAATTAAAAAGATGTGGACGGGAATAATTGTTGAAATAATCCATAACGGATTTAAATCCCATATGGCAATACCGAAGAAAACACATGGAGTCTGAACAGCCAAATTCGCCAAAGCCGGCACCATCGGTGCCCATAGAACTTTGGGCGGCATCGCAACAGACTTTAATATCGGTTCCCTCATTTTTTCGAACTAGCTTTCTTTTGTTTCGTATTTTTTTTAACGGTTTTCGCCTTTATTGTTTTTTTTATCGGGGCTTTTGCTCTTTTGTTTCCATTTGATGTTTTTACTTTCTTTGACATTTTAACGGCAATCGTTTCTGCCTTTAAGACTGTTTGCGGTTTGCTCTTTTGTTCAGACTTTTTCAACAGTAATGCCAAAAACTGATCTAAAAATGCACCAAAAAAAACAATAATTACGATAAAAGCAATAATTGCGACTTGTAAAGAATATTCCATTTTCTATACTCCTTTAAAAATAAAATTTATAATTCGTTCAAATCCGGATATCATCCAATTCATATACATACCAAAGATGTCCAAGTTAAGATTAAGCAATTCTGATAAAAAAGGCAAGAAAAATAATAAGCCAATTATTAAATAAAGTCCATATTTTTCTGTTTTCATAAATTCAATCGCATATTTTTGGGGTAAAATAGAGATTAAAATACGCCCGCCATCCAACGGTAATATCGGAAATAAATTAAGTGCACACAGAACTAAATTAATCATAATCCCATATTGTCCCATTTGGGTCAGCCATGGTGACCAAACCATTTCACCATTTAAATTAACTTTATAAATAATTACAAAAAATAAGGCCATCAAGAAATTGGACAACGGACCGGATAATGCAACCAATCCCATATCTTTTTTACCATCTTTTAAAGCATAAAAATTAACAGGAACAGGCTTCGCCCAACCAAAAAGAAAAGAACTGTTGGAAATAAATAAGAGCATCGGAAATAAAATTGTTCCCAATAAATCAACATGTCGAATCGGATTTAAGGATAATCGTCCCATTCTTTTGGCGGTATTATCTCCCAAAAAATAAGCCGTATATCCGTGTGCAATTTCGTGAATAATAATTGCAAAAAAAAGCGGAATACCCATAATCAAAAGTTTTAATAAATCTTCCATTTTTATTAAGATATTTTTTCAAGTCCTGTTATATAACGTTTTAAAGATTGTTCTGATATATCCGGCAAAACCATTAACAAAGCCTTCATTTCTTCAATATTTCCATTACAATGCAAAACGGCATCACACCCGGCATCCAAAGCTTTTAAAGACTTTTCCAAAAGCGGATATTTTAAAGCACCCATCGATATATCATCACACATCAACAGGCCATTAAATCCGATTTCCGAACGGATAAAGGATATCACTTTACGAGATAATGTTGACGGATTTTCTTCATCTATTGCCTGATAAATACAATGGGCGGTCATTCCAAAAATATCCTTATCAACCAAGTTTTTAAACGGATAAAAATCTTTTTCAAGTTCAGTTAAGGTGGCTTTGACAATCGGCAAATCCTGATGCGGATCACAAACAGCCCGCCCATATCCCGGAAAATGTTTAGCCACCGGCATTATTTTTTGTTTTAAAAGTTCTTCTATCGCAACATTAGCTAATTCCGAAACAATTTCCGGTTGATCCGAAAAAAAACGTTTTTGCAAAATTTGAGCACTTTCAGGCGAACGCACATCCAAACACGGATAACAATCTGTATTTATACCAGCCATTTTAAAATCTTTGGCAATACTTCGGGAATGCGAGATAACACCGGATATTGCATGTTTTTTATATCCGTCAATCCACCAATCTCCATAGGTAGAACACCACCCTATTCCCGTAAAATCCGGCGGCCACAGACGACAAATCCGACCGCCTTCCTGATCCACCAATATCGGTATATTTTCATTAGATGTAATTTGTCGCAACTCATCCGTTAATTCTTTTAACTGCTCAACATTTCGAACATTACGGTCAAACAAAATAAAACCCAATGGTGTATTCTTTGAAAAAAGGTGCTTTTCTTCTTCTGTTAAAGAATAACCTTCAATTCCAAAGAATACGGGCTTTAATCTTGTATCAAACTGCATGGTTGTCCCCCATTTTTCAATTTTTGACACAAAGTTTCAGCTTCCGAACGAGTTTTAAATTGACCGGTACGTAAACGATAATAAACTTTTCCGTTTACATCAGCCCGTTGAACATCATAAGTCATATTTCCCAACAAAGACGGATATTTCTGTTTCATAATCGGCCAAGCCGATTTTGCTTTTTCCTCACTTCCCAAAGAAATTAATTGGACACGCCAATATTTAATCGGAGCAACTGTTTTTTTAACCTCAACCGGTTTTGTGGTTTCAACTTTTTTTTCAGGTGCTTTTGTCGGCGTATTTGTGATCAAAACCTTTGGTTGTGTCGGTGCCGGAACAACCTTTTTCGTCACCGGAGGTAATACAACTTTCGGTGCTTGAATCAATTTATCTTTCATTTCCTGATCAATTAAAGGCTCAATCGGACTTTCAACAACAGGAAAAACTTTTTCAACTTTTGTATCCAAATTATTATCTCTTAAACGTCGATAAACGATTCGATCCTGATCCTTAATATTCATACCACCGGGGTTTTCCGGTTCAACCTTGACCGGTGTTTCATCACCTTGCAAAACTGGAACAGGTTCTTCATCTTTGGAAGAAAAAGAGGCAATTAATAAAATTAACAATAAAACAAAAGATAAAATTCCAATACCAATCAAATGTATTTTATTGACTTGAAAAAAAGATATTTTATCTTCGCTTTCTTTATCAACTATTTTTTCCGAAAAATCAGCACGAAAATCATAGTTATCCTTGTCTGCCACTTCCGCCAAAGAAGTCGCCGTATCCGTTTGAGATAAAAAGTTTTTTAAATCCTTTAAATCTTCACTGATTTCACTTTCATTTAATAATTCTTCATCTTTTTCTTCATTAAATTCATCCATTTTACATCTCCTTTGAAGGTTCGACACCAAAGACGGCCAATCCGGATTCAATAACTGTCATAACACCCTTTATCAAAGCCAAGCGTGCCAGTGATAATTCCGGTCTTTTTTCGTCTAAAAACCGTAATTCAACATCCTCACGTCCCATATTCCACCATCCATGGAAAATAGAAGCCAAATCATATAAATAATAGGCAATCCGATGAGGCTCATTGACCAATGCGGATTGTTCTATTAAACGAGGGAATTCGGCAATTTTTTTAATAACGGACAATTCCACTTCCCCATCTAATAAGGATAAATCCGCATTATCCGTATTCACGGAGCCAAATAATTCCTGTGCGTGTTTAAAGACAGAATTGGAACGAGCATAGGCGTATTGAACATAAAATACCGGATTATCTTTACTTTGTTCCCGAACTTTTACCAAATCAAAATCAAGTTGAGAATCAATCTTTCGTGTCATCATATAAAACCGAGCCACATCTTTTCCGATTAATTCAATTAAGTCCGAAAATAATACAATATTTCCGGCTCGTTTTGACATCCGAATCGGCTTTCCGTTTTCGGTAAAATTGACGATTTGACACATCATGCAATCCAACTGTGCATCATTATCCGTTAACGCACTTAATGCCGATTTTAAACGTGTCACATATCCGGAATGATCAGCCCCCAAGCACATAATCAGCTTTTTAAATCCACGTTTATATTTATCAAATTCGTAAGCCACATCCGGAGCTAAATAGGTATAAGAGCCATCAGCTCGGGCCAGCGGACGATCGCTATCATCTCCGAATTCCGTAGATTTAAACAGAAGCATTTCTTGCGGTGTCCAATCTTCCAATGCTTTTCTGGACTTTGGTTTTTCCAAAACGCCTTTATAAATTAAGCCTTTATCTGATAAAATTTTTAAAGCTTCCTCGATACCACCACTTTCAGCAATTTTTTTCTCGGATGCAAAGTAATCAAAATGAACCCCGATTAAATCTAGATCCTTTTTAATCATATTCATCATTTGTTCAACAGAAACCGTTTTAAAGTAATCAAGATATTCTTCCGGCGGAACATTCATCCATTTATCACCATCTTTTTGAGCTATATACTCACCGACTGCTTTTAAATAATCCCCAGGATAACATCCTTCCGGAATAACAATTTCTTCACCCATGGCTTCACGATATCTTAAATAAGCACTCTTGGCTAATTTATCAATTTGAACACCACGATCATTCATATAATATTCCCGAGAAACATCATATCCGGCTTTTTGTAATAAATTAGATAAACAATCCCCAAAAATCGTCATTCTGGAATGACCGACATGTATCGGACCGGTCGGATTCGCCGAGCAAAATTCAATATTAACCTTTTCGCCTTTACCGATATCCGAATTACCGAAATGAATACCGCTGTTTAGTGCATCTTTCAACTGATTTTGCCAAAACGAATCGGATAAAAATATATTAATAAATCCCGGACCGGCAACTTCGACCGACTTAAAGTTTTCATTTTCAGATAATGCCGGTAATATTTTTTCTGCAAAAGCCCTTGGGTTGAGACCGACTGATTTTGAACAAACCATTGCAACATTCGTGGCCATATCACCATGTTTCAAATCCTTTGGAGGCTCAACACAAACACGTTTTAAATCCAATTCCTTAAATTCGGGAATGGAATGAACTATTTTTATTAAATTTTCTTTGACTTGATCATAAATATTCATTTTAGTTATCCAATTGTAATCTCATTTTCCCACCGATATCTGTAATATAGACACGATCACCGACTCGCAATCCCAACTCGTTTGTCTGAACGATAGACATTAAACGACCGGAAGTTGTTTTAACAATAAACTCAACGGCTTCACCGGAAGTTATAGCTTCCTCCGTTGCTCCACCGACGGCGCCACCGATTAAAGCCCCGCCGACAGCCCCAATGACATGAACCGCTGTATTTCCGCCAATCATAGATCCGGCAGCTCCGCCGGCTATAGCCCCACCCAATGTACCGACACCAGATGTTCCTTGCACTTGAACAGCTTTAATTGATTTAATTGTCCCGATTAAAACGGAAGAGGATTGACCGACATCAGAACGGGCATAGGTCGTATTTTCATTTAAAGGAGCGCATGCGGATATAAACACAACCATTATCAAAGCAAATAAAATTTTTTTCATTTTTTTCTTTCCTTTTATATACAAATATGCTATCAACACTCACATGATAGCAAAATTATATAATAATACAATAAAAAAATTATACAATTGGACAATGAGTTTGTCAAAAAGAAAAAATGCCATTTGGATTTTGGCCGGTTTTTCTTTTGTCGGAAGTTCTTTTTTCCCTATTCCGCCGGATTTAATTCAAATCCCTCTTATTTTGGCGAATCGAAAGAAGGCCTTTTGGATTGCCACAGTGACAACAGTATCTTCCGTTGCCGGTGCTTTATTCGGATATTTCATCGGCGCCTGTTTATTTGACATCATTGCCGAACCATTGTTAAACTTTTACGGATATATGGACGCATTTGAAAAATTTCGTGGACAATATAATGAATACGGGGCATGGATTGTATTTATCTTTGGTGTCACCCCTTTCCCGTATAAAGTCGTTACGATTGCCTCTGGCGCCACCGGATTAAGCATCCCGGTTTTCATCATCTCATCATTTTTGGCCCGTGGGCTTCGATTCGGTTTTACCGCATGGCTTTTATATAAATGGGGACAACCGATGAAAGAATACATCGAAAAAAATTTGGGTTGGTTGTCCATTCTTTTCTGTGTTATTTTAATCGGCGGTTTTTGGGCTTTGAAATATTTTAATTAAAAATTCTTGATTCTTTTATCAAAATTTGTATAATAAGTTTCGGAAGAACAAAGATGAGGATAATAAACCTTCATCGGGTCAGGTTCGGAAGGAAGCAGCCCAAAGGCTTTTTTATTCGTTGTCTTTTTGTTCTTCCACCATAAATAACAAAGGAATTATAATGGCACAAGGATATCGTGTACTGGCTCGTAAATATCGTCCGCAAATTTTTGCGGACTTAATCGGTCAGGAAGCCCTAACCCAAACCATATCCAACGCCATTGCTCAAAACAAACTGGCAAACGCATATATTTTAACCGGTATTCGGGGTATCGGAAAAACAACTTCGGCTCGGATTATTGCTCGTGGCTTAAATTGTATTGGTCCGGACGGGAATGGTTCAATGACACCTAACCCTTGCGGTGTTTGTCAACATTGTCGTGATATTGCGGCAGATTGCCATGTCGATGTGATTGAAATTGATGCGGCCAGCAATACCGGTGTGGATAACATTCGAGAGATTATTGAAGCCAGTAAATATGCGCCCCTATCAGCCCGATATAAGTTATATATCATCGACGAAGTCCATATGCTTTCCAAAAGTGCATTTAATGCTCTTTTAAAGATTTTGGAAGAACCGCCTGAACACCTTAAATTTATATTTGCGACAACGGAAATTCGCAAAGTTCCAATTACGATTTTATCCAGGTGTCAACGTTTTGACTTAAAACGAATCGATATTGATACATTATTTGCACATTTAAAGAAAATATCCGATTTAGAAGGCATTACATATGAAGAAGAAGCGTTAAAAATGATTGCCAAAAGTGCTGACGGTTCAGTTCGTGATTCGTTATCTTTATTAGATCAAGCCATTGTTTATGCAAATGGTAATATCACAGTCAAACTTGTATCGGATATGATTGGGCATTCGGATAAAACGGTTTTGTTTGATATATATCAATCCTTGATGAAGGGAGAAATAAAGCCCGTTTTAAGCAAAGTGCAATCGTTATATGATTTGGGGACAGAACCCAAAACATTAGCCGATGATTTATTGGATTTAACTCATACTTTGACTTTATTAAAAATAGATTCGGATTTATCATCATCTTCCTTTTATAACAATAGTGAAATTACAACATTAAAAAAATTATCCGCCGATTTATCAATGCCAACATTATCTATGGTTTGGCAGATGCTTTTAAAGGGCATTTCAGAAATAAGATCGTCATCTTACCCCTATAAAACATTTCAAATGATGTTGATTCGGATTTCATATCTTTCCGAATTACCGGCAATATCCGAATTAATTTCAGATTCAAAAAAAAAAATAGTTAATGATGAGGCTCCCTCTCCTGTTTTGAGTCAGCCGGTGTTCTTGACTTTGGCACATTTAGTTAAAGCTTTAACAGATGCCGGCGAACGGATAATTGCACACCATATAACAAATGATGTCCATCCCATCAGATTTGAAGATGGTATTTTTCATTATTCCGTCAATCCAAATTATCCGTCTGAGATTACATCAAAATTATCCTTTTTTTTACAAAAAGCAACCGGAAAAACTTGGGAAATAAAAATATCTTCATCAGCGGGCGAAAAAACAATTGCCGAGCAAAAGCAAGAAGCCCAAAGAAATGAAAAAAATAATTTATTAAACGACAATAATATTCGGGAGATTATTAAATTATTTCCCGAAGCGAAAATCGATTCTTTCAACCAAAATAAAGGAAGTAAAAATGAAAAAGAATAATCAAAACGGTATTACAATGTTGGAATTATTGATTGTTTTAGCCATTATCGGTATTTTATCCAGTGTTGTTTTATTGGGTTTTCAACGAACATTAAATCATAATAAAGCAACAGCTTTTTTAAAGGAAAGTTTAAATGTTATCGCTTTTTTATCAACGAAGGATTATCAATCCGATACCAGTATCACTCCACCATTTGGTTTTAAATCTTCTAATTTAGAAGGAACAAAATATTTTGTTATCGGCGATATAAATGTCTTGGTCAAAAAAAACAATACCGGATTTGAATTTTCAGCTAAACAATCCAGTCCGGATCTTTGCTCTTCTTTACAAACAATGATCAGTTATCCATTAACGGCCGTAGAATTTGATGAAGAAAACAAAGTTTGTACCCTTAATTTTTCTATATTTACTGATAAAAAGGATACAACAGATTAAAATTAAGTTTTTTATTTTATTTTCATAAAAAAAATGTAAAAAATCTGTTTTTTTTCTTTGATTTTTTCGTAAAAAAAGATATAATCAGCCTATAACAAAAACAAAGGAAAAAATATGACAGAAAATATTCAAAATAAACCAAATTATGACGCATCTTCCATTAAAGTATTAAAGGGACTTGATGCTGTTCGCAAACGGCCTGGTATGTATATCGGCGACACAGATGACGGCACCGGATTACATCATATGATTTACGAAGTATTGGATAATGCCATTGACGAATCTTTGGCCGGATATTGTGATAAAACCGAAGTTATTTTGAATGAGAACGGATCCGTGACTGTGGTGGATAACGGTCGCGGTATTCCAACTGGTATTCACCCGACCGAAGGCGTTTCCGCTGCCGAAGTTATTATGACACAACTCCATGCCGGTGGTAAATTTGACCAAAATTCATATAAAGTATCCGGTGGTTTACATGGGGTTGGGGTTTCCGTTGTGAACGCATTATCGTCTAAATTGGAACTGCGTATTTGGCGTGATGGCAAAGAACACTTTATGGAATTCAAGGATGGTGTTGCCGTTGCTCCACTGGCTGTTGTCGGCGATGCCGATGGCCGTAAGGGAACTTCTGTCACTTTTTGGCCCAGTCCGGAAACTTTTACCAGCACAACCTTTGATTTTGATACACTGGAACATCGCATTCGGGAATTAGCATTTTTATCTTCCGGTGTACGTCTGATTTTAATTGACAGACGTAATGTGGAAGAAAAGAAAATTGAATTTTGTTATGAAGGCGGAATTGCCGAGTTTGTTAAGTTCTTAAATCAAAGCAAAAATGTTTTGCAAGAAGAAGAAATTTCCATTACCGGTGAACAAAACGGCATCACGGTTGATGTAGCGTTGGAATGGACAGACAGTTATCATGAAAATTGTATGTGTTTTACAAATAATATTCCTCAACGAGATGGGGGAACACATTTGGCCGGATTACGAGCTGCCCTAACCCGAACCATTAACAATTATGCATCAGAAACCGGATTAACCAAGAAAGAAAAAGTTGAACTTTCCGGTGAAGATATGCGTGAAGGTTTGACCTGTGTTTTATCCGTGAAAGTTCCGGATCCTAAATTTTCATCACAAACAAAAGATAAATTGGTTTCAAGTGAGGTTCGTCCCGTGGTTGAAAGTATTATCGGTGATAAGTTGGGACAATGGTTGGAAGAACATCCAACTGATGCGAAAAAAATCATCGGTAAAGTCGTCGAAGCAGCAGCCGCTCGTGAAGCAGCTCGAAAAGCTCGTGAATTAACTCGCCGCAAGGGAGCTTTGGACATGGCATCACTCCCCGGTAAATTGGCCGATTGTCAAGAAAAAGATCCGGCATTATCTGAAATCTTTATCGTTGAGGGAGATTCCGCCGGCGGTTCGGCAAAACAAGGACGCAACCGTAAAAACCAAGCTATTTTACCTTTGCGCGGTAAAATTTTGAATGTTGAACGGGCCAGATTTGACAGAATGTTATCTTCGGCCGAGGTTGGCACCATGGTCACAGCATTCGGAACAGGTATCGGACGTGATGACTTTAATGCCGACAAATGCCGATATCATAAAATTATCATTATGACTGATGCTGATGTGGACGGAGCTCATATTCGAACACTTCTGTTAACTTTCTTCTTCCGTCAAATGCCGGAATTATTAGAACGTGGATACATTTATATTGCTCAACCGCCATTATATCGTGCTAAAAAAGGTAATTCAGAGGTTTACTTAAAAGATGATAAATCTATGGAGGAATATTTGATTAACAACGGCACGGATGATGTTATTTTGGAATTAGCCGATGGGACACAAATTTCCGGAAATGATTTAATTTCTCGAGCTCATGAAGCTCGTTTGGCTAAAAATATGATTGATACTTTATCCGTTTTGGCACCGACCAAGATTATTGAACAAATGTCAATTATGGGTATGATGAATCCTTCGGCCGTTTTGCGTGAAGATTTGGTTGAAAAACTCAATTCCATTGAACCGGAATACGAACGGGGATGGCATATTGAAAAAGAGGATAATTCTTATAACTTCTGGCGTATCTTACGGGGTGTCAAAGAAAACCATATCATTGACGATAAAGTGATTGCATCTGCTGAAGCAAAATACTTGAATGAAATTCAAGATAATTTGATTGAACTTTACGGTAAACCGGCAAAATTAATCACAAAAGATAGTTCCTATACAATCAACGGACCGATTGACTTGATTGAAACAATTTATAAAATCGGTAAAAAAGGTATTGCAATAAACCGATATAAAGGATTAGGGGAAATGAATCCAGAACAATTATGGGAAACCACTTTGGATCCGAATGCCCGACATTTATTACAGGTCAAAGTCCCACACATTCAGGAAGCCGAACAAGTATTTTCAACTCTGATGGGCGATGTAGTGGAACCTCGGCGAGATTTCATTCAAGAAAATGCATTAAATGTAGCGAATTTGGATATTTAAAATGACTAAAAAAATTATTCAACCCAGAACTTTATCCGGTTTTATGGAGCTTTTACCCCAAGACCAAATTACTTTTAATTACCTGATGGATATTATCAGAAACGGTTATGAAAGCTTTGGTTTTACCCCTTTGGACACGCCCGTTTTAGAATTGTCAGAGGTTTTATTGGCAAAAGCCGGCGGTGAAACCGAAAAACAGATATACGCTTTTACAAAAGGTGATACAGATTTGGCAATGCGATTTGATTTAACTGTTCCATTGGCTAAATATGTAGCATTAAATTATAGTTCACTCACCTTCCCTTTTAAACGATATCAAATCGGAAAGGTTTATCGAGGAGAACGTCCTCAACATGGCCGTTTCCGTGAATTTTATCAAGCTGACATTGATATCATCGGGAATGAAAAATTAGATATTCTGTATGATGCAGAAATGCCGGCAGTGATTTATCAAACATTTTTAAAGATGGGACTACCTTCTTTTACCATTCATATTAACAACCGTAAAATATTGTCTGGTTTTTTTGAACATCTGAATTGTTCGGATAAAATCACGGATATTTTACGAATTATTGATAAAGCGGATAAAATCGGTCTTCCTGCCGTCAAAGAAGAGTTGCAAAAGATTGGAACTCCCGAAACAAATATCAAGGATATTTTGTCTTTTACAAAAATAAAGGGAACGAATGATGAAATCTTGGATTCATTAAAGAATTTAAAAATTGAAAATGAAAATTTTGCCCTCGGTCTGTCCGAGCTATCCGCCGTTGTCTCCGCAATCCGCAATCAAGGTGTGCCAGAGGAATATTTTCATATCAACCTTTCAATTGCCCGCGGATTAGATTATTATACCGGAACGGTTTATGAAACCACCTTAAAAGACTATCCGGAAGTCGGCAGTATTTGTTCCGGCGGAAGATATGATAATTTGGCCGGTTTTTATACTCGTCAAAAATTGCCGGGAGTTGGGATTTCTATCGGTTTATCCAGACTTTTTTCCCAATTAAAGGACAAAGGTTTATTACCGAAAACACCAAAAACTCTTTTAAAAGTTTTGATATTACCGATGGATAAAGATACAAGTTTATCCTTTGAACTGGCAACAAATTTGCGAAATCAATATATTAAAACAGAAGTATTCTTGGAACAGACAAAATTTAAAAATAAAATGAACTATGCAAATAAAATCGGAGTTCCTTTTGTCGCCATCATTGGGGAAGATGAAATCAAAAATCGTTCTGCGACCATCAAAAATATGCTAACGGGCGAACAACAGACCGTTTCAATTGAAGATGTTCATACACTGATTAAATAAGGAACTACCGTCCTTCATTTTTACTACGTTTTATTCGATTTGATTCTGAAATCATTTTTCGGGGACGGAGTAAGGTATGAAAATCTATCCCAAGCCGATGGATGTCATTTAAACAATCTTCAACCTGTATCAAACAATCTTCTATCTTTTCCTGTTTCTTTTGACGGTATAAATTGACCACATCATCTATAAGCGTATTTAATTGAGAAAAATAATCCCGCCCTTTTTCAATTTTAGCCGTTGTTAACGGTCCCTTTTTAAATTCCCGAGCCGATACTTTTTGTAAATAAGCTTTAACACCGACTTTTACGCCCCCCTTCGGAACAGTAAAATATCCGACAAAATGATTGCTTTTATCCGCACCATAAAAATTTTCCGGATTATCCCCGATAGGTGTTATACCGTCGCAACACTTATCATTTGGTGTGGCCGCATATCCGTTCTTGCTGGTCCAAGAACCGTCTGCATTTTGCCGAATAAAATGATATTCGTTCGGTTCTAAAAAACAGCATATAACATATTTATCATTGGGGATATTTTTAGGATATAATTTACTTTGGAATAAAATACCTTCTTGCTTTAAAGCCTGTATTATAATTTTTTCCCGTTCTTGAAAAGAGGGAATATATCCTTTATGATTCGGATTAACAACTATTTCATCATAGGTAAAACCATTCCCTTCCCCCGGTCTGGGTAAATAATTATAATCCGTCGCACAATCATTACCGGTCAACAACCCTGCCCCATAATCCCCTACCGCATAGGCAAAACAATGGGTTGTCCGACATAACCATGGCTGTTCAACAAAGATTTTTTCATCTTTAAAAACAGGGGCTCCGGAATACATCACTTTTTCTTTCATAAGTATAATTATATCAAATTTTTTGCAAAAAATCAATAAAAAAGCCCCGAAAAATTCAGGGCTTTTTTTACAAGACTTTATTATTATAAAGTACCATCTTTATACCGTTTTGCCATATCCGATAAAGCAATCGGCTTAATAGAGTTGGCTTTTCCGGCTGCACCAAATTGTTCGTATCGTTCTTCACAAACTTTTTGCATAGCTACAATTGCCGGCTTTAAATACTTCCGAGGATCAAATTCGGTCGGATTTTCGGCAAAACACTTACGAATTGCTCCGGTCATCGCCATACGCAAATCTGTATCCACATTCACTTTACGCACCCCATATTTAATGGCTTCTTGAATTTCCTCAACTGGAACACCGTAAGTTTGCGGCATTTGTCCGCCGTAAGCATTGATAATATCTTGCAAATCTTGCGGAACAGATGAAGAACCATGCATAACTAAATGAGTTTTGGGTAATTTTTCATGAATTTTCTTAATCGTATCAATAGACAAAATCGCCCCATCCGGTTTACGGGTAAATTTATATGCTCCATGAGATGTACCAATAGCCACAGCCAATGCATCAACATTTGTTTTATTTACGAATTCTACAGCATCATCCGGATCTGTTAACAATTTATCCTTTGAGATGACACCATCAAAACCATGTCCGTCTTCTTTTTCACCTTTTCCGGATTCCAACGAACCGATACAGCCTAATTCACCCTCGACGGAAACACCCACATCATGAGCCACATCAACGACCCGTTTAGTCACAGATGCATTATAGTCAAATGTCGCCGGTTGCCCATCTGTCGTCAATGACCCATCCATCATCACCGAAGTAAATCCATTCATCATAGCAGAGAAACAAACGTTTTCAGAAGAACCATGATCTTGGTGAACACAAATCGGCAAATCCGGATACATTTCCACACCAGCCATCATAATATGTTTTAAGACGGCATCATTTGCATAAGCTCTTGCCCCTTTTGACATTTGAATAATCACCGGAGCATCCATTTTTTTAGCCGCCCCCAAAATTGCCAATACTTGTTCCATATTGTTGACATTAAACGCTGGAATACCATATCCTTTTTCTGCGGCATCATCCAGTAATTGTCTGAGTGTAATCATTGCCATTTTTTATTTCCTTTCATTCTATATTTAAAATTTTTTTAATTTTATCGATGACATTATCAACATTTAATCCGACTTTGTCAAATACTTTATTTCCAGGTCCTGAAAAACCGAAAGTATCAATACCGATACATTCATCAGCCCACTGTTTCCAACCGAATGTTGTTCCGGCTTCCAAAGATACCCGAACCACATTACCCAAAACCTCTTGTTGATAAGACAGAGGTTGTTTTTTAAACAACTCCCACGAAGGCATGGAAACCACCCGAATACCAGATAATTCCCGACTGACCTTTAACGCCAAAGCGACTTCCGAACCGGTTGCAATAATCGTCAACTTTGGTTTTTCACAATCTGATACGACATAGGCCCCTTTATCGGTTTGTCCGCTTGTCTGACTGATAAACGGCAAGTTCTGTCTGGAAAGTATCAAAGCTGTCGGTGTATTATTCCGAATAGCGATTTCCCAAGCTTCAGCACATTCCAAAGCATCTGCTGGACGAATAGTTGTCATATTCGGAATGGAACGCAACATAGCCAATTGTTCAACCGGTTGATGCGTCGGACCATCTTCCCCTACCCCGATTGAATCATGAGTTAAAACATAAATCACTTGTTGTCCCATTAAACAAGACAACCTCATGGCCGGTTTTAAATAATCGGCAAAGACAAAAAAAGTTCCACCATAAGGAATAAAACCGCCATATAAAGCAATACCGTTCATGATACAGCCCATTGCGAATTCACGAATACCGTAATTGATATAATTACCATTCACTTCATCAGTAATATCTATTGATTTTGGTGTTTTTGTTAAATTACTGGCTGATAAATCCGCACTTCCGCCGATTAAATTCGGAATTAAATCGGCCAAAACCGTTAATGCCATTTGAGACGATTTCCGACTGGCAACTTCTGGTCTGTCAACCAATAATTGAGCTTTATATTTTTCAAATTCTGTCCAATCTATCACATTTTTTTTAGCATCGGTATTTGATGTATTTTTTTGACCGATTGATTTCCAATCACTTTGAACATCTTCGGGTATGACAAAAGGTTCGTATTCCCAGCCTAAATTTTTCCGCAATTCCACGACTTCTTCCGCCTTTAACGGACTTCCATGACAAGCCGAAGTGCCGGCCTTTGAGCAACCATACCCAATGATTGTCCGACACGATATCAATGTGGGTTTATCAGATAATTGAGCCTGTTGAATTGCGACACGAATTTGATTATAATCATGTCCGTCAATTTCAATCACATTCCATCCGCAGGCTTCAAACCTCATTTTTTGATTAACTGAGGTTGCAATATCCACACTTCCGTCAATTGTAATTCTATTATTATCCCAAAAGGCAATTAACTTATTTAACTTTAAATGTCCGGCCAAAGATATTGCTTCCTCGGATACGCCTTCCATTAAACAACCATCCCCGATTGTCACATAGGTATAATGATCCCGGCCGGATAATCTGGCAGCCAAAGCCATTCCAACCGCCATAGCCAATCCTTGACCAAGCGGACCGCCGGTTGCTTCCACCCCGCTTAACATTTCCACCTCGGGATGACCTGTTGTTTTAGAATCAATTTGTCTGAATTTTTTCAAATCATCCAAAGTAATATCCGGATATCCAGTCAGATAAAGCAAAGCATATTGCATGGGTCCGGCATGAGCATTAGACATTAAAAAGCGATCTCGATTTTCCCAATTCGGATTAAGCGGATCAAATTTTAAAAATTCAGCCCATAGAACGGTTGTAAAATCAGCCATTCCCAAACAAGCCCCAGGATGACCGGAATTTGCAGCTGAAATCATATCAACAGACAACATCCGTACGGCATTTGCCATTTTTTGAAGATTCATGTGTTTTCCCCTATTTTTTGATCAGTTCCACTGCACCGTTTGGCCCATCTTTAATCAGCAAGCCATACTCATTTAATAACTGATCACGCAATTCATCGGATAAAGCCCAATTTTTTTCTAACCGAGCTTGTTTTCTGTCATCAATGATTTTTTGAATTTCAGGTGTCACAGAAATTTCATCCTTTTTCATTTCGGCGATACCCAATCCCAAAATTTCATCCATTTCCAACAAAATATCAAGCTTATCTTTGGATGACAAAACATCTGTTTTAACGACATTCCACATGACGGCCAAAGCCTGAGGCATATTCATATCATCGTTTGTATATTTAAAGAATTCATTTAAAAATTTATCTTTATTTTCAGTTGATTGCCCTACATTATTAATGTTATCCTTTAACTCTATTACCCGATTTTTTAAGTTATTATATGCACTTTGAGCCGAATCTAAAATATCAAAAGTAAATTTAAGCGGAGAACGATAATGAGCCGTCAAGCACAAATAACGATAGGCCAACGGATTATATCCCCGATCTTTTAATACGGAAACGGTTAAGAATTCTCCTTTTGACTTTGACATTTTTTCTTCGCCTAATTGCAAGAATTCCCCATGAACCCAATGATTACACCATTTATGCCCCAAAAATAATTCGCTTTGAGCAATTTCGTTCGTATGATGAACCGGTACATGATCAATTCCACCACAGTGGATATCCAACCGAGGACCCAAGTGTTTATACGCCATAACGGAACATTCAATATTCCATCCCGGATATCCGAAGTCCCCCCAAGGCGATTTCCATGACAAAATATGATTTGAAAATTTAGACTGAGTAAACCATAATACGGAATCTGTCGGATTTTTCTTATTAGAGTCTGTATCCACTCTGGCTCCATGACGTAAATTTTCCAAATCCAACCCCGCCATTTGACCATATTTTTCATATTTCATGGAATCTAAATAAACATTACCACCGGCGATATAAGCAAAACCTTTATCTAATAAAACTTTAATAAATTCAATAATATCATCAATTGTTTCAGTCGCCCGACAAACAATATCAGGTCGTTGAATATTTAAATCAGCACAATCTTTAAAGAAGGCTTCTTCATAAAACCGAGCCAATTCCAACACCCCTTTTTGTTCCTTGATAGCGGCTTTGACCATTTTATCTTCGCCGGTATCCTGATCCGAAGTCAAGTGTCCGACATCCGTAATATTCATTGTATGTTTTATTTTAAGACCGTCTTTTATAATAATCCGACGTAAAACATCTTCGAAAATATAAGTTCTTAAATTTCCAATATGTGCGTAGTTGTATACGGTTGGTCCACAGCAATACATCTTGACTTCACCGACATCCACCGGAGTAAGAGTTTGAACTTGTCGTCCATCCGTATTAAATAAAGAAATGGTCATGATTTAAATCCTTTCGTTCTATACTTTATAAACAAAAAAGGATATAAAGTCAATAAAACTTTTTTTGAAAAAAATAAAAAAACACTTGCTTTTTTATAAAAGATATTATATAAGACGAATCACGACATGGAGAGGGGTCAGGGGGGTCTATCGTGCCCGCTTGGAAAGCGTGTGTAGGGTTTCCTACCGGGGGTTCGAATCCCCCCCTCTCCGCCACTTATAAAAAACACCCGAAATTATCGGGTGTTTTTATTTATATCCTTAATAAATTTATCATCGTTCATTGGTTATTCGTCCACGGATAATCATATCCGCAAATTTTTTGTTTGGCTGTATATGTCTTTCAGCCGCCCGACAAACAATTTCGTATTGTTGTTTAATTTCTGATTTATCAATACTTCGTTCTTCTCCCCGAGCTTGATAGCGTTCCCATTGAATTTGTTTATCTACCGTCAAATATATTTTAAAATCAAAAATATCCCGCACATCTTCATATAAAGTACAAATACCTTCAACAACAATATATTTTTCAGGTTGGCATAATATCGCATCGGGCGTTGATTTGCCTGTTTTCATATCATAAGAAGGTATTTTGACTTGATACCCGTTTTTTAACATCATTAAGTCATTTCGTAATAGCGGTATTTGAAAACTTTGGGCGCTTTCCGTATCAAATCCGCTTTCAACCAACTTTGTAAAAGACCCATACTCTGCCATTTCTTTCGAAAAGTCCCGATAATAGTTATCGGCATTAACAACCGTCATATTCGGAATATCTTTTTTCATTAAATTTAGTAAAGTTGTCTTACCAGAGGCACTTTCTCCACAAAGGCCAATTAAAACAGCATCAGGCGAAGATTGTTTTTTCAACAATTCTTCTCTTAAAAAGGACCGAGTATATAAAATTTCGCTTCTTTTATTTAGTATATCAATTAAATCCATATTTTACTCCCTATAAAAACTTTACAAAATTTTTCATTATTTTTTTAATACCGCCTTTATTAAAAGCAACTTCCAATTTATCTCCATCAGATCGAATTACAACTCCCTGACCAAAAGTTTCGTGGAAAACTCTTTTCCCCAAAACATGATTTTCAATTTTAGGTTTTTGGATAAACTTCGGACGATAAGTTCCATAATCCCCCAATGCCGGACGATTAGGTGATTGAATATGTTCTTTCGGGATTTCAGATATAAAGCGGGATTGAATTTGATTTTGCCACTGTCCATAGACCCGACGAGCCATCGCTGATGAAATATAAACATTTTTTCTGGCTCTGGTAATTCCGACATAGCCCAAACGCCGTTCTTCTTCAATCCCGCCCTCTTCCACACTTTTAGCATTTGGGAAAATCCCTTCTTCCCAACCCGGAAGGAAGACGACATCATATTCCAATCCTTTAGAGGCATGTAAAGTCATAACTGTTATTTTTTCTTTATCGTCCAACTTATCTACATCCGCAATTAAGCTGGCATGTTCTAAAAATTCATCTATACCGGAAAATCCCTCATTCATAACATTAAGCAATTCAGATAGATTTTCCAATTTTCCCTCGGACTGAGGATTTTTATCATCTCGCCACATCTGAATATATCCGGACTCACCCAGCACAAAACGCATTAAATCGGATAAATGCATTTTATTTTTCAAATCCGTCCATATTTTTATATTTTCACGAAAATTCAGTAAAGCCTCCTTGGCTTTTTTGGGTAAATCAGCTCCTTCTATCGCAGAATACAAAGAGATTCCCAGTTCCGTTGCATAAGCATTTAATTTTTCTATACTGGAATCACCAATCCCTCGTCTGGGTTTATTAACAACCCGTAAAAAAGATAAATTATCCGTCGGATGTGTGAGTAAGCGAAGATAAGCCACGGCATCTTTAATTTCTTCACGTTCATAAAAACGATAATCTCCGATGACCTGATATGGATAACCGGATTTAATTAACGCCTCTTCGAATTCACGTGTCTGAAAACCGGCTCGAACTAAAATAGCCATTTGAGAAAGAGCAATTCCAGCACGATGATGATTTTCAATTTTATCCATTATTGACAAAGCTTCTTCTGTACCATTATAATAGCTTTTAACTTCTATACAATCACCATGGCCATCCCGATGAGGGGCAACACGAAGTGTTTTTCCCAAACGACTTTGATTTTTTGAAATCAAACCGGAAGCGGCTCCCAAGATATGAGTTGTAGAACGATAATTACTTTCAAGACGAATGACTTTTGAATTTGGGAAATCTCGTTCAAATTTCAAAATATTTTCAACAACCGCACCTCGCCACGAATAGATAGATTGATCATCATCCCCAACACAACAGATATTATGATGTCCCATAGATAATAATCTTAAAAACAAATACTGGGCCGTGTTTGTATCTTGATATTCGTCAACCAAGATATATTTAAACTGACCGGCATAAACAGACGCAATATCCGGATGTTGTAATAAAATTTGCAACGGATATAACAGTAAATCACCAAAGTCAACCGAATTATTTTGAATCAAAGCCCGTTGATATTGACTGTAAAACGGGGCAAGCTGTCCATCCAGAAAATGTGTATAATCCTTTGCTTTGTCGTATGTTATTCCCTTGTCTTTAAAGCGTTGAACGGCTTCCAATACAGCCGAAGGTGTCCACTTTTTTATATCAACATTATTCGCTTGAAGTAGTTGTTTAACCAAACGTTCCTGATCAGATGAATCCAGTATAATAAAGTTATCTTCAAGACCGACTAATTGAGCATATCGACGTAAAATCCTTAAACCGAGCCGATGAAATGTTCCCAACCAAACATATCTTGCCTCTGCGCCAATCATCTTTTCAACACGTTCTTGCATTTCTTTCGCCGCTTTATTGGTAAAAGTCACACAAAAACATTCGTTTGAACGAGCCAAACCTTTTTCGATAATATAAGCCAGTCGAGTCGTTAAAACCGTCGTTTTACCAGTACCAGCACCGGATAAAACCAATACTGGACCCTCGGTTGTTTCAACCGCTTGACGTTGTTCACTGTTCAATCGAGATAAGTCAATCATTTGTCAAAAGGCTAACCGCTTGATGA
>JAZSNA010000032.1:0-16519 GCA_045536135.1 Alphaproteobacteria bacterium
AAAAATAATCTTTATTTATATTATAAACTTTTTATTTTTCGGTGATAAACGGGTATTTAAAATATTTTTATCATTTTTATTCTCCGATTTTATAGTTTTAAACCACCTTTGGATAAAAGGTGGTCGGAGAGTTCGTAAATCATACTTACTGAGATGACTCTTATGGTCTTTAAAGCTGTTGATGCTTCTGGACATACACCACAAGCTCCCCGACCATAAAATCGAGGATAATATAGCATATTGTTTAACTCACAATAGCCTATCGGTATCCATCCGTACCGTAGTAAGTATCAGAGCTTACGACAGCCCCGCACATTTTAAGGTGCTGATTACATAACACATATAATCTGTGAGAAATAATAACACATTTTTTTTAAAACAAATACTTTTTATATTCCTAACTTGGATTGGTATATGTTGGGAATTGTCCCATAATAATTTGTTTTATTGTTGTGACTTCTTTACCCATTAAGGTTTGATAAATCCAATAATTCGCCATGACTCGTTCCACAAAACCCCGAGTTTCTTTGGACGGGATGGATTCGATAAATAACAAAGGATCATTTTGATATTTCATCCTTTTTTTCCAAGTATTCGTCGCACCTGCCCCACCATTATATGCCATGGCCAATAAGAATAGGTTATTTTCTATCCGAAAATCATTTAAAAGCCATAAAATATATTCCTGTCCCAATGAGATATTATATTCACTTTGTATCAACTTTGACGAATCCCACTCTAAACCGGCCTTTGGTGCAAATTGTTTTGCCGTACTCGGCATCAATTGCATCAATCCGATTGCACCGACGGAACTTTTAGCCCGTTCATTAAAACAACTTTCCTGTTTAATAAAGGCAAAAATCAAAGCCGGGTCAACTTTCCACCCGTCAATCGGTTGGAATGACGGCATCGGGAAACGTTCTTTTCCATCCTTTATCTGACCGATAATCAAATTTAAATCCGCATCTAGTTCATGTTCCATTGACAAGCGGATTAAATCCGAACGTGTCGCTTCATTAGACAATAAATAAAGGTATGAGATTGTTTTTTGAGCCTCATATTTTTTACCGATTTTTTTTAAGTTAAGTGCTTTTTCCCATAAGGGAGATTCGCATGAAATCTCACCCTCGGAAGGGGGTAAAATTTCCCAAGAATGTTCCAAATCATTTCCCAACATTTGTTGAGCCAGTAAACCATAAAATGTTTGATTGGATTGGGCGGCCAATGTTAATGCCTGATTAACATCTTCAAACCGTCCCATTTTCAATAATGTTCGAGATTCCCAAAAAGCCCCTGCCGAACGAAGTAAAGGATAAGACTTCGGATGAACGGATACCTGATGGAAATGATGACTTGCCGTTTTAAAATCCCCCTTTCGCCAATAAGCCAATCCCAACACCCAATTCCCCAACGGATATAAATTTCCGCTTCGTTTTGTCGCCGGAAGTGCATATTCAATTGCTTTATCATCCATTCCGTCTAAAAAGTATGAAAACGCCAATGCAATTTTAGCCGCATCATGATCCGGTATATTAAATAAGTTTTTTGCATCTTTTCCGTCTACCAATTGTCGAACCCATAAAGTTTGTCCGCTTTTCAGATATTTTATTATCTTTTCCATAATGCTTTTGGCCTTTTGACGACGGGGAACGGACAGATATTTAAACTCCCGTCCATAGAGCAAATCAATCGGTTCTTCTCGATAAATAAAAGTACAACTGCCGCTTCCCGTACCAAATAGCGACTTCGGTTTTTTAGCGGTTAATTTAACTTTTTTTTGTTTACCCAGTTGATAAATAACATCGGCATTCGGGTGTTGCGGACAATCCTTCAACCAATTTTGTATTTCCTCTCCCTTTGTTCGATAAGTCTTGGACAGATAACGATCATATAAAACATCACACATTAATGTTTTATTTTTAAGCTGTTTAATATATTTATCCGCACTTGTCCAATCTTCAACCTTTTGGGCTTTAAATATATTTTGATATGTCAAAACATCTTGATCCGACAGTGTCTGCCCCATTATCCAAAAGGGTATAAAGCAAAATAAGGCTGTTAAAAATTTCATCTATTTTTTAACAAATTTAACTAATGAACGACACTCATCTTCTGATATTTCAACCGGATTTTCCGAAGTATTATCCGTCAATTGACAAATCGGGAAACTCAATTGCGGAATTGAAGATAGTTGCCGACATCCTTCACCAACCGAAGCTGTATCAATCGGAAATCTTTCACCCGGCACCATCCCAGTGACGCCGATATAGCTGGCCATTTCTCCCCATTTATAATTAATTCTGATATTATCCAAATTATATGGCGTTTTATTTTCCACAACAACCGTAAAACTGCATAACGGCCGAGCAAAAGGCGGTAAAATTAAGTTTGGTTTTTCAACACTAATTTCGATTGCCATCGGATATGGCGTTGGTGTTGGTGTCGCTATGGGACGAGATAGTTTTTCTTCTTGAATATTTCCGGATAAAATATCATCCACGTTAATATCTTTGGGTTGTTGTTTTTCCTGAAAGACAATAACTTCTTTTTCAACAACTTCCTCGACCGGTTCATTTGCATTTGTATCCGGTGTCGGATTGACAACCTCCCGTTGAATACGAATCATTTCCAGTTGGGCGGCTGTTTGGGCAGAGAGGGTTGTTGATACCAAACAGGCTAAAACAAATAAAAATTTCATAATGTTTCTCCTTTACTTTTTGCTAACTTTTTTTCATTATAATCAATTTTATAAATTTTACAAAGGAAAAAAATGAAAATATTTTTTTGTGGCATTGGCGGAATAGGCATGTCTTCAATCGCGTTGTATCAAAAATATATCGGAAATGAAGTATATGGTTCGGATCGATCTTTTGATATGGGTGAAAATAAAATTATTAAAAATCGTTTGATTAAAGCGGGGATTAAAATCTTTCCGCAAGATGCTTCCGGTGTCACATCAGACATTAATTTAATAGTTATTTCAACCGCAGTTGAAAATCAAATTCCGGATATACAAAAGGCATTAGAACTTAATATTCCGATACAAAAAAGAGCTCAACTTTTATCGAATATTTTACACAATCACATGGGAATAGCCGTCGCCGGAACTTCCGGCAAGACCACAATTACCGCAATGATTGGACATATATTGCAAACTTTGGGTAAAGATCCTTTGGTCATCAATGGGGGTATTTTTAACAATACATATCCGAATCAAGAAAGGGGAAATGTTCTGTTGTCAACCGGTAATATTTGCGTTATCGAAGCCGACGAATCAGACGGTACTTTGGAACTTTATAATCCCAATATTGCGATTGTTTCCAATATTTCTTTGGACCATAAACCACTTTCTGAATTGATACCCTTATTTAAAGAATTTATTTTTCGGGCCAAAGATGGTGTCGTTTTAAATGCTGATTGTCCAGAAATTCAAAAAATTCAAAAGCCGGATAATGCCATTTTTTTCGGTATTGATCATCATGCGGATATTATGGCCAGCAAGATTATTCAAAGCGATCAAGGGACAACTTTTTTAGTCAACAATATTCCGGCCTCTTTGATTGTTTTGGGACGGCATAACATTGAAAATGCGCTGTGTGCAATTGCGACTTGTCAATTACTGGGCATTGAAATCAGCCAATCTGTTCAAGCTTTAAAAACTTTTGCCGGTACACATCGACGCATGGAAAAAATTGCCGTCACCGGTGGTATTACCATTTATGACGATTATGCGCATAATCCGATGAAAATTGCATCTGCCATAGATACTTTTTCTTTTCATTCCGGACGAAAATGTTTTATTTTTCAACCACATGGTTTTGGTCCCACCCGATTGATGAAAGACGAATACATTCAAACCTTTATCAATCATACCTCTGTTCAAGACATTATTATTTTACCCGAAATCTATTATGCCGGCGGAACAGTTCAACAAACAATTTCTTCCAAAGATTTGGCGGATGAATTGATTAAGAAACATCGTAGCGCCTTTTATGTCAAAAACAGATTAGATGCCATCCCGATTATCAAGAAAAATTTATCTCATGGCGATATTATATTGGTCATGGGGGGACGAGATAACTCACTATCCGATTTTTGTATGCAAATTGCAAAGGAGCTTCAATGAAAAATATTGCCATTATCAATCCATCTTCACCACAGCCCAATAACCAAATTCAAAAAGATATTAAAACATTCTTTTCAAAAATCGGTTATAATATCATATTGGGAGAAAATACATTTCATATCAATCGATTTTTAGCCGGAACAGATGAAGAACGTTTAAAAGACCTTCATTGGGCTTTTTCCGATAAACAAATTGACGGAATTGTTTGTTTACGGGGCGGATATGGTTCGGGACGATTATTGGATAAAATTGATTATGATTTAATTCAAAAAAATCCCAAACCGTTTATTACTTTTAGTGATGGAACTGCTTTAAATTTAGCCCTTTGGTCTCAAATCCGTTTGCCGACATATTCCGGTTTTTTGGGTATTTTTGCCAAAGAAAAAACAGATGATATTCAATTTCAATCCCGAATAAAAGATATTATTGAAAATCCCTTTTCGGATAAAACATTTATTTTGGGTGGAACAATGACTTTAATCGAAAGTTTAATTGGCACAAAATACTTACCCGATTTTACATCTTCCACTCTTTTATTGGAAGAAGTCGGCGAAAAACCCTATCGAGTCGATCGAATGTTAAATCATTTAAATCAAGTCGGTATTTTTAATAATATCAAGGAAATTATTTGGGGGGATTTTTATCGTTGTCTTTCCACAGACGATATGGACGGCGATATTCATGCTGTTATTAACGAATGGCAAAACAGAATACAAGTTCAACATATCCTTGATAAAGCATATTCACATCAAAATTGTCAAAAAATTTTCCAAATCGGTTTTAAATAAAGCAAACTTATGGGATATGTTATAAAAAAACAGGGGATAAAAAATCCCCTGTTTTTTATTCCAGTTATTTTTATTCAGAAACTTTTTCTTCCAAATCTTCACCGGTTTCTTGATTAACACGTTTCATGGATAATTTAACCTTACCCATTTTATCAATACCCAAGCATTTTACTTTGACGATATCGCCTTCTTTGACGACATCTTCGGTTTTTTCGACCCGCTCATTTTTCAGTTCTGAAATATGAACAAGCCCGTCACGTGTGCCAAGGAAGTTGACAAAAGCACCAAAGTCCATGATTTTAACAACTTTACCGGTATAAATCACACCAACTTCCGGTTCGGCAACAATACCTTTGATCCAATCAAGGGCTTCCTGACCGCAAGTACTATCCACCGACGCGATTGAACATACACCTTCATCTGTAATATCAATTTTACATCCGGTTTTTTCAACGATTTCACGAATAACCTTTCCGCCAGTTCCGATAACATCACGAATTTTATCTTTTGGAATTTGTATCGTTGTAATCCGTGGTGCATTTGCACTGACCGATTCACGAGGCGCGGTAATTGCCAACGCCATTTGTCCCAAAATATGGCGGCGACCTTCATGAGCCTGTGCCAAAGCGATTTTCATAATCTCTGGTGTAATGGAGGTAATTTTAATATCCATTTGAAGAGCTGTCACACCGTCTTCTGTTCCGGCGACCTTAAAGTCCATATCTCCCAAGTGATCTTCATCACCCATAATATCGGTTAAAACTTTAAAATTATCGCCTTCTTTGATTAATCCCATCGCAATACCGGCAACCGGCTTTTTCAAAGGAACACCGGCATCCATCAAGGCCATAGATGAACCGCAAACTGTCGCCATGGATGAAGAACCATTACTTTCCATAATTTCAGAAACAACACGAATCGTGTATGGAAATTCTTCTTTTGTCGGCAACATCGGATGTATCGCACGCCATGCCAACTTACCATGTCCGATTTCACGACGCCCCGGAGAGCCCATTTTACCAACTTCACCAACAGAATATGGCGGGAAATTGTAATGCAACATAAATGTTTGTTTATACTCACCGGATAAGGCATCAATAACCTGTTCATCCTGACTTGTTCCCAAGGTTGCCACAACAAAGGCTTGTGTTTCCCCACGGGTGAATAAAGCCGATCCGTGTACCCGTGGTAATAATGAAACCTCGGTTTCAATCGGACGAACCGTTTTGGTATCACGCCCGTCAATCCGAACACCACCAGACAAGATATTTTGACGGACAATTTTAGCCTCTAATGCATGGAATAACGGTTCAACCAAAGATAAAGATTCTTCATCATCTTGGAATAAAGCCAATGCTTTTTCTTTGACTTGTCCGATAGCCGTCGCCCGTTCTTGTTTTTTATGAATCGTGTAAGCTTGTTTTAAATCTTCACCCAATTCAGATGCCAACTTTTCTTCAACCATATCATATTTTTCCGGTTTAGCCGGCATTTCCCAAGCATCTTTTGCCGCTTCTTCCGCCAAAGAAATAATCATATCAATGACCGGTTTAATTTGAGCATGCCCAAATTCAACCGCACCCAACATCACTTCTTCGGATAACTCACGGGCTTCGGATTCAACCATCAATACACCCTCTTTTGTTCCGGCAACAACTAAGTCCAAATCAGAATTCGGAATCTCTTTTAAAGTCGGATTCAAAATGTATTCCCCGTCTTTATATCCCACTCTTGCGCCAGCAATCGGACCTAAAAACGGCAAGCCTGACAAAGTCAAAGCCGCAGAGGCTGCAATCATAGCCACAATATCCGCTGAATTTTCCATGTCAAATGCCATCTCGGTACAAGTGACATTAACTTCATTATTAAATCCCTTAACAAAAAGCGGACGAATCGGACGATCAATTAAACGAGATGTTAAAATTTCCGCTTCGGATGGTTTGGCTTCACGTTTAAAGAACCCCCCCGGTATTTTCCCACCGGCATAAGCTTTTTCAATAAAATTAACCGTTAATGGAATAAAATCTTCGTAAGTATTCGGTTTATTCCGAGATGCACAAACCGCACAATGAACAACTGTTTGTCCATATTGAACCATAACGGATGCATCGGCTTGGCGTCCAATTTTTCCCGTTTCGATGGACAGAGTTCTGCCCCCCCATTGCATTTCCTTTTTATAAACTGTAAATAAAGACATCTTTTTCCTTTCTTTTAATATATCTCTAACCAACATACAAAAATGGGCGGACCCTTCCGCCCATTTAGATAATTACTTACGCAATCCGAGTTTTTTAATCAAATCGGCATAAGCTTGTGCATCTTTCCGCTTTAAATATTTTAATAATTTTGTCCGAGCAGAAACCAAACATAAAAGTCCACGTTTTGTGATAAAATCATGACGATGAATTTTCATGTGTTCCGTTAAATTATTAATTCTTTCGGTTAAGATTGCAATTTGAACAGGTGCAGAACCCGTATCACCTTTGGCAATACCGAAATCAGCAATTAACTGTTCTTTTTTTTCTTTTGTAATCGACATCTGTATTTCCTTTCTTAATTAAATACTTTGAATGGAATAACCCATCCGTTTTCAATTCGAACAAAAGCCACCAGATTTTCACCGTCCATAACTTTAAAAATCTTATCCTCGTCCGCATTAAAATCAATTTTAATTCGAACACCATGGCGAATTTTGTCCACCGCATGTTCCCCCAAAGCCAGATCCGAGATGTCGCCCAGAACGGTTGATAAAGGAAACAGAGCTTTCTTATACCCGATTTTTTCTAATTTTTCAAGTAAAATCGTATCTTTTTCTTTAAATGGTCCACATTTTATCCGACGAAGATAAATAATATGCCCCAAAGAACCAATCTTTTCAGCAATATCCCGTCCCAATGATCGAACATAAGTCCCCTTGGAACATTGCACCCGAAAACGAGCCTTTCTCCCGTCAAAATCTATCATCTTTAAATCATAAATTTCAATTTCCCGTTCTTTAATGTCAACTTTTTGTCCGGAACGAGCCAAATCATATGCTCTTTTGCCATTTATTTTAATGGCACTGTATATCGGTGGAATTTGTTTTATTTTCCCGATAAAAAAAGGTAAGACAGACTGGATTTCATTTAAAGAAGGGATTTTTTCCGTTGTTTGTATAACTTCTCCTTCGGCATCATCCGTGGTGGTTTTTTGACCAAAAAGGACGGTAAATTCATATTCTTTTTCACCATCCATTACAAATTCAATCGTACGGGTTGCCGACCCAAAAGCAACAGGTAAAACACCGCTGGCCATCGGATCCAGAGTACCGGCATGGCCGATTTTTGTCGGGTGCAATATTCGTTTTATCCTAAAAAGCAAATCATTAGATGTCATTCCGATCGGTTTATCAAAAACCATCCAACCGATAATATTATTTTTGTCGATCATTTCTTTCTATTAGGGTAATTTCCCGAATTTTACCTTTATACATTGCAACTTTAACCGGGACCGGAGTTTTGGGGCCATTTTTTTCAAAAACAAGTCTTGCTGAAACAATCTTACTGTCATCAACATCATCTCCACAATTAGCTAGCAACATACCGATTTTTTGACGATCAGTAACTGATAAATTATATTTTTCTAATGCAGACAAACTTTTTTTCAATAATCCTTTTTTTTCTATTTCGGAATAAATTTCTTCTATCCGTTTATTTTTTTCCGCATATGCAACCGAAAAAGCAAAGCCCGCCTTGGGTTTCAATTCTAAATCAGAACAATATTTTTCAGATAAAACTTCATCATGAACTTTATCCATTGCAATTGATATCCGACCATAAATTTCCGCTTCTTCCAACACCTGATTTTTTTCAGAAGCATAGTTTTGAATCCGTTCGGCAGAATCATCACATATTTCAACACACTTTTGTGCACATTCTTCCGAACGAGTTTCTATCCATTCACATACTTTTAAAATCGCCCTTTTGGTTTTTCGATCCATTATTTTTCCCTTGTTTTGACAAGTGTGATTTTAACACAAAAATCGTTTTTTGTCAACCCAATGCTGTTATGAGAATAATGATTTTATCTTATCCAAAAAATCACCCTCATTCGATAAGGATGCGAATTCTTTGATTAATTCTTTTTGTTTGGAATTAATTTTAGTCGGTATCTCAACCGTAATTTCCACAAATAAATCCCCGAATTGTTTAGACCTTAAAATCGGCATACCGGCATTTTCTATTTTTAAAATTTGTCCGTTTTGGCACCCCTCAGGGATGGTTAATGTTTCTTCACGTTCAGAAAATGTTTTGATTTTTATTTTATCCCCCAAAATCGCCATCGAAACGGAAATGGGTAATGTCATCAATAAATCAGAGCCGCGTCGTGTAAAAACTTTATGTTTTTTTAAGCTGATAAAAACATATAAATCGCCGTTTTCACCACCGTAAGAACCGGCCTCTCCCTCACCGGCTAACCTCATTTTTTGTCCGTGATCAATTCCGGCCGGTATGGTAATTTCCAATTTTTTATCCCGAAGAACTTGTCCGCGTCCATGACAGACAGAACATGGATTTTTAATTATTTGCCCTGTCCCTTGACAATACGGACATGGCGTTTGAGTCATAAAAAAACCTTGTTGCCGACGGATACGCCCCGTCCCGCTGCAATGCGGACAGGTCTCGGTCTTTTCCCCGCCGATTCCATGACAACTTTCACACCGAACATAAGTCTTTATTGAAATATTTTTAACCGTTCCCGTATAAGCTTCCGATAAGGAAATTTCCAAATCATAACGAATGTCCGAACCGCGAGAAGAACGGGAGGCACGTGTATCCCCGCCCATAAAATTCGAAAAAATATTTTCAAAAATATCCGAAAATCCTTCAAATCCGCCGGAAAAACCGCCACCCATACCGGAACCGGAAAACGCGTTATGTCCGAATTGATCATAAGCCGAACGCTTTTGTTCATCTGATAAAACTTCATAAGCTTCATTAATTTCCTTAAAGCGAAGTTCTGCTTCTTTATCTCCAGGATTTAAATCCGGATGATACTTTTTCGCTTTATTTCTGAATGCCGTTTTGATTTCGGAAAAACTGGCGTTTTTTGAAACCTCTAATATATCGTAATAATCTCTTTTTTCCATAATAAAACGGATTTACCATAAAAAATTATGAATTTCAAGATATTTTATCAATAATCTTTTTAATCGGAGCATAACTTTTACGATGAAGCGGACAAATACCGACCCTTTGTAATCCCTCTATATGAGCTTTTGTTCCATATCCGGCATTTTTATCCCAAGCATAATCCGGATATTGTTGACTTAATTCCGTCATTAAATTATCCCGATAAACTTTGGCGACTATACTGGCCGCCGATATTGAAAAAGACAGAGTATCGCCTTTGATAACGGCTTTATTCGGAATAATCCAATCCGGTGTTTTATTTCCGTCAATTAAAACAAAATCCGGCTTGATTTTCATATTTTCAATCGCTCGTTTCATCGCTAAAAATGAAGCTTGCAAAATATTAATTTTATCAATTTCTTCAGCAGAAGCACAACCGATACCGATAATCGCATTGCTTTCAAATAATAATTTATTAGCCAATTCCCGATTCTTTTTGGTCATTTTTTTTGAATCATTAATCAATACGGAAAGTTCCGAAGATATTTGAAAGTTCGGAAAGTAAACCGCACCAGCAACCACCGGACCGGCCCATGGTCCTCGTCCGACTTCATCACAACCAACAACAATCGGCAATCCGATAGATTTTTCAATTTCAAAATTTGGCATTTTTTTTCTTTCTTTTCTTTTGATAAATTGCTATATTAAAAAAGTCAAGGAGAAAAAATGTTATCAAGCGAAATTTATTCTGTTTTATACGGATGTCCGGATGTATTTGAATTTTTAGGCATGCATCCGATCGGGGAAGATGTCTATGTTCGGGTATTGATGCCCCGGGCCAAACAGGTTTTTGTTCTTGACGAATATAAAAATACTTTGTCTGAAATGACAGCGATAGAGCATGGATTGTTTGAAAGTATTTTTCATGAAAAGAAAATATTTAATTATTTTATAAAAGTTATCTTTGAAAATGGCGAAGAAAAAATTTGGAAGGATGTTTATTCCTTTATGCCCACAATTTCAGAGGAAGATTTGTATTATATTGCCGAAGGTAATCATAAAAAATTATGGCATGTTTTAGGGGCTCATTTGATGAGACATCAAGATACAGACGGTGTTCGTTTCGCCGTATGGGCACCTAATGCCCGTCGGGTTTCGGTTGTGGGTAATTTTAATACTTGGGATGGACGTCGTCATCAAATGCGTCGGCGGGGACAAAGCGGAATTTGGGAAATTTTTATTCCGAATTTAAAAGAGGGTGAATATTACAAGTATGAAATTATGAATCATCAAGGGGTTATTTTGCCACTTAAATCCGATCCGGTCGGATTTGCTCATGAGTTAAGACCGGGAACGGCATCTTGTATTTATAATCCTAATCGGTATCAGTGGGGCGATACGACTTGGGTCAAAAACAGAAAATCAGACTTATCTCAACCCCTTTCCATATATGAAGTTCATTTAGGCTCTTGGAGACTCAATTCCGAACAAAATAACCGTTTTTTAAATTATCGGGAATTAGCGGATGAATTGGTGGAGTATTTAAAATATATGAATTTTACTCATGTTGAATTGCTCCCTGTGACAGAGTTCCCGTTTGACGGATCTTGGGGATATCAAACTTTGGGACTTTACGCACCCACTGCCCGATTTGGGAATCCGGATGACTTTAAGTACTTTGTGGACACCCTTCATCAAGCCGGATTCGGGGTTATCATGGACTGGGTTCCGTCTCATTTCCCAAAAGATGAATACGGATTGGCTTATTTTGATGGAACAGCCTTATATGAGTATGCAGATACTCGTAAAGGCGAACATAAAGATTGGGGAACAAAAGTATATAATTATTCCAGAACTGAAGTGGTTAACTTCCTGTGTGCAAATGCTCTTTTTTGGATAGAGGAATATCATATTGACGGTTTACGTGTGGATGCGGTTGCCAGTATGTTGTATAATGATTATCAACGACCGGAGGGTCAGTGGGTAAAAAATGTAAACGGTGGACGAGAAAATTTGGAAGCGGTGGCGTTTTTAAAGAAAATGAATGAATGGGTTTATGAGCTGAATAAAGGCGTAATTACATGCGCAGAAGAATCCACTTCTTGGCCGATGGTTTCTCGCCCGTCGTATGACGGTGGCTTAGGTTTTACCTATAAATGGGATATGGGTTGGATGCATGACAGTCTTGATTATATGCACCGAAATCCGATTTACAGAAAGTATCACCAAAATGATATGACTTTTTCATTTATGTATGCTTTTTCGGAAAATTTTATTTTACCGCTATCTCATGACGAAGTCGTTCACGGAAAAAGTCCGATGCTTTATAAAATGGCCGGAGACAGATGGCAACAATTTGCGAATTTAAGGGCGTATTATTCGATGATGTGGACTCATCCGGGAAAGCAATTATTATTTATGGGAAATGAGTTCGCACAAACAACTGAATGGAACTTTGCCGATAGTTTACGGTGGCATGAATGCCAATATCCGGAACATCACGGGATTCAAGTCTTGGTGCGTGAGTTAAATATTTTAATGAAAAAAGAACCCGCTTTGTATGAATGTGATTGTGTTCCAGAAGGATTTGAATGGATAAACGGAACGGATTGCGATAATTCTGTTTTTGCTTACATCCGATATGCAAAAAATAAAAATGATTTTATTGTATCTGTCAGTAATTTTACACCCGTTGTTTTGACGGGGTATAAGGTCGGAGTTCCCAAAGACGGTATTTATGAAGAAATTTTGAATTCCGACGACAATCGTTTCGGCGGTGGCGGTGTTATTACTTGTAAAACACCGCATGCGACAAAACCAGGATGGGATTTTAAGGAAGCCCAACTGGTTTTGACTTTACCCCCCTTATCAACCCTTATTTTCAAATACAAAGGACCAAAATGTTTTTCAGAAAAAAAATAACAAAAGGAGAGCCTTTCCCGTTGGGTGCAACTTGTCGGGGTGATGGTTGTAATTTTGCCATTTATTCAAAAAATGCTCAAAAAGTCGAACTGTGTATTTTTAAATTCGGAAAGGAATATCGCATAAATATCCCATACAAAACGGATGATGTTTGGCATATTCATTTATCAAAAGTCAAAGCGGGAACGAAATACGGCTTTCGGGTTTATGGGGAGTTTAATCCACAGAAAGGAATGCGTTTTGACGGGAAAAAACTTTTATTAGACCCCTATGCCAAAGCAATTACAAAACCCATTATATCTCATCCGTCTTTTTTTAAATTTAGTGTTAATTCTGCACGTTATATGCCCAAATGTTTGGTCGTTGATATTAATCCGATAAAAAAATCAACCGCTCCACATATTCCAAATGAGAAAACAATTATTTACGAGGCGCATTTAAAAGGCTTAACATTTAAACACCCTAAAATTAACAAAGTGGATATCGGCACATTTTCGGCGCTTCAAAATAAGTACATCATTAAACACTTAAAAGAACTGGGTATTACGACATTGGAATTGATGCCGACGGCTGCCTTTTTTAATGAAGATTTTTTAATCCAAAAAAATCTGACAAACTATTGGGGATATTCGCCGATTTGTTTTATGGCCCCTCATCCGACTTATTTATCCGGATTTGATTTAAAAGAAATACAAGACACAATTCAAACATTACATAACGAGAATATTGAAGTTATTTTTGATGTCGTTTTCAATCACAGTGGCGAAGGTAATCATAACGGTCCGACATTATCTTTGCGTGGTATTGATAATACGACTTATTATAAACTGACCAAAAATAAGCAATACTATATGGATGATACAGGGTGCGGGAACACTTTAGATTTATCTTCTCCGGTTATGCGTAATTTAGCATTAGATACTCTTCGTTATTGGGTCAATTATTTTGATGTGGATGGTTTCAGATTTGATTTAGGACTAACCTTGGGTCGAGATAAAAATAATCAATATAAAAAGAATAATTTATTTTTTAAAACATTAAAAACGGATCCGATTTTAAAAGATAAAAAATTCTTCACCGAACCATGGGATTTAGGACCAGATGGGTATCAATTAGGTAATTTCCCAAACCATATTCATCAATGGAATGGTGTTTTCCGAGATACAGTCCGTCGTTTTTTCAAAAGCGATGAAATGGTCGCGTTTGAAATGTCAAACCAATTTGTATATGGCGATTTTGATGGTTGTAAAAAAATCAATTTTATAACGGCTCATGATGGTTTTACATTATGGGACCTTGTATCTTATAATCAAAAAAATAATTTACTTAATGGCGAAAATAATCGGGATGGTGAAAACAATAATTTCAGCTGGAATTCTGGCAAAGAAGGTATGATCAAAGATGCAGATATAATGGATCTTCGCTTTAAAAGATGCCGAGCCATGATGACATCTCTATTATTATCTTCTGGTATCCCAATGATCCGCATGGGAGATGAATTTTTAAAAACTGGGTTTGGAAACAATAACTCCTATTGTCAAGACAATGAAATTTCTTGGCTAAATTGGCATCGTATTTCAAATCGAGGACACCAGATGAAACTGTTTATCAAGGAAATTATTTCCTATCGCAAAGAACATCCCATTTTCGGGGAAAAATTATTTCCCTTATCGCCCTTACCCCAAACGAACTCTTATGCCGGCTTGCTTCAAAACAATCAATTTGTATTTTTAAAATCAGACGGATATCCGATGCAAGATTTTCCGGCTTTTGCTAAAAGCATTGCCGTCTTGATTAAAAGTGATATCGAACAAAGTCATTTTTTGATTTTAATGAACGGCGATTCAAATCCGGTTCAATACACTTTACCGACAGTAGATCACAGTTCTAATCCATACCTTTTATCTGTTGATTCCTCCGGTGTGGTGGATATACTGGCCGCTCCGGCTCAAAGCCAATTTACTCTGCCGGCGTGGAGTGTCGTTGTTTTTCAAAAATTTGAAAATCAGACGAATTAAATTTTATCCGTATTGGACGTTTAAAATTTCATAAGTACGTAATCCCATCGGTGTATTCATTTCCACAAAATCCCCGACAGATTTTCCAATTAACAGTTTTGATAGCGGTGCTTGTAAAGAAATCAAACCATTTTCCAAATCAGCTTCATATTGCCCGACAATTTGATATTTTTTAATTTCTTCGGTATCGCAATCTTGAATTTCAACTTTAGCTCCGAAAACAACTTTGTCGCCGGACAGTTTGGTCACGTCAATAACCTCGGAACGTCCCAAGGCACTTTCCAGTTCTTTAATACGTCCTTCAATAAAAGATTGTTTTTCCCGTGCAGAATGATATTCCGCATTTTCAGATAAATCCCCATGAGAACGAGCTTCCTCAATCATGGCAATAATTTCATGACGATCCACAAATTTTAATTTTTGCAATTCTGCCTGAACTTTATCATAACCCTCTTTTGTCATATATACTCTTTCTGTCATAACATTACTCCTTTAATAATAAAAATCCTCGGCATTAAAGCCGAGTCTTGTTTTGTGATATGGATATAAGATATCACCTTTTAAAAAAAAATCAAGTTTTATTTTTTATAAATAAAAAACGGGGGATAAAAATCCCCCGTTTTAAGATTCGCTGACAATCGATTAAACAATCCCGTGATTACGAGTACAAACACATACTACCATCAATACAACACCATTCATCATCAACACAACACCATAGGGCATCATCCCATGTACCACTTTGACAAGTAACTGTTTCTGATCCATCACAAGTCGCACCAGTCGGGCAAGCATAACAGCTACGATCTACCTGAACATAACCAGTTGGACAAGTAACAGTTTCCGTTCCGTCACAGGTCGCATTATCCGGACAAGAAAGACAGGCCAAACCATCAAAATACTGATCGGTGCTTCCACAAATCACTTTTTCTGTTCCATCACAAGTCGCATCCGATGGACAAGAACGACAGTCGCCCAAACCAGTATAATACTTACCGGTACCACAAATCACATTGGCTGTTCCGTCACAAGTCGCATCC
Organism: Alphaproteobacteria bacterium; assembly: GCA_045536135.1. Lineage (GTDB taxonomy): Bacteria > Pseudomonadota > Alphaproteobacteria > CAAHEQ01 > UBA3637 > JAZSNA01. Next base: position 16,006 of record JAZSNA010000032.1, read on the forward strand.
TCCGGACAAGTTTTACACAAAGATACTTGTAAATTAAAATATTTACTGGTATCAGAACAAATCACATTCGCCGTTCCATCGCAAATCCCACCAGTCGGGCAAGTATAACAGTTCCAATTAAAATACTTACTGGTATCAGAACAAATCACATTCGCCGTTCCGTCACAAGTCGCACCCGATGGACAAGAATAACATCTACCATCTTTAAAATATTCATCAGAATCACAAGGTGCTGGTTTTTCGACCTTTCCCCCTTCCACGGGTGGGTATGGGAATGTGATATACACCGCACTGGCATCTTCACATGAATCAATAGGGTCTACACCATTATATGGTTGGATCTCCGCCATAAAAGCGGTTTTATTGGAACGCAAGGTTTCACAAACTTCCGGTGTAATACCATCCACCACGATATAAAAACCTTCTGATTCTGTATTCCCTAATCTGGAATAGCTGATGTCAAATTCCGTTTTAACACCCAAAGTGGATACATCAGCTTCAACATCTGCCAAGG
>JAZSNA010000021.1:0-19006 GCA_045536135.1 Alphaproteobacteria bacterium
CTCTATTGTAAGGCTTATTCATCTTTTGAGATTTAAGGTAAGACAAATATTCTTTAAATTCTTTTTCTTATAGTTGTTATAAAAACTATACAACTCAATTATAACATAATTACGTTAAAATATTTTTTATTTTATAAAAAAAAGACTTGTCAAAGTGGATATTTTTTTCTATACTATCCTCATCATATATTTAACAAAGGAAAAAAAGATGCATCGGTTAAGTTTTATTGTTTTAATGTTTTTATCTGTTAATGTATGGGCTAAAACGACTTTGGATTGTCGTTGTAAAGATTGGTCTTGCGATTCGACAACCGGTAAAGTAAGTTGCACCGATCGCAATCCGATTCAATTTTTCTGTCCCAGTGTTGATAATCCGGGAAACGGAATTTGTTGTGTTGAAGGGAAAACTTGTGTGAACGGGGGTTGTGTTAGTCCAAATCCGCCGATAACGACGACACCGCCGATAACGACAGTACCGATAACGACGACACCACCATGTAATTGTTATGAAATTAAATTACATTCCTGTGGAACTGGTCAATATATTCGGACGATATGTTGTAATAATGAGATTTATAATTGTGATGAACTAACGGGTTGCATACCGGATGATATTTGGGACAAAATCGATATTGGCGATGAAGAGGCCAAGAAATGTGATGAAGAAGATATGAGTATCACAGAAGAGTTTATAGAAAATATATAGGGGGCTTGTCATGAGAATTATATGTTTATTTTTATTGATGTCTGTTTCATTATCTGTTCATGCAAAGATAAGTATAGATGGAGGTTGCCCGTTATTTTTAAGTTGTTGTGGTAAAGTTATTTGGGAAAACCATGCCCCATCGTGTGATGGAACGATTTGCGATTCTCTTACACAAGAATGTACAGCCATCGGTTGTTGTCCAAAAGGGGCGGATGTGAATCCGGATGTTCCAGAGCTAGGTTGTTGTGAGGGCGAGATTTATACAGATACTAATGGAAATAAAGCGTGTTGCCCCAGTGATAAAGAGGTCATAGGTAACGGTTGTTGTGATGAAGGTAATACTTGGCATAAAGATTATGGTTGTTGTAGCGGAGAGATTTATACTAATAGTTATGGAAATAAAGCGTGTTGTCCCAGGGATAAAAAAGTCATAGGTAACGGTTGCTGTAATAAGGAAGATACAGATTGGGATAAAGGTTATGGTTGTTGTAAGGGCGAGATTTATATGGAAGTGGCTGGAGGAGAGGAAACAAGTGGTATTGAAACATGCTGTCCAACCGGTAAGAATGTCTCTGAATTCTTATGGAACGGGGAAGTATTTACTCGAGCCTGTTGCAATCCAAATTGTTCGGCTGGTTCAGTACAATGCTGCTGCGGTATTCAGGGTGACAGTGGATGCTGTCCGACGGGAAGCTCTTTAATAACGGAAAGTGAAGATTTTAAATATGAAAATGGTTCATGTTATGCAGCCATGTGGGAAGACGGTCAGAAATATTGGATGGTTTATTAATAACAATAAAAAATATATTTGAATATTAAAAAAGTCCGGCATATACCGGACTTTTTTTACCGTTCAATATAACGTTGACTTTGAATAGTATGTTGAAGTTTGCGACGAATTTCTTGTCGTTGTTTTTCGTCTTCTTTTTCTTCGTCTTCCAAAATATGTCTGACATTTTTTAACAGAGAATCGTTTTGAGGTAGACTTTTAAATTTTTTAAGAAATTTTTCAAACTTTGCCGGAGAATTAATTGTATTAGATAACCATTTTTTTTCTGTATTATCCAAGACTTTAAATATATTAACAATCAAAGTGGCTGTTTTGGCATCGAGTTCTCGAGGCATATTACTGGCATTCTTTTTTAAACTTTGACGCAATTCGGTGACGGATTTGTCTTCGACGGGAGGTTTTGACGGACTGTAATTATCAATTTCGGATAAAAAGTATTGACTCATCAGACGAATATCTTTTTGACTGATGTGGTAAAATGTTTTGGATATACCGATAGCCTTACCAACAGTTTTTAAAAAATGAACCATGCGGTTTTGAACGGCATCCGGTGATTTTGAAAAACCAAGCTTGGTCATTTGTTTATTAAAACATTTAGCCGGATAAGCGTTAATAAATTTTAACCCCTGATTTTTAACATCCAGTTGTCGGCCAAAACATTCTTCGCACCGTAATATATCCTTTTCAAAAGCCAAAAAGCAATTGAATAGATCACAATGGTAAGGTATTTTATCTGACCCTTGTATTTTGGCTCGATCCAAAAAAGGACAATCTTTCGAGCAATAGGGCGATGATATATTTTTAACCAAGAAAAAAATCCTTTCGTTTTTGACGAAGTTATGATATAGAAAAAAATATGAAAAAGCAAGAAAATTGTCCTTATTTTAAAAAATGTGGTGGCTGTTTGTTTCAAGATATGCCCGTTAATGAGTATATCGAATTCAAGAAAAAAGAGGCTTTATTGATACTGGACCCCTTGGGAATTAAAGTCAAAGATTTGATTTATATTGGACCGCATAATCGCCGACGGGCGACATTTACTTATAATCCGTCAGGATTTGGGTTTAACGGTTTTCATTCTCATCAGATTATTAATATTAATTCATGCATGCTTTTAACGCCGGAATTTGAAAAAATTATTCCGGATTTAAAAAAGGTGGCTGTTCTGGTATCGGGTTCCGGAGATTTAGCGGTTCGAATGTGTGATGACGGAGCCGATATTCATATTATTCCGAAGAACAGGAAAAATCTGAATGTTTCCGTTTTGGAAGATTTTGGGGAGGTTTGTCGGGACAGTTTTGTTGCCAGATTGGTTTATGATAACGATTTAATTTATCAAAAATGTCCGCTTTCGTTCCCGAATGATGTTTTTTGTCAACCTTCGGTTGCCGGTGAAGAATTTTTAATTAATTGGGTCAAAAATAATATAAACCCGAATTATCGAGCAGCGGATTTGTTTTGCGGAAACGGTACTTTTACAATACCGCTGAAAAAGATGGGTATAGATATTTGTGGATATGATATAATTAAAAGTGCCAATTATTCCGGAATAGAATTTTATGAACGGGATTTATTCAAAGATCCTTTGGGAAGTCAAGAACTGGCCCATTTTCAATCTTTGGTTGTTGATCCGCCACGAAAAGGAGCGTTGAATCAGATACGTCAAATTGCTCAATCTGATGTAAAACAAGTCTTAATGATTTCTTGTAATCCGAAAACTTTTGCGGTTGATGCAAAATGTTTGCTTGAAAGCGGATTTAAAACCGACGGTGCAATATTACTTGACCAATTTGTTTTTTCACGACATATTGAATTAGTTTGTAAATTTGAACGACTTTGCCTGTGAGGAAAGTGTTTGTATCAGTTCTTCAATCGTATGGTTTTGAAGATACGATACGTATTCATTCCGATAACTTAAACACATACTGACACCTTCGATAATAATGTCAACAATTTTTAAACCGGTTTCGCTTCGTTTGACACGCCAAATAACATCAACCGGCGTTTTGTCTTGAATAACCGAATCAACAAAAACTTGCTCATCGCCTTGTGCCGGACGTGTTCCCGTAAAAGTTATTTTTTGACCGGTATATAAGTTAAATTTATCTGCCCAACTTTTTAAAGCCATATCAATAAAAGCATCTAAGAAGGCGTTTTGTTGTTCTTTTGTCAGTCTGCGCCATCTTTTCCCCAAAACAAATTGACCAATAGACTTTACATCCAAAGCATCTAAAAAGTATTTATTAAACTTTTCGGATTTTTGTGCCATCGTATCGCTTGAAGATAACACGTTTGTAATAATGTTATCCGCTAAATCTTTAACAAACAGAGTAGCATCCATGTCGTCCGCTTGAATAGATGTTGTCGACAAAATAACAGCCAAAAGTAAAGATAATATTTTTTTCATTCTTCTTCTCCTTCAAAATCAAAATCGAAATCATAGCTTTGAGTTTCGTTTTCATCTTTAATTCCCAAATACTCCTTTTGATTTTGTTGGTAAAAATCACGAAGTTGAATATATGGATCAAGAGATGACTTTTCTATACTGTATAACAATGGTGACGAGTTGTCAATAACAGATAATGTATTTAAAGACCAATAATACCAAGGATATTGATGTCCGACTTTACGAAGTCCGACTTTGGTTGGGTTAATAAAGAATTCCCCACCCAAGGAAAGAGTGTCTCGAACGGAAGACGGACCTAAAAACGGTAAGACCAAATAAGGTCCGGAATTTTTAAAGCCCCAAGTATATAAAGTTTGATTTAAATCCTTTTTGATATAAGGAATATCCATTTTCGTGGCAACATCAAATAAACCGCCGATACCCAAGGTTGTGTTTGTAATCAGTCGGGAAGTTGATATACCGGCGGATTTAAAATCTCCCTGTAATAGCGAATTTAAAATAATCAAGGGTTGGTTAAGGTTATTTGTAAAGTTATCAATTCCGGTGCGAATAAATTGAGGAACAATAAAACGATACATTTGGTCAAAAGGGTATAAGACATATTTATTAATAAAAAGGTTGAAAGATGTTGTTGCCCGATTCATCGGTTCCAAGGGATCATTCGCTTCCTGATATATTTTCAGTTCGACGGGATCCGTCGGAACGGTAGCACATCCGCTAATTATCAAAAGAGAAAAAAGATAAATAAGGATGTTTTTCTTCATAAGTCCTTCCCCATTATTTCAATTTATCCGTTAAAAAAGAAATTGCATCTTCCGGAGTAGATACAAAAGGAGTCGCTGACACATGTTTAGCCTTTGCAAAGCCGGTTTCAACAGTATGTTCCAATAAATTTTTCAGCGGATCGTAAAACCCGTCTATGTTGTAAAAGAGCATTGGTTTATCTGTGAAATCAAGTTGTTTTAAGACCAATAACTCAAAGGCTTCGTCAAAAGTTCCAAGTCCGCCAGGTAAAATGCAAAACGCATCAGATAAGTCAATCATTTCTTGTTTGCGAATTGAAATTGTTTCGGGAACAATTAATTCATCAAGAAAAGGGTATAACAAGTCCGGTTTTTCCCGACTGAATAATTGTTTGGGAATAAATCCGATGACATGAGCCCCACCGGCTTTAAAGCCTTCGGCAACGGTTTTCATTAAACCGACTCCGCCGGCTCCATAGACTAAATCATATCCGGCTTGTCCCATTTTTTTACCGAATTCAAAGGTTTTTTCTGAATAGGAAGTATAGTTTCCATCTCGACTGCCGCAAAAAACACAAATTCTTTTTTTTAGTTCTTTCATTTTTTTTCCTTTTGTTTATTTAAATCTTATGCTATCATACACTAATCGGATAAAAATACAATGAAAAAAAATTTTTTATTTATTATAGTCATATTATTATCATCTTTTTATATATCGGCTGATGATATGCCGAATATACACGGTTCGAATAATCCCAAAAATTTACCCTTTTCCGAAGAACGTCGAATGGGATTAGTGGGAAATATTATCAATTCGGGTGTTGCTGAACAGGTTGAAAAAAAAGAAGAAAAACAGGAATATACGTCCCAACAAAATAAAAATTTATTAATTTTAGATATTCCGAAAAAAGAATCTCGGGTTGTTCAAGTTCAAAAGAAAAATAAGAAAGACATTGAAACGGACACAGAACAGGAAAAGAAGGAAATTTTAAATGGATTGGAACTCTCCTTTAAAGCAAAGAAAGCGGATGTTGTCCAAAATACAGCCCCAAATCCCAATCGGGTAGCGGGATTTAATGTGGCTCAGATTCGTTTGGGAATGACCGAACGGGATGTTTTGGAAGAAATGAATCGAAACAGCTTTAAACTTAAAAATAAACTTTACGGTATTCCCGAAAAAACAGCTTTGATTATGGACGGGTTGTGTTTGGATAACGGTACATATCAATTTGAACAAAGAAAAGAGTGTATTCGTCAAAAAGCAATTGAAAACGGCCATTATTATTTAAAACAAATGACTTTTGAACGGGCGGGAGAGGTTGTTGATGTTTACTTCTTATCGAATTATTCGGATTCGTCGGTTTATCGGGTAAGTTGGAGAAAAAAAGGCGATTCGTCTTTGGGTGCAACGAAAAAAGATGAACAAAATCGTCTGTGGCGTGATAAGGCATTTCGGGATAGTTTATATCAAAAATACGGTTCGCCGGATAATGAAAAAGCTTTACGTTGGGGATTGCCGAAGGATATTTATTTAAAGGCTTCAATTACACCGAACAATAAGGATATGGAAATTATTTTTGAAAATCATTCGGCTTTGTCGGAAGATATTCGTCGGGATCAAAAATTTTATTTGGATTATTTTAATCGTGGAATACAACCGGAGACTGAAATGCCGATTTATGAATTTTTATTTTAGAGGGAATTATCAAATGAGAAAGAAAAGTTTTAAATTAACAGTTATTACACCCTTTTACAACGAGGTAGAAGGAGGCGTTATTGATGAATATTTCAAAACGGTTATTCCCGTTTTAAAGAAACTAACACCAAACTATGAAATTATTTGTATAGATGATGGATCAAAGGATGATACATATCGTCATCTTCAAAAATATAAAGATGAACATGTCCATTTGATTAAATTATCCAGAAATTTTGGAAAAGAAGCGGCTTTAACCGCCGGATTAGAGGCTTCGGACGGGGATTGTGTGATACCGATTGATGCAGACTTACAACATCCGGTATCCCTCTTTCCCAAAATGATTGAACTTTGGCAAGGTGGTGTAGATATGGTTATGCCCCATCGCCAAAAACGGGATGAGGGTTTGATAAAAAAGCTAACGGCTTATCTGTTTTATAAGTTAATGCGGCTGATATCTTCCGTTGATATTCCGGATAATGTGGGGGATTTTCGTTTGTTTGATAAAAAGGTTGTATCGGCCATTTGTCAGATGAAAGAAAAGAATCGTTTTATGAAAGGTTTAATGTCTTACCCCGGTTTTACGACGGCCCAAATTGAATATGTTCAAAAGGAAAGACAAAACGGGACGGTTAAACAAAATTATAAAAAACTATGGGCGTTAGCTTTTGACGGTATTTTTTCTTTTTCCGTTGCTCCGATACGAATGGTTTTTGTTTTGGCGTTTTTTATCGGCGTATGCAGTTTGATTTGGGCATCATGGATTTTTTATCAAAAAATCTTTTTAGGAATACGAGTCAGCGGATATGCGTCTTTGATGGTTGCGATTTTATTTTTAAATTCGATGGTATTATTCGGATTGGGCATAATTGGGGAATATATCGGACGGATTTACACTGAATGCAAAGGACGTCCGATATATTTTATCGAAAAACAAGAAAAATAGCTTGACATCATTTAAATAAACGGATATTTTTTTTACAGGAGATCATTTATGAAAAAACAAATAAAAAATAAAAATGTATTTAAAAAACTGATTATTTCCGGTTTTGTCGTTATTTTTGCTGTTTCGCTTGGGCTTGGTGGATATGTATATCATCAAAACAACCAAAAAGATTTAGCACGTCGGATGTATATTGATATACAAATTTTATCACAGGATTATGCACCGTATATTATTAATGCTAAAGACGGTATGGACAAGGTTGATGTTCAATCATATCCGTCTTTATCCGAATACGATGTTTATATTATTAAAAATGGTCTTCAAATGGATATTCGTATCCCGAAATTACCCAAAAAGATGGGTGAATTGATTCGCCACGTCCACGAGGGGGATAAACGTCCACGTGTAGAGGTTTATCGGGTCTCTATGGTACAGGAATACGAAAAAAAAAGTGCCTTCACTTTTCGTCAACAAACCTGTCGTAACGATCGGGATTGCAAAGCTGGTTACAGATGTATCTCTAATATTTGTCTAGCACCATCCTTTACGTTTTCTCCAGGTTCTGCTTCAACAGAGACAACCCCGATTCCGACAACGACACCACCATTAGAATGTCAACCCTTGGAACGGAAGGTATGTATTGACGGTAAATGTACATGTGAAGAGCCGACGGCCGAAGATTTGAAAAAACAAAAGAAATATAAATCTCCGACAACGGATACTTATTGCCCGTATATTGTAATGAATGGAAAGAATTACACTTATGACGGAACAGATGGGAGAGGTGTTGAATTAGAAGATGTTGGATCTTGGCTTGAATATTTAACTTTGAGACAGAGAAAACCAGATTTTGATTCAAAAGGTTGCCCGAATGGTCAATATACAATATACTGCCCACAAGCCGGAGAAGAAGGGGCTAATGGTATTAATTGGGAACTTTCCTATTCAGGGGGAAGAGCTTCTTGTGTTTGTCCGGATAATGGTATTAAATATTTTGTTGAAGGAACGGGATATCAATGTTGTTATACTGAACTGGATAATAACAATGAATGTAAAGAAAAATGTATATGTTCGGACGGAACAGAATATAATAATGTCGCCCGTAAATGTTGTAAAGTGATTTCCGAAAATTCATGCGGTTATCTTAAAGAAACGGCAGCGACCGAAGGATATTGTGATTCTTCCGATGGTAAATGTCCAACAGCAGCTAAAGAGTGTGCTGACGGCGAACGTTGTATTAATGATGATTGTTGTTTGATTGAAAATATTTGTGGTAATGATTGTTGTACGGGAAATGAAACTTGTGATGGTGGAATCTGTGTTGATAACACAACCCCAGCACCGGTTGTTTGTCAAGAGGGTGAAACCGTATGCGGAACCGATTGTTGTGAAGCTGATGAAAGTTGTATCGGCAATATCTGTGAAAAAGTAGTTCCGACAAACTCTCCGATCACAACAACGCCAGCTCCGACTCCAAGCAATTGTACATTAACCTGCTCAGCTGAAAGCGATGGATGTTGTGATGGAAAGATTGAAGAATCTGATGGAGTAACTTATCATTTTGAATATTGTGCTGAAAACGGATGTTGCCCCGAAGAGTTTTTGTATAGTCCGACTCCAACGGGGTCTAAAAATGTGTGTTGTAATTTATTGTTAGAAGCGAGTTTGACAACCAGTTTAAAAAATAACGTTTGTTGTGATAAGGATGAACCGGCATATACAACATTAAATGGTTATAAAGCTTGTTGTCCGGAGAATCAATTAATTAATATTCCAAACCAAACTGCGAAATTTCAATGTTGTCCGGCAGATATAGAAGGGAAAACAGTTTATATTTTTAATGAAACACAAACCACAGAGTGTTCAACATGTTTAAGTGAATTATCTTCTATTTCGACAGAGACGACAATTGATGAGTCTTGTCAAGACGTTTGTTGTGAACTTTGCCCAGCCAACCGAGTTTATATTGACAATGATAATGTTCCGAATTGTTGCCCATCTGGTCAAGTTGCCTATGATTCGAATAATGATGGAACAAAGGATGCTTGTTGTGATCATGAATTAGATGAAAATGGCGATTGCTCCTTGGTTTGTGAAGAACACGAAGTTCTTATAGAAAATGAATGTTGCCTTGATGATTTTGAAGTAAGTGGTTATTTTATTCCGGGAAAAATAGTTGTTTCTAATGGTGTCGAAAAATGTTGTAAATCGCCATATCAGGTATATGGAGATGAAGGAAGTCCTAAAACGGATAGAGTCTGTTGTAATCTTGATGATGGAGAAACACATTATAAAGACCTTAATGGAAAACATAAATGTTGTCCAACGACACGGTTAGTTAATGTTGGAGGAACAATACATTCTTCACAATGTTGTCCCGAAAAACAAATAACTGTAAATGGTGAGGTTAAGAATATTGTCTACTATAATGATACTGAAAAAGTAGATGAATGTAGCGAATGTCTACGTAACGTAACTGGTGATGAAAATGCTGAATATTGCGCAGATTCGTGTTGTACAGTATGTCCCGATGATAGAACTTATTTAAATGGGTATAGTTTAGACTGTTGCCCAGAAGGTCAAACAGCCTATGATAAAGATGGCGATGGGACAAAGGATAGTTGTTGTACTCCCGGTGAGGATTGTCCGACCGGCTGTACTTGTACGGAAAGTGAGGTCCAAGTTGAAAATGGAACAATGTTGGTTCGGCAATGTACCCCCGGTGGAACAGAACCGTGTGAATGTGGAACATATTTCTGTGTCTGTTCGGATACAATTATAACAACAGAAAGTGGAACAATGGTTGTGACAAGTTGTCAAGAACCAGGAACCGGTGTTAATGGTGATTATAAAATGGCCAAAACAAGCTCAACTTCAACTTGTGCTATGTGTATCAGTGGTTCATAGTCTGTTTAAACTGGAAAACGGAGGAAAGATAAAAATCTTCCCTCCGTTTTTTTTATGATTTAAAATCGGATATAAAAAAACACTCTAAACAGAGTGTTTTTAACATTGGTGGGCGTGAGAGGACTCGAACCTCTGACCTTTACGATGTCAACGTAACGCTCTAACCACCTGAGCTACACGCCCGAATAAACATCGATAAGCTATTTATACTGATTTTTATATCCATTGTCAAGTTAATTTTTAATTTTTTTTAAAAAAATACTTGATTTTTATTTAAAGATTAATTATAATATCACTCATGTTATCGCAAAATGTGTTTTTTTATAATTATTATTATACAGAGGTGAAAAGACTCGGATAAAACGCATGTGCAATAATTTTTTTGGTCAGAGCGGTTTTATCCCGCTCTTTTTTTTATATATGAAGGGAATAAAAATGAAACAAGAAGATAAAAATTTAATTGTTGGATTATTATCGGGAAATGACTCAATATCATCGTCAGCGGTAAGGGAAGGGGCAGATGTTAATCTGATGATACGGCAAGAATTTAAAGTAGAAGTTAATGGTGAAACAGTCGATGCTTTGACAAAAGATATTTCATGTCCGGCATTAACGATTGCATGTCAAAAGAAAATGCATGCGACTGTTTTGGCAATGGTGGAACTGGGTGTAAATACATCCAATCAATCCTTCAAAGATTACAAGGAAAAACATCCGATGTTCGAATTGGCTTTAAACATGAACAAAATAACACGAAGCCAAATAAAGATAGAACGAGAATCGCATATTCGGGATTAATTTTGTGGAGTTTTAATGCGTTTAATATCGGCACCGCAATCGGATAATTTTTCGACCAAATGATCATATCCTCGGTCCAGATGATAAATGCGGGAAACCGTTGTTGTTCCTTCAGCCACCAATCCGGCCAGAACAAGGGCAGCACTGGCTCTTAAATCAGAAGCCATAACTTGTGCACCATAGAGTTTTTCCACACCATTAATAACGGCTGTCTTGTGTTGGATTGTGATTTTGGCTCCCATCCGATTGAGTTCGGATACATGCATAAACCGATTTTCAAAAATGTTTTCAGTTAAGGTACTTCGTCCACGGGATATGCACATTAAAGACATCAACTGTGCCGCAGCGTCTGTTGGAAATCCGGGATATTCCTGCGTATCAATATCGGTGGCGATAAAATCAGAATTTGTTCCGTCTATGATAAAACCGTTTTCCGTTTCCGTAAATTTTGTCCCCATTTGTTCCATAACTCGTTGAACGGCTCGCATCAAATTAAGAGAAGTATTTGTTAATTCAATGCGACCGTGAGTGATGGCTGCCGCCACCGCATAAGTTGCACTTTCAATCCGATCCGGTACAACTGTATATTTTACACCGTGAAGCTCTTTCACACCTTTGATATGTAAGACGGGTGTATCGATACCGGTAATATTTGCACCCATGGAAACCAAACAGTGAGCTAAATCACTAACTTCCGGTTCTTGTGCTGCATTATTGATAGTACTTTCCCCATCGGCCAGAACGGCCATCATTAAAGCATTCATTGTTCCGCCGACCGTGATTGCTTTGAAATTAACAATGCCACCGGATAATCCGTTATTTGCGGATGCATGGACATATCCGTTTGTTAAATTATATTTACCACCGAGTTGTTCCAACGCATATAAGTGTCGATCAATCGGACGAGCCCCGATAGCACATCCGCCCGGTAAAGAAATATCGGCTTGATGATATTTTCCCAATAACGGTCCCAAAATCCAAAAAGAGGCACGCATTTGAGAAACAATTTCATATGGCGCATCAAAATTCGTGATTGTGGAATTATCGATTTCTATAACATTGTTTTCAAATTTTATTTTAGACCCCAAATGGGTTAAAAGCTTGATCATGGTTTGGATATCGGACAGTTCCGGTACATTATACAAAGTCATCGGCTCTTTTGTTAATAAAGAACAAGCCATTAAGGGTAATACCGAATTTTTTGCGCCGGATATTTTAATTGTTCCGTTTAATGTTTTTCCACCGTTAACTTGAATGCTGTACATTTTTAAGATCCTTTTTTTGTTGTTGCCTTCTGACTAAATTTTTTTTCAAAAGTTCAGCCTGTTTTTCAAATGTTTTTAATTTTTTTTCACTTAAATTGAGGGGATTTTTTTTATTCATTTCTTTTTATCCGCATATGGATTATTTCGCTTACGCATTTCAATCCGGATTGGAACACCGTAAAGACCATAATTTTCACGAAGACCGTTTGAAAGATATCTTAAATAACTTTCGGGCAATTCATCCGGATTAGATGAAAATATGACAAATGTCGGAGGTCTTTTTTTGACTTGTGTCATATATTTCATCGGAATACGACGACCATTTCTGGCCAAGGGTGGGGGATGAGCCTCTGTCATTTGTTTTAACCACACATTTAATTGCCCTGTATTAACACGCTTATCCCAAACATCCCGAATATCAAAACAGGCCTGTAAAAGTTCATCTGTTCCTTTATTCCGAAGGGCAGAAATTTTGACAACCGGAATACCTTTAACTTGTTGAAGACTGTCATGAAGACGTTCGTTAATCAAGGTCATAACTGCCTTTTGATTTTTGACGGTATCCCATTTGTTGACAGCGATAACCAAGGCCCGACCTTCATTAATTGTCTTTTGCCCGATAATTAAATCCTGATGTTCCAAAGGTTGGTTTGCATCAACAACCAAGATAACAACCTCGGCAAAATCAAGGGCTCGTTTGGCATCGGCAGCTGATAATTTTTCAAGACTTTCGGATATCGTTCCTTTTTTTCTTAATCCGGCAGTATCCGTAATTTGAACCTTTTTATCCTTCCAAATAAAGTCCGAACTGATGGCATCACGTGTCATTCCGGCCTGAGGACCAGTCAACATCCGATTTTCACCTAATAACGAATTTGTTAAAGTTGATTTTCCGACATTGGGACGTCCGACGATTGCAATACGTATGTCCTTGGAAGATTTTTCTTCATTCATGGAATTTGTATCAATATGCGGTTGTAAAGCTTCATATAAATCGGCTAACCCTAAACCGTGTTCGCCGGATGTGGCAATAGGAGTTCCCAAGCCCAAAGAGAAAAATTCGGATGCATTTAAAAATTGTTCATTTCCCTCACATTTATTAGCGATTAAAAACACGGGCTTTTTGATTTTTCTTAAATCAGATGCCAGTTTTTTATCCAATGACGTAATGTGATCTCTGGCATCAACAAACATTAAAACAACATCTGCCTCATTGATGGCAATTTGAGTCTGTTCCCACATTGCCGGTAATAACGGATTACCATCTTCCAATCCGGCGGTATCAATGACATCAAATTTTAAATCGGATAGAGATGCCTTTGCTGTTCGGCGATCCCGTGTGACACCGGGGGCATCATGAACAATTGCCCGTTTTGTTCCGGTTAAGCGATTAAAAAAGGTTGATTTGCCGACATTTGTTCGTCCGACAATAGCGACTTTGGTCATTAATTTATTCCTGTTAAAATTTGTGTCAAATAAACTTTTTCTTCTTCTGTGATGTTTTCGTCTAATGCTTTTTTGATTAAATTCTGTGCATCTGTTTTTTGATTATTGTAGTCCAAAACAAAAGCCGATACAGCAACGGCAGATACATAAAAAGGATTACCGAAAGTTAAGTATTTTGATAAAACGGATTGAACCTTTTCCATATCATTTGAATCAATGTTTGCCGTTGCCCAAGCAATTTCAACGGTGGGACGCAAGCTTTCAGGCAAATCTTTTTCCAAACGCAAATCATTCAATAACAAAGCAGCCTCTGATTTACGATTCGTTTGGATATAGATATTGGCGATTTGCATCTGGGATAGATATTTATAATCTGTTTTTGAATTTTTTAAAGTACCCAAGGCAATTAAAGCCTCATTTGATTTACCTTGAGCGTTTAAAATCAAAGCATTTTCATAAGCATCGGATGCCGTTAAATCTGTTTGATATTTATGATTGGCATATAATTGTATCCCGATTGTAAAGCCGATAACCAAAATAATTAACACTAAAACGGGATATTTAAACCGATGATAATTTTGTTTTAATTTTTCATAATAAACATCTTCATTCACCTCACGAATTAAAATATCGTCTTGAATGTCTTGTACAGTTTTTTCTTTTTTTGCCATAATATATTTCCTTTATTCGTTAATCCATTTTTTTACAAAATCTATAACTTCTTCTACTTTCAGAACGCCTTTTTCATCTGTTCCCCGAATTTTATATTCAATTAACCCGTTTTCCAATTGTTTGGGTCCGACAACCAACCGTAAAGGGATACCCATCAAGTCGGCTTCGGCGAAAGTTTGTCCGACGGATAAATCTCGATCGTCATAAAGGACTTCAATGCCGGCGTCCAGTAATGCATTATATATTTTTTCTGCTGTTTCTTTGACGGCAGGATTTGATAACTTTAAAGCATTTAATTGAACTTGCCACGGTGCAATTGATTTTGGCCAAATCGGACCATAATCATCATGACAAGCCTCAATAACCGAAGCCATTAAACGGCCGACCCCAATTCCATAACAACCCATAATCGGGTATTGCGGTTGATCATTTTCATCACGGTATGTCATATTCATATTTTCGGTATAAAAAGTACCGAGTTTGAATATATTCCCAACTTCAATACCTCGAACCTCGACTAATTCTTTACCGCAAACCGGACATTTTTCTCCGGCTTTGACGGTGGCAATGTCGATAACGGATGCATCCGGACAATCACGGGAAAGATTGAAATTATAAAGATGATATCCCTCTTTATTTGCACCGCATAAAAGATTATTGGTTTTGGCAACGGATTTATCGGCAATAATTTGACAATCATGTAAACCGATTGCCGAAGCATATCCCGGAACGGCACCGATTCCCAAAATTTCATCATCAGTTGAAAAGTTAAATAATTCTTTTAATACTTTTGCTAATTTAACTTCATTAACTTCAATATCCCCCCGAATCATAACCGCCACTTTTTTATTGCTTTCCGTTGTATAGAAAACCATTTTTACGGTTTGATGGGGTTTTATATTTAAAAGTTCGCAAACTTCTTCAATCGTTTTTTTGTTTGGTGTTGAAACTTCGGTTAAGGGGAGGGCTTCATCAGAATTATATTCTAATTGACCGCTTGTTGCAACTTCACTATTGGCGATATATGAACATTTGCTACATTTGATGATTTTATCTTCCCCCGCCTCACAAATTAAATCAAATTCATGAGAAACTTTTCCACCCATCATTCCGTTATCGCCTTCAATTGCGACAACTTGCGGAATACCACAACGGGTATAGATATTATGATAAGCTTGTGCTGTTTTTTCGTAGTATTGATCCAAATCTTCTTGAGTTCTGTGGAAAGAGTAGGCGTCTTTCATAGTGAATTCCCGAACACGGATTAACCCGCCCCGAGAACGAGCCTCATCCCGAAATTTGGTTTGAATTTGGTAAAGCATAAACGGGAAGTCTTTATATGTCGTGGCTTCTGTTCTGGCCAATGCGACAACCGCCTCTTCGTGTGTCATGGCCAACAACATTCCGTGATTAACACGGTCTTTGAAACGTAATAATTCGGATTGAACACTGTCATATCGTCCGGTTTCATCCCACAATTCACGGGGTAGAACAACGGGCATTTTGACTTCCTGTCCGTCAATTTTATCCATTTCCTGCCGAATAATTGCTTCAATTTTGCTGACGATACGTTGAGCCGGCATCAATAAGGAATAAATTCCGTTGGCAACGGGACGAATATATCCGCCTCTCAGCAGATAAATATGACTTGTTAATTGAGCTTCTGCCGGTTTTTCTTTATACTTTTTTCCAACGAGTTGACTACACTTCATTTTATTTCTCTTTCCTAATAGTTTGATTTATTTTTTATCCGGATCTTGTAAAATATATCCACGTCCCCAGATTGTTCCGATATATTCTTTTCCGCCGGAAACGGTTTGTAATTTTTTTCTTAACTTACAGATGAATACATCAATAATCTTGACTTCGGGTTCATCCATTCCGCTATATAAATGATTTAAGAACTGTTCTTTGGTTAAGGTATTTCCGGGGCGTAAAGCCAATAATTCAATAATAGCGAATTCTTTTGAAGTCAAATGGACGGGGGTGCCTGCGATAGAAACCGTTTTAGAGTTTAAATCGATTTCCAAATCCCCGAATTTTAAAACAGATTTTGAGTATCCGGCACTGCGTCTGACGATTGCTTTGATGCGGGCGACCAGTTCGTCTTTATCAAACGGCTTTGTTAGATAGTCATCAGCCCCTTCCAAGAAACCTTGAACTTTTTTATCCGGACTGGATACGCCGGATAGAATCAGAACCGGTGTTTTGATTTTGGCATTGCGGAGTTTTTTTAATACATCAATACCACTCATATCCGGCAACATTAAATCCAAAATAATTAAGTCGTAGTCATATATGGTTCCGATTTCAAAACCATCCGCCCCCATGTTTGAAACATCAACAAGCATTTTTTCTTTGGTTAAGATATTTGAAATATTTTTGGCCATCATCTTGTCGTCTTCAATCAATAAAATATGCATATTATATCCTTTCTGTTAACCGGTTTTTTATAGATTAAATTTTTTTTATTAAAAAATCAATCAAAAAATTAACTATTTTTTAAAAAAGGTTAATTTTTTATTTACAAAATAGTTGACAAAAATAAAAAAGTATGTTATAAAGGGGCCTATAGATAAGGGAAATGAAAATGAAACTTGATATATTCAACATCAGCAAATCTTCTGAATTTAAGTTATTTAAAAAAACTTATATAAATTTATTATCTTTGATAAGAAATAATGAAAAATTAACCCCTGTCCAAAAAGAAGGGGTTTTTTTACAGCTTTTTTTAATGGTTAAGGACAATAAAGGCGTTGTTGATGATGAGAAATTGACACGCTATATGGTCTCCTTTAACCGAGTTTATAAGGATTCTGTTTTAAAATATTATGGTAAAGAGTTTACAGAACAATTGGCAATGCAATTTGCGAATTCAAGTATTTTTTGTTCAGACAAGGATGAAAGAGTTCTTTTAAATATTGCCGAAGAAAAAGTTGCCATGAAATTGAAGTCATTGAACTTTAAAATTGCATCAAAACTTGTCTTTGATAGTGAAAATCAGAATTTAAATTTATCACATTATTTAAAAAGTACTTTACAAAATGCGGGATAATTTGTATATTGTCCAATTATGAACAAAAAAGATTTTCCGATATTTAAAGATAGTGCTGTTGTTTTTTTAGACACTTCAGCTTCGGCTCAAAAGCCGAATTGCGTTATTGATACAATGCATGATTTGTTTTGCCAAAAATATGCTAATGTTCATCGTGGGAATTACCTTTGGGCAAATCAAGTGACTGAATTATATGAAAAATCTCGTCAAAAAGTGGCTCGGTTTTTAAATACGGATACTCAAAATATTATTTGGACAAAAGGGGCAACAGATGGAATAAATCTGATTGCTTCCGTATTGTCGGAAACCCTTTCGGCGGGGGATGAGATTATAATAACCCTTGCGGAACATCACTCTAATTTTGTGCCGTGGCAACAACTGGCTTTTAAAAAAGAACTTAAAATACATTATATTAATGTATTGAATGACGGTTCTTTGGATATGATGGATTTTAAAAATAAATTATCCTCCAAAACCAAAATAGTCGCCATAACTGTCTTGTCTAATGTATTAGGGGTTGAATTTCCCGTTAAAAAAGTGGTGGAAATGTCTCATCAGGTTGGTGCGAAAGTTTTAGTAGATGCCTGTCAATCTATTATCCACTCTCCGATTGATGTGGCGGATTTGGATTGTGATTTTTTAACCTTTTCGGGACATAAAATTTATGGCCCCACAGGTATAGGGGTTTTATTTGCTAAATCAGAAATTATGGATAACTTGACGCCATATCAAATGGGTGGTGATATGGTTGATCGGGTCAGCCTTTTGGAGACAACTTTTCAAAAAAGCCCCTTAAAGTACGAAGCTGGAACGCAACCGATTGTTGAAGTAATCGGTTTATCTCGGGCAATTGAATATGTCGAGTCAATCGGATATGAACAAATAAGGTCTCATGAAGAATCTTTAATGAAAGATCTCATTGGGGAATTAAGTCAAATTGACGGTTTTACACCGATAGGGGATAACTTGGATATCAAAAAAGGCTTAATTTCTTTTAATATTGATCGGATACACAGTTCTGATATTGCAGAATTATTGGGACAACAAAATATCTGTATTCGTCAAGGGCTTCATTGTGCGGAACCCTTACACAGACGGTTTGGATTTAATTCATCCTTGCGTGTATCATTTGGGATATATAATGATGAATCGGATATATTCGCTCTTAAAAATGGGTTAATTAAAGCCATTAAAATATTGGGTTAATCTTAATATTTATGATATTTTTTTTAATTTTAATTTGGAAAATCACCTTCCTAAAATTGCCTAAATATCCGGAATATGTGTTTTTTTATCAAAATGGTGTTTTGTAAGTCATTGAAAAGTAATGTATTTTTACATCAAAAAAACCTTGGTTTTTTGCAAGAACTTTTTTTTACGATTTAAATATTTTTTTTCTTTTATTTCAAAAAACTTATTTTTTCATTTTTTGCCTTTTTGAATTTCAAAAAAAACCAAGGTTTTTTTTATACTGTTTTTATTGATGAAAAAAATAACAAAAAAAAGGAGAATAAAAATGAAAAAACAAAGCGGTCGGAGTATGGTTGAAATGCTGGGAACACTGGCAATTATCGG
>JAZSNA010000020.1:0-30819 GCA_045536135.1 Alphaproteobacteria bacterium
AAAACCAAGGTTTTTTTGATATAAAAATACATTACTTTTTAATGGCTTAAAAAGTGTTCAATATGAATAAAATATAAATACGGACCTTATATTTGTTTTTTTATGAAATCATTGGATTGGGTTCAGATAATAAAATTAAAAGTCTCTTAAAGTCTATTTTTAATCTAAATTCAAATAAAAAATAACCGTGTATGTATCGGATATATTCTTTTTGATAAATCCCCCCCATATATTGTTCGTAGTTTTCAACAGAAAGGATGAAAAATGAAAAAATTACTTATGACAACAGCCGCTGTTTTGTGCGCAGGTACAATCTCAGCAGCAACACATAACGACATGAATATGAACATGTCTGAAAATAATTACGCCAGATTTGATGCCGGTTGGGCAATCGGTCGGGGTAGTATTGATGATGCCGGTGTATTCGCTTTGGGTATGGGGCATCAATTTACGGATTATATGAAAGCGGAACTTTTGGCAGAATATCGTCCGTTCAGTAAATTTAAAAAAGGCGGCGCCGATAATGATTTCTATTCATTAGACGCGATGGCTAATGTTTACTTGATGTATCCGGTTATGGAACGGGTTCATATCTATGGTATGGGCGGTATCGGATATGCTTATAACAAAGTTGATGGTCATGAAAACTTTAAGGGTGACGGACGCAGCGATTTTGCTTGGAATATCGGAGCCGGTATGACTTATGATATTAACGATTGTTGGGCAATGGATGTTGGATATCGTTATGTTGATTTAGGTCAAGCTCGTGCCAAAGACAGAACAACTGGCGCTTCAATTTCCGAAGATGTTCAATATAATGACATTCGTTTAAGTTTGATTTATCAATTCTGATAAGCAAAATCAAAAAAGAAAACAGTCCGTCCACAAAACGGGCTGTTTTTTTCAATATTTACTTTTTCCGTCAAATATGCTATAATCAAAAAATGGAAATCAGTGCAAAAGAGGCTTATTTATCCAGAAAAAACGAGCAAAAAGTCCAAAGATATTTGGATGATTTTGTGTTATATGGTATTTTTACAATTCCAGTTCTTCGGCAATTAAAGTCTCAAAACTATTTGCCGTTTTATGTCGAAAAAAGCATTCCTGCTGAAATTAAAGAAATATTAAACCAACCGGAAAATACTTGGGGAAACAGTATAAAACAATACTATATTCAAAGGGGAATAAAAGTCTTGGACGGATATAAAAAATGTCCTGTTCCGATGTCAGACGATTCTCGGATAAAGGGGGATACTGTGGATATTTTATCTTGGAGCGGAAAACGGTTATTAAAGAGATTAAAAACAGCACTTCAAAATAAAATTTACCCGAATGATTATGTTTATGATGCTTTTTTTGCGTCTAATAAATTTTTGCTGAATTTAGATTTATTTAAAAATTTAAGCTTTTTGGAAAATAATGAGTACCTAAAGTTGGATAAATTTCATCTTTCATTGTCCAGCGGATGTTATAATCGGTGTAGTCATTGTGCTTTTGATGCAACGGCACCGGTTTGTCATATGCCTTATCCGATTGCGTTGAAAATTTTGTCAATATTAAAGAAAAACGAAAGTCAGAATCCGATACTTTATACAGATTCGGATCCGCTGGCTTATCGGGATAAAATTATATCTGCGGATACAGGAGATGTAATTATTTCTTTATATAATCAATCTCCATTGGGCTTTCCGGTTTTAACAAAGGGAATTTTATTGCCAGATGATGATGTTGTTTTGGCTAAAATAGGTCTGCATACGCCTGTTATTTTGTCTTCGGTTAATTTACCGGGGGAAAATGTTATACAAAATCAAAAAAGAATAACACAATCGTTAATGATTTTAGACCAATTGCCCAAAGAAAAAAAAGACTTAATGACTTATCATACGGTTAATCAAATAGATGAGGCCAATCCGCCGGCGTTATTGGGACGGTGGATTGATACAACACAAAAGTACGGCATTCAATTAAGTGCCAATGTTAAGGTTTCGGATGATTTTGTTGCATTAATGCCAAATGGGGATTTCATGCAATTTTATCTGAACGAAAATAATCGATTTGGTCGAAAAGTAATCAATAATATTTATAGAATGCCATGGCAAAGGGATAAATACTATGGTCGATGAGATTAATAAACATAATTCTCCACCGGAAGAATTGGAAATTTATTTTGCTTCCAGAATGGATGACCGGTTTAGAGCTATGGGACAAAAATATTTATCTGGACCTCGAAATAAATAACAAAAGAATTTAAAAACAAAAACTATAATCGTATTCAATCGGAAGAGGCCGCTCGGAAAGCTCGAAAAATTTTGGGATTTTCTATATCATATGATTATCAATTTCCAAAAGAAGATGAAATGTTTCAAAAATATAATGGTTGGGCAGATTTTGAAGTTGATATGCATAAATTATATAAAAAGATTTACTATGATCATAATATTTATGACTCGGTTAAAGCAATAAATTTATGGTATCGGATAAAAAAACAAAATCCTTCTTTGGAAAAAATATCCATGCCACAGCAAAATGGAATGACAATTATGAACGCTATAATTGGTGTCTGTTCTAAATTTCATCCGGATGATATTTCTTATTATATTAATCGCACTGTTAAAACGAAGAATGCCAAAACATTTGAAAAATTTTTCGGATTCGTGATTTCCCCGAAAAGAAGACATGATATTGTTAAACAATACGCCATATCCCTACATAAAAGACGCTAACTTCGGAAGATTAAGGATTTTTTTTAAAAATATCTGAAAACAAAAAATACCCGATGAAAATCGGGTATTTTTATAACTTGATGTATTAACTAATTTTTGATAACACTAACATACATTCTGTCTTTTTCTGCACGTCTGAATTGAACAACACCATCAGCCGTTGCAAAAATTGTGTGATCTGTTCCAAGTCCGACATTTTCGCCCGGATAATATTTTGTTCCACGTTGACGAATAATGATGTTTCCGGCAACAACAGCTTCACCACCGGATTTTTTTAAACCAAGACGACGACCTTCCGAATCACGTCCGTTACGTGTGCTACCACCAGCCTTCTTATGTGCCATTGTTATGCCCCCTTAACTTCCAAAATTTTAACAACGGACAATTCTTGTTTGTGTCCGTTTTTACGACGATAACCCTGACGACGCCGTTTTTTGAAAACAATCACCTTTTCACCACGAGATTGTTTCACAATTTCACCCACAACTTTTGCGCCATCGACCACAGGAGTTCCAACAGTTCCATCCAACATCAATACTTGGTCAAATTCAACCTTGTCGCCGGCAACCCCAGATACTTTTTCAATGACAATAATCGAGTCTTTTGTGACTTTATATTGCTTTGAACCCGTTTTAATAATTGCAAACATTTTCGTTCCTTTGTTAATTTTCAGAGCTTCTTATACATAAAAAAAAACAAAATGTCAATAAGAAAATGAAAAAAAACTTTATATTTTATTAAAAATCAGATATATTGCGACTATGGAACGGAAAAATTTGGTTTGGGGCGGTGTGGTCAAGGGATATGATATTTTTGCCCTGATTGAGCTATATCGTCAAAAAAAATCTTTAATTTATATTGTTAATACAGATTTAGAAATAAAACAAACCGCCGATATTCTTAAATTTATTCAGCCGGATATAGAAGTCTTTACCCTGATGGGATGGGATAGTGGACCATATGATTCGGTTTCTGTTCACAGTGATGTGGAAAGTGATCGGATTTCGGCTCTTTGCCAAATGGCCTTAAATCCAAATAATGGAATAGTTATAACTTCGGTTAATGCCTTTTTGATGCGATTGCCTCCGATGGATTTTTTCAAAAAAAGATTTGTTAAAATCGAAAAAAAACAAAACTTAAATTTGGATGAGTTTATTAAATTTTTACTAGCTTGTGGATATATTAAAACCTCGACAGTTGATGGTGTCGGACAATTTGCGTTAAGAGGTGGAATTATTGATATTTTCCCGACGGGACAAACGGCGCCGGTTCGAATTGACTTATTTGGAGATGAAATCGAGGAAATAAAATATTTTGATACGACAACCCAACGAAGCACAGGCAATGTTGATGAGGTCTTGATTTATCCGGCAGCTGAATATTCATTTGACGAACTGGAATTGTTTTGTCAAAAATATAAACAGTTCTTTGATTATCGGGTTGATGATTTGGTCTATGAAAAAATATGTCAAAAAATTATACCGCCGGCAATTGAAAATTTTATACCGCTTTTCCATGAAGAAATGAAAACCTTAATTGATTATCGTCCGAATGCGACTCTTGTTTTAAGGGACGATGTTTTTATTCAGATTGATGAGCGGATTTCAGAAATTGCCGATGCTTATCAATCTCGTTTGAAAGATGGCTCGGATATTTATCGTCCTTTGCCGGTGCCAGAGCTTTATTTAACCCAAAACGAAAGTCAAAATATATTGGAAAAAGCAATTGTTTTTTCTTCATTTGCTTCCCCCAAAAATCCGGATAAAAAAAGTCGGGTTTTGACAGATTTTTGTTCATCAAAAAATGATATTCATGTTCAGTTGGAAAAGTATATTCGTCAAAAAAACGGACAGGTTATTTTAAGTTTTTCAGATAAAACAACATTATTTCGGATATGCGGATTACTAAAAGATATGGGGATACCTATTCATGTTGCTCATTCTTTTGATGAAGCGATTAATCATATGCCGTCAGCGATTATAGCTTCTTTTGAAAACGGATTTTCATCTTTGGATTTTAATTTAATTACACAACATGAAATGGAAGGTGTAGTTAAAAAAGTCCCTGCGCCATCTCGTCGTGAAAATTTTATCGAGGATGTTTCCAGCTTAAATATAGGAGATTTAATTGTTCATTTGTCTCATGGTATCGGTGAATTCCAAGGGCTTGAAACAGTTTCAATCAGCGGACAAAAGGTGGATTGCCTTAAAATTTTATATGCGGATAAAGATGTTTTATTTGTTCCGGTGAATAATTTGGATTTGTTGACCCGATATGGGGAAAATAACGGAACTAAATTGGATAAATTAGGTTCTTCTTTATGGCAATCCCGACGGGAAAAAGTCAAAAAGAATTTATTTGAAATGGCTCAAAAACTGATAGATATTGAAGCCAAACGTAAATCCATTACCGTTGAAAAGATATTACCGCCATTGGGTTTGTATGCAGATTTTTGTGCCAGATTCCCATATGTTGAAACACCGGATCAAGAAAAAACGATGGATGATATTTTATCGGATTTCGAATCGGCTCATCCGATGGATCGATTGGTTTGTGGGGATGTCGGTTTCGGAAAGACGGAAATGGCATTACGAGCTGCCTTTTTGGTCGCAAGTTCGGGGTATCAGGTGGCCTTAATTGCACCGACAACTTTATTGGCGCGTCAGCATTTTGAATTGTTTAAAAAAAGGTTTGATGGGTTTGGTTTTCGGATTGCACAATTATCACGATTGGTTTCGTCCAAAGATCAAAAATTAATCCAAAGTGAAATAAAATCCGGTATGGTGGATATTGTTATCGGAACACATGCATTGCTTTCAAAAAATATATCTTTTAATCGATTGGGGCTGGTCATTGTGGATGAGGAGCAACATTTCGGAGTGGCTCACAAGGAACGTCTGAAAGAAATTTCTCAAGGTGTTCATGTCTTAACATTGACGGCGACTCCCATTCCTAGAACGCTTCAATTGTCTTTAACAGGGGTTCGAGAGTTAAGTATTATTGCAACGCCGCCACTGTCCAGATTGGAAGTTGGTACTTTTGTTATGCCTTTTGATCGGGTTCGGATTGCTCAAATTATTCGCCGAGAGGTGGAACGAGGGGGACAGGTATTTTATGTTTGTCCTCGGATATCGGATATGCCGGATTTAATGCAGGTTTTAAATGAGGTTATTCCGGATATTCGAATTGTTCAAGCGCATGGAAGAATGAGTGGAAGTGAATTGGAAAAAATAATGTTGGATTTTTCAGAAGGGAAAAGTCAAGTCTTATTGGCAACCAGTATTATTGAATCCGGTCTGGATATGCCGAATGTGAATACGATTATTGTTCATAAGGCTCATTTGTTCGGTTTGGCGGCATTGTATCAGCTAAAAGGAAGGGTGGGGCGGTCATCTTTGAAAGCCTATGCCTATTTAACAACGCCGTTTGGTTTAAAACTTTCCCCATCGGCCTATCAACGGTTATCCGTGATGCAAAGCTTGGAAAAATTGGGGTCTGGATTTACATTGGCCTCACATGATTTAGATATTCGTGGCGCCGGTAATTTGTTGGGAAAGGAACAATCCGGACACATTCAGGAAGTTGGTGTTGAATTATTCCAAAAGATGTTGGTTGATGCGGTTTATAAATTAAAAAATCAAGAAACGGATATGATGGAATTTTCACCGACAATTTCAATTGGAGTTTCCGTAATGATTCCGGACGATTATATCAATGATTTAAATGTTCGGCTGTCTTTTTATCATCGCTTAGCTTCGGTTAAAAAAGAACAAGAATTGGAAGAAATTTACGAAGAGATGATTGATCGATTTGGTTCTGTTCCGGCAATGGTGAATGATTTAATAGAAGTGATGAAAATAAAAATGATTTGTCAAACATTGATGATTGATAAATGTGATGCGGGTGAAAAAGGTATGGTTATCACTTTCTGGAAAAATAAATGTCCGAATCCGGCCGGATTAGTTATGTTTTTAAATAGTCAATTGGGATTGGCTCGGTTGACGACAACTCATCAGGTCGTTATTTCAAGATCTTGGCCTAATGAAAAAGATCGTTTGATTGGAGTTCAAAAAGTTTTAGAAAAACTTCACGAAGCTTTAATGCCGTCTAAAACGATAAATTGAATTTTAGTTTTGCCGTTATAAATTGTTTCTTTTAAGTTGCCGATAAAGTGAAACTTGTCGTCTCGTTGATGGTTTAATATCACATCTCCCATTGGCGTATTTTCAGCCTTAAAACAAATGGCTTCAACTTTTTGACCGCCATTTCCGGTTAAGTACATTGCAATATGTCCGCCACGAGTTGAAACTGTATGAACAATGGATATATCTTGCATTAAAAATATGGGTTCCGGATTAGCTTCACCAAAAGGTTCAAGATTTTTTAAATCATTGATTAAATTTTGATTTATTCCGTTAATATCTAATGCCGCATCAATAAATTTTATTTTAGTTTTTTCTTTGGCCCCTTCAATAAGGGGGGAAATCTGGTCAAATAAAAATTGTTCAAAGTCATCTATTTTGTCTGTATTTAATGAAAAACCGGCTGCCATTTTATGACCGCCCCCTTTGGTCAGGATTTTTTTATCCATTGCCTGAATTATTATTGTGCCCAAATCAATACCTTCTATTGAACGGCAAGAACCTTTAACTTCACCATTTTCAATACTTAAAACAAAAGTTGGTAAATGATAACGATCTTTTAAGCGTCCGGCAATAATTCCAACGACACCTTGATGCCAAGATTGACCGCGAATAAGAAGGAAAGGCTTGTTTTGAGAAATTAATTCGTCAGCCTGTTTTATGGCTTGTGATAAGACATCGTCTTCGATATTTCGTCTTTCTTGATTTAAATCGGCTAATTTTTCGGCGATTTGCATGGCTTCAAAAGTATTTTGGGACAGTAGTAATTTACAACCCAAGTCTGATTGTCCGATACGACCAGCCGCGTTAATACGAGGACCTAAAATATACCCCAAATGATAAGATGTAATATGTCCCGAAATATCGGATAATGATATTAATGTTTTTAAGCCCAAATTTTGAGTGGAACGAAGTTGTTCAAGTCCTGTTTTTACAAGCCAACGGTTAATTCCGTTTAACGGAACAACATCACAAACCGTCCCAAAAGCCACTAAATCCAAAAAAGACTTTAAAAAAGGTTTTTTTTGATTATCGAAAAAATGATATTTTTTATCCAACAGGGCATTAACAGCACGAAGTACCCAGAACATAACACCGACGGCGGCCATATTATGTGTCGGATCATCTTTATCTTCATCCAATCTTTTGGGGTTAATAATACCATAAGCGTTGGGTAAAGTTAAAGCCGGTTCATGATGATCGATAATAATCACATCTTTTCCCAAAGAGGTCCAAAAATCAATAGCCTCGAAAGCAGAAGTTCCACAGTCGGAAGTAATAACCAATGAAATTCCTTCCTTATCCCATTGTTGCATTTTTGGAATGTTCGGACCGTATCCGTCATTGCGATCCGGAATGAAAATATGGGGTTTAATCCCCAATTTGGACAAATAAATCGCTAATATGGATGATGATGTTGCTCCATCAACGTCATAATCGCCCATAATCCCGATATTCTCTGTATTGATAATTGCACGGGCAATTCGATCTGCAACTTTGGGCATATCTTTTAATAAAAAAGGATTGGGAAAATCAGAATCTTTCGGATTTAAAAAGGTTTCAATTTCAGATGGGTTTAATTCACGAGTGGATAAAATTTGTGCAATAATCATCGGTAAATTAAATTGACGCATGATGACAGAAGTTAAATCATCGGATGCTTCTTTTAATGCCCAATAACGTCCCTTTATTGAAAGGGTGTTTTTTAAGTCTAAATTACTCATCTTCACCAAATTTTGAATTTACTAAATTGACCAATGTATCCAAAGCAAAGGGGGCATCCTTTCCATTACATGTAATTTTGATTTGTGTCCCTTGAGCTCCGACCAACATCATTAACCCCATAATCGAACGTCCGGATACTTTCTGTCCGTCCTTTTCAACCCAAATATCACATTTAAATCGTTCGGCCTGTTTCACCAACGAGGCAGCGGCCCGAGCGTGAAGACCTTTTTTATTTAAAATAGTCAAAGTGGAACAAACTTCTGTCATTTGAGTAAATCCGATGCTTTGGTGATATATTTTTGTCCGGATAACATCGCATCCGTTAATGCCATATCTAATGGCTTTTCACGAACTTTAACCAACTTAATTAACATTGGCAGATTAAGACCGGCCAAAACATCAACTTTGGGTTCGTTCATTAAGGATATGGCTAAATTAGATGGTGTTCCGCCGAACATATCCGTTAATATGGCTACCCCTGAACCGGAGTTGACAGATTTAACTTTTTGAAAAAGTTCATCTCTTTTGCCTTCAATGTTTTCATCGGATAAGATGCAAACCGTTTCGATATCTTTTTGAGGTCCCATAATATGTTCCATAGCCAACAACATTTCATCGGCCAGACGCCCATGGGAAATTAAAACAATTCCAATCATTTTTTTTCTTCCTTTGGCTTTATCTTAATCCGATTTTAATTTCTTTTCAAGAAATAATTTTATTTTTATCGGACTGGATATTTCAAAAGCCGGTAATTTTATTTTGGGAACTTTGACCCCATCATATGTAAAGTATTCTGTTTCCGGCATTCTGTCGACCTTTGATTTAATTTCGACGACGGTATGGATATAGACTTTTTTTCGAAAAGGAAGTGTTAGTATTCCCAATCCATAAGCTTCTATCTTTCCAATAATGCTTTTGGGACAAGTGGCTAATAAATGTCCTTTATAATTTTTTAAAATAACCTGATCATCCGCAACCAGCTTCGCCCCCATATCAATCAGGCGTAAAGACAAATCAGACTTACCCGATCCCGATTTCCCGAAAATTAAAACACCTTTTTTCCCGAAGGCAACACATGAAGCATGTATCATTTTAAATCCTTTTGTATTTTATAAAATTTTTCAAGTTTTTTTGTGGCTCTGTTAAAAATTTCTTTGGCCTTAACGCCAGTCAATAATTCCAAGCCTTCATCCAAATTATCAATGGCATAAATCGTCAACAAACCTTTTCGTACGGCTTCGATAACATCATTTCTTAAAACAAGATTTTCGACATTTGAGGCGGGGATTAATACAGAAATTTTTTGTTCCGGATTAATTGCTTGTGCGCAATCAAAGAATCCTTCAATTTTTTCATTGACGCATCCGATGGCTTGAATTTGTCCCATTGAATTGATTGAGCCGGTACAGGCAAAAGATTGATTAATTGGTGTGTCGGCCAAAGAAGAAATCAACGCAAAGGCCTCGGCACAAGAAGCACTGTCCCCGTCAATAAAATTATATGATTGCTCAATCGCAATATAAGCGGACATTGATAGGGGAACTTTTTGCGCAAAAAGACCGTGAATGAGTGAAGATAAAATTAAAATTCCCTTGGAATGAATCGGTCCGCCCAAACAAGCGTCTCGTTCAATATCAATAATTTTCCCTTGACCGATACCACTGGATACACTTAATTTATAAACTCGCCCGAAAGATTGTCCCATTTCCGTAAAAACAGATAAAATATTGATTTGACCGACAGAAGGGGTAGATAAATCCAACTGGATAATTTGTTTTTTGAATTTTTCCAAAAGCTTTTTATAAGTTAACGAATTTCTGGTGTTTCGATTATCTAATGCCGTCTGAATATGTTGATGTGAAATATTTTTGCTTTTATTGAGGATAGAAATATAATTGGCTTCTTTGATTAAAGAAGATATTTCCGAAGAAATTGCAGAAAGTTTCTTTTGATTTTGTGTCAACCGTTGAGAGTATCTTAAAATATCCGTCATTGCTTCTTTTGTTAAGGGATGAAGATGATATTTATGAACCAAAGTTGATAATTGTGTCAAATATCGGGATACCATTTTTTTTGACAAATCTAAACTGTCCGTAAACGACGCATGGACCTTGAATAAATCATAGAAATCCGGATCGTTGGTAACGAATGTATTTAATGTTTCCGGTGTCGTTATTAAAATAATTTTGATGTTCAAATCAATGGCTTGCGGCTCTAAGATAAAAGATTTGTTGAGCTGGCGATCATCATCGGCTTGTTCAATAAAAATCTTCTTTGTCTTGACGGCTTTTTTTAACGCCGCAAAGGTTTTGGGATGGTCGATTAAGTCCGCCAGCTCAATAATCAAAAAACCGCCGTTGGCCAAATGAAGGGCGCCGGGTTTAATCAAGCAAATCGGCTTATCGGCTTCAATTTGTCCCAACAAAGCGGGTAAAGTCGGATTTTGCAATAAAACAACGGGTGCTTTTTCGCTGGAAGAATGTTTTAAAAACAGATCAATTTGATATCTTGATAAAAGTGTATCATCAAAAGGTTGTTTGGTCCAAAAATCAACATGTTCAAAAATATCTTCGGATAGCGTATTTAAAAAAGAAGCAACGGGTTGATTTTGAATATATTTTTTCTCCAAATCTTTAAATGCATTTTTTAAAAATTGTCGAATAAAATGTTCTTTTAATGAATTGATGGCACAGACTTCTTCTTTTTCCCAATCCGGATGAGGAATTTTTTGAAGTTCTTGTTGGACGGATTGCATTTGGATTATAATTTTTTTTCGGGTGTTTAATGGCAATTTGTCAAAAGAAGTCGAATCCAAAACTTTACCGTAATAAAGTGGCGCAACGACCACGCCGGCACTGGTTTTCATAACGGAAACATTCTTTCGCCCTTTGGATAATTGTTGGATTTTTTTAAAGAAATTTTCTTCGGATTTTTTAAAGTATTCTTTGATTTTGGAATACTCTGCCAGATATTCTTTTGAAAAGAATAATGTGGGCAAAGCCTCTTTCAGCAAAGCCAATAAATGTTGGATTTCTTTAACAAAAAATTTCCCCTTGCCAGATGGGAAAGAAAGAGAAAGCGGACGATATGGATGTTCAAAATTGGGGGCATAACACCAATCTTCTCCGGCAGGCATGGTAGAGGAAACTTTTCGGGCCAATTGTAGTGCCATATGTTTTTTACCGATACCGTTTGAACCGATACATAAAATATGATATCCGTCAAATGGCATATTTAATCCGAATAACAAAGCATCCCGAGCCGTTTCTTGTCCGATAACATCTAAATCGGTCGGAATATCATTTGACGTCGATATATCGGATGAGAATAACGGGTTATTCGGTTTTAAATCCTTGATGGATAATTTCTTCATTTTAAATCTTCCTTTTTGAAGATAATTTTACTATTTTTTCCTTAATAAGTCGTTAAGAAAAAAGTTTTTACTTCTCAAAACATTTTTTTTGATATATAATCCATAAAAATGAAGATGTCTGATTTGTTGCAACAAGATAAAAAAAATGAAGGTATCTTGAATATGTTTTGGGATTGGTGTCTTGAAACATATCATAAATACCCGACCGTTGTTTGGTGGGTTGTTTTATTTATCCTTTTTTTATTTGTTTTCGGTATTGCTCGGACAGTTTATATTCATCGAAAATTAAAACTTCATCGAAGTAATTTCAGAAGCGTTTTTTGGGATAATTTGTATTCCGAAGAACAAATGAATAAAACCGAAGAATTATATGATTTATTTAAAAAATCATCAAAAATCGGGCGGGGTGCGAAATTCGAAAGTTTATATGTCGAAGTTGCTTCATTGGTTGATGCCGGAATGGCTGATAATGTGATTTGTAAAATGTTGCCGATTCCAATGTCTAATATTGATATTATGCCGTTTATATCAACTGTGCGGGCCTGTCGTTCGATGGTTGCCGCCAAAATGTTGAAAAAAGGTGATAAAAAACAAAAAGAATATACACAGGCATGGAATTATTTATTAAAAGGCGAACCCAAACGGATGCTGAAATTATTGGAAAAGGAATTGTATAAAAAACAAAAAATGGTTTGGGCGACTCGGGAAAAAATGGTTTTGGATTATATTCGAAAAGAAGCCTCAAATACAGCATTTCATCTGGGGGTATTAGCCGGATTTTTTGATGCTCGTCTAGCCAATCGGGCGTTTACCCGTGCGATGGAATTGTCACCGGATATTGAAAAAACATTGATTTTCGGACGTTTTAGGGTTCGAACAATGGGTAATAATGATCAATTATCGACGGCTTTGTTTAAAAGTATTGCTCAACAGGCCCGTCAGAATATGCAAAAGTATATGTTGGATTATATGGAAAAGGTTCAACATGATATCGAAATTCGCCAGCGTCAAGATGAAATTCGCCAACGAATAAAAGATAGGCGAGAACGCTATATGGAAGCGATTAGTATTGAACGAATCCGTGTTCGTGAGGCTTTAAAAATGGCGAAAATGAAAGAAATTGCCGAACAAGAAAAAATACATTAAAAAAAACTTTGCTTTTTTAAATATTATTTTGTATAATAAGGTATAAAAATAAAACAGGAGAATAATATGATACAGTTTGATATTGCACGTAATGATTTATTAAAAGCACTTTCCCATGTCCAAAATGTTGTTGAACGTCGACAAACAATTCCCATTTTGGCAAATGTTTTGTTGTCGGTAAAGGATAATAAATTAACCCTTCGGGCAACGGATAATGAAATTGAAATTTCCGATAAAGTTGATTTGTTGTCTGCCGAGGAAGGGGAAATTACGGTATCAGCTCATAAATTGTATGAAGTTGTTAAAAAATTATCAGACGGTGCAATGATTTCTTGCTCAATGAAGGATAATTTGTTGATGGTATCCTCCGGTCGGAGTCGCTTCTCCTTGCCGACTTTGCCGACAGATGGTTTTCCGATAATGAATATCGAAGATGCTTCTGTCACATTCAAGTTGACGGCTGCCGAAATTTTATCGTTGATTGAACGGACCGTTTTTGCTGTATCAACAGAAGAAACAAGATATAATTTAAACGGAATTTATCTACATACCACCGAAAAAGAATTAAAGGCGGTGGCAACGGACGGACATCGTTTGGCTAATGCTTTTGTAAATCTGCCCGAAGGGGCTTCGTCAATGGCGGGTGTTATTATCCCTCGAAAAACAATCGGCGAAATGATGAAATTAATTGCCGAATACAATCAGGATGTTGTTTTATCTGTTTCTCAAAACCAGATTCGTTTTTCTGTCGGCGATGTTGTTTTGTCGTCTCGCTTGCTTGACGGACAATATCCGGAATACGAAAAAGTTATCCCGACAAATAATGATAAAACATTAACTGTTGATTCCAATTTATTAACAACGGTTGTTGATCGGGTTGCTGTGGTATCGGAAAAATCTCGGGGTATTAAAATCCAACTTTCAAAAGGGAAAATGGTTTTATCTTCATCAAATGCGGATGAAGGTTCTGCCAGTGATGAAATTGAAGTCGGATATGATGATGAAACAATGGAAATCGGATTTAATTACCGTTATTTATTGGATATTTTGTCTAATGTTAAGGGATCGACTGTTCAATGTTCTTTATCTTCTCCGACAGCTCCGGTGATTATCGAAGATGCAAATGACAAAACGGCTTTGTATGTCCTCATGCCGATGAGAGTATAATGCATTGTGGAATTTTAAAGCTTAAATTATCAACTTTTCGTTCATATCGGGATTTAAGTTTAGAATTAGAATTAAATAAACCGGTTGTTATAATCGGTCGAAACGGTGCGGGAAAGACAAATCTGTTGGAAGCTGTGTCTTTTTTGGCTCCCGGTCGTGGATTGCGTGGTGCAAAAGGGTCTGACTTGTGTATGGCCGGCGAAAAGTCTTGGGCGGTATATGCCGATGTGATTCATGATAATTTGACCATAGGCATTGGTACGGGAAAATGTGAAACGGATGTTCATCGCCAAATTAAGATTTCCGGAAAAAAAATCAATCAACAAAAAGATTTATCTCGTTATTTATCTGTTTTATGGTTGACACCGGCAATGGATCGCTTGTTTTGCGCCGAACCGGTTTCTCGCCGTCGTTTTATGGATCGATTGGTTGGTGCTTATGATTCCGAACACTTAAATCTTGTCTCTCAATACCAAACAATGTGGCGAAGTTGGTTATTAATGTGTCGTCAAGGTCAACGGGACGAGGTGTGGCTACGATCTGTTGAAAAAAATATAGCGTCTCTCTCGGTGGCGATATCGGCGAATCGGGTTGATATCGTTGAACGATTGGGACAAATTTTAAAGGCTAAAAACACAGATAATTTTCCATCGGCTCGAATTTCATTGAGCGGATTTTTGGAACAAAAAATTCAAGAGAAAAGTGCCGGTGAAGTTGAAGTTGAATATCAGAATTTTTTAAAACAAAACAGAAAAAATGTAGCCAATGGGCAAAACATTCCCTCTGTTTCGTCCAGTGATTTTTCAGTAATCAATACATTAAATAATTTACCGGCTCATGTTTGTTCAACGGGTGAACAAAAAGCCCTTTTGATTTCAATTATATTATCACAGTGTCAATTAATCGGTATTGAAAAGGGGAAATACCCCATTCTGTTGCTGGATGAATTGACGGCTCATTTGGACGAGGTTCGTACCCGTCAAGTTTTTGAAAAGATTAAAGACTATCCGTCCCAAGTCTGGATTAGCGGTTTGACAAAGGCTGATTTTTGCGGTTTACCTGTCAAACAGGAAATTATTTTATAAAAATATTGAAATTAATAAAAAAAATGCTTGTTTTTTTTTTAATAGATATTATAATCTATCCTGTAATACAGATCTAAAAGGAGATAGACATGTCTGATATAAATGAAGAAATTGCTGTTGCAGCCTATTATATTTGGGAGGCCGAAGGCCGTCCAGATGGACGGGCTGACGAACATTGGGCGATGGCTTGTGCACGGATTATGCCGGTCAAAAAAACAGTGGCCAAAAAGGCTTCTGCTCCAAAAGCAGTGAAATCGAAAACTGCTCCCAAAACAGCCGCGAAGAAAACAAAAACAGTTTCAAAGACTGATGCACCAAAGGTTGCACCAAAATCTGAACCTGTTAAAGAAGTTA
Organism: Alphaproteobacteria bacterium; assembly: GCA_045536135.1. Taxonomy (GTDB): domain Bacteria; phylum Pseudomonadota; class Alphaproteobacteria; order CAAHEQ01; family UBA3637; genus JAZSNA01. The sequence goes on from JAZSNA010000020.1 coordinate 15,716, forward strand.
AAATTAATCCAGTTCCGGTTAAAGGAAAAGGGGTTAAAGGACCTGCAATTTTCAGTCCTAAAAAATAACTTTAAAAAATGTTTTATAAGAGACGGTCATCGGTCGGTGACCGTCTTTTTTTTGCGGGTTGATTTTTAGAGAAAAATCTGATATAATCCAATCTTGTTTTTTAAAGGAAGGAAAAATAATGGATTCTTGGAAAAGAAATGACGGAATAGATTGGACACAACCGGATTCTGAAATCAAAAAAATATTAAAACAAAACTCTTATTTCGGGAATGCGGACACTCATGGTTATACGATGTTAATGTATGCGGTATTTAATCGTCGGACGAAGATTATGGAATTTATTATTGAAGAAGGACGGAAAAAAAATAATTTACCTGAAATTCTTGAAAGACGAGATTATGATGGAAATACGGCATTATTGTTATCCGCCGAAAATAATTATTTGGATGAGTATAAAATTTTGGAAAAAAATGGTGCAAAGACCCAAATAAAAAATAATGATGGATATACGGCTTCTATGTTGGCTAAAAAAAATAATCCGATTGGAAATGTTGTCATATATTTGCGAGAGAAAAGAAATCCGATTCGGATATCTCAAAAAAAGCTTTCGGTTATTCATGACGATATTTATCATCAAAAGACATAATTTTTTATTATTTAAGATATATTGAATCTTTTATTTTAAATCCCATCCCTTATCTTTTAAATCAAGGGAGGATTATCATGTTATCAATAAAAGGAAGTCAAACAGAGAAAAATTTATTAATTGCTTTTGCCGGAGAGGGACAGGCTCGCAACAGATATACTTTTTATGCCTCAAAAGCGAAAAAAGAAGGTTTAATGCAAATTAGCTCTATTTTTGAATTAACGGCGAATCAAGAAAAAGAACATGCGGAACGTTTCTTTAAGTTTTTGGAAGGTGGAGAATTGGAAGTTTGTGGCTTATATCCGGCGGGTATTATTGCGGATACGAAAGGTAATTTATTGGAATCAATTAACGGAGAACACTATGAAAATTCCGTTTTATATCCTGAATTTGAAAAGGTTGCCGAAATGGAAGGTTTTAAAGAAATCAGCGGTGTTTTTAAATCAGTGATTGTTGCCGAAAAAAATCACGAACAACGATATCGGGATTTTTATGATTTGTTGGAAAATAATCGTTTATTTCATCGGGAAAAAAATACACTTTGGCAATGTCGAAATTGTGGCTATTCTTTTGTGGGTGAAAAACCGCCAGCTTTATGCCCCAGTTGTGCTCATGAAATGGGGTATTTTGAGTTGATGATGCATAATTGGTAGACAAAAAAGATTTTTTATGTTATGATGCCTCTGTTTAAAAGAAAGGACTAAAAATGAAAGTGTTGGTCACAGGGGCTTCCGGATATATCGGGCCATGGGTTGTAAAGGCTTTATTGGATAATGGTCATGAAGTTGTGGCTATTGGTTCAAATGAAAGTCGAATTGATAATCGGGCGACTAAATACTCTATTGATATTTTTGATGAAAAAAATAATTCATTGATAAATGATATGATGTCAAAATCGGATGCGATTGTTCATTTGGCATGGAAAGACGGTTTTAAACACAATAGCGATGCCCACCGTGATAACCTTTCAAATCACTGTCGTTTCATTGATATGGCCATTCAAAATAAAGTTCGGAATTTGGGTGTCATCGGAACAATGCATGAGGTCGGATATCATGAGGGTGGAATTGACGAACAAACGGTATGTCGTCCAACAAATCCCTATGGATGGGCTAAAAATTCTTTGCGAGAGTATGCTCTTTTAAAAACAAAGGGAACGAATACGAACCTTCAATGGATGCGGTGTTATTATATTTATGGGGATGATGAAAACAGTAAATCTGTTTTTGGTAAAGTATTGCAAGCTGCTCGGAATGGACAAAAAACTTTTCCGTTTGTGACGGGTGAAAAGAAATATGATTTTATACATGTTCGGGATTTGGGAAAACAAATCGCCGGTGTTGTTGTTTCGGATATGAGCGGTATTTTAAATTGTTGTTCGGGTAAAGCCGTGTCTTTAAGGGAACAAATGGAAAAATTTATCAAGGAAAATAATTTGACGATTAAATTGGAAATTGGTAAATTTCCGGACAGACCGTCGGATTCGCCGATTACATACGGTCAACCTATTCAAAGAATTTTAGAAATAGCATTTCAAAAGACTCGATAATTTAATCTTCTTTTTTAGCCGCTGTGTGATATAAATCCAAATATTGACCGGTTGATTTCAGCCAAGAGAAATCTTGTTTCATTGCGTTTTGACGCAGATTGTCCAGATGGTCCGGACGATCCCAATAAGTTGAATTGGCCCATCCGACCGTGTTGTATAAAGCGGATGAAGAAATCTCATGGAACTTAAAGCCGGTTCCGTCCCCATTTTGTTCATTGTAATTATGAACGGTATCCGCCAATCCACCAGTAGAACGGACAATCGGTAAAGTGCCATATCGTTGTGAATACATTTGTTTTAATCCACATGGTTCGTATAATGATGGAAGCATTGTAAAATCACTACCGGCATCTAACATATGTTCCAGCTTTCCGTTAAAACGGTTATAACTGAAACGTCCTCGATACCGATTGGAAAGATTTTGGAAATAAGCTTGTGCCCAAATTTCGCCATCCCCCATAACAATCATTTGAGTATTCATGTTGTTTAAAATACCCTCAACACATTCTGTGAATATTTTAAGTCCTTTTTGCTCGGATAAACGGACCGCCATGGAAAATACCGGAGAGTCATCATGTCGTAATCCGAAGCAATCCCGAAGAACTTTTTTATTTTCCATTTTGCCTTTTTTATATGTTTTAATGTCATAAGGATAGGCAATGAGTTCGTCTTTTGCCGGATTCCATGAATCCATATCAATTCCGTTAAGAATTCCGGAAATATCGCTTTGTCGTTGTTGTAAAAGCCAATGTAGGCCGGCACCGCCGATCGGGGATAAAATTTCACGGGCATAAGCCGGAGAAACCGTTGTAATTTTATCAGCAAACCATAAAGAACCCTTTAATATATTGACTTGATTATAATGCTCATAACAGGACATATTAAAATCCCGCCAATCAATACCGGCATAAGGTATCATGGCTTGGGAATAAATACCTTGATAGGGCAGGTTGTGTATTGTCAAAACACTTTTGACACCATAGAAAAACGGATCGTTCCATTTCTTTAAGTAATAGCATAATAATGCGGTTTGCCAATCATGAACATGGATTACATCCGGACAATAGTTGATGTCTTTGGCTAATTGCATGGCTGCCCGACAAAAGAATGCGTATCGAAAGCCGTTATCTTTATATTCTTCATGTGAAAAATTATCATGATAGATGCCGTTGCGTTCAAAATATTTATTGAATTCAATAAAATAAACGGGATAACCAGCCTCATTCGAAGTATAAACTGAATAAAATTCTTGGCAATTCCCCATCCAGACACAAGCATTATCATAAAGTTTTACAATTTTGTGGGCTTCTCGATTAATTGCCGAATATAAGGGTAAGATTAAACGAACTTCCACGCCGGATTTTTGTAAGTATTTTGGTAAAGCCGAAACGACATCACCTAAACCGCCGGTTTTAATAAACGGATAAGATTCGCTGGCAACAAATAAAAGTTTCATATTAATCTCCTTTTAAAGGGAATATAACCAAATAAAAAAATAATTTCAAGTCCTATTTAAAAAAAAATATATTTTTTATTGATGAGGGAAAAAGAACTTGATTTAAGATAAAATTTACCCTATAATCTCCGCTATGAAAAAGCATTTTATACTCAGATTTTTTTCGGCGTTGGCCGGTATGTTTTTTTTCGGCAGTTTAATCGGATTTATTGCGTTGATATTGATAATGAATTATTACAACGCAACATTGCCAGATTATCAACAGTTAAAGGTTTATGAGCCTTTAACGACAACAAGGGTGTATTCGTCCGATGGCTCTTTGCTGGAAGAATATGCTTCCGAAAAACGTGTATTTTTACCCATATCGGCAATGCCGGATAAGTTAGTTAAAGCCTTTGTTTCCGCAGAGGATAAACATTTTTATTCTCATTCGGGTGTGGATTATTTGGGTATTGTTCGTGCAATTGTTGTTAATGTTAAAAATTGGGGAACGAATAAACGTCCCGTTGGTGCATCAACAATTACTCAACAGGTTGCGAAAAACTTCTTTTTATCAAATGAGGTGTCAATTGTTCGAAAAATAAAAGAAATGCTCTTGGCGAAAAAAATGGAGCAAGCCTTTACAAAAGAGCATATTTTGGAACTTTACCTTAATCAAATTTTCTTGGGGCAACGGTCTTATGGTGTGGCTTCGGCGGCAATGACTTATTTTAATAAATCTGTGGATGAGTTGACACTTCCCGAAATGGCTTATTTGGCAGCCTTGCCCAAAGGCCCGAATAATTATCACCCCGTTCGAAATCATGATGCAGCCGTCAAACGGCGGAACTATGTTTTGGGGCGGATGTATGAAGATAAGTATATTACAAAACAAGAATTGGATGAAGCATTAAAAGCACCCCTTGAAATGACGGGATATGTCGGTAATGAAGTGGCCGAAGATGCTGAATTTTACAGTGAAGAAGTTCGCAAAATGGTTGAAAAACAATATGGTAATGAGGCTTTATATCACGGCGGATTAAGCATTCGAACGGCATTAGACCCGAACTTACAAAAAATTGCCGTACAGGTTCTTTTTGACGGATTGGTTGCCTATGATCGTCGGCACGGATATCGGGGACCCGTTAAGCATATTGAAGAAATCAGTTTAGAAAATTTAAAATCAATTGAGATACCGCCTTATATTCCAGATAATTGGTATATTGCCGTGGTAAAGGGAATAACACCTGAAATTGCCCAAATCAGTGTATTAAAGGATGATGAATTGCTTGACGGACAAATTCCCTTGTCGGAATTAAAATGGGCCAGAAAACCGACACAAAAAGGATATGTTGGTGATAAAATCGAACAACCATCGGATGTTTTAAGTATCGGTGATGTTGTTTATGTTGCCAATCAAAAAGAACAAGGGTTTTATTCTTTACAACAATACCCGACTGTTCAAGGTGCTCTAGTTGCGATGAATCCGCACACGGGACGTGTACTGGCCATGATGGGTGGTTCTGATTTTCAAAAATCAAAATTTAATCGGGCCGTACAGGCTTATCGTCAACCGGGCTCATCCATTAAACCGATTGTTTATTTGACGGCGTTGGATAACGGATATAATCCGTCATCACTGGTTTTGGATGCACCGCTTGTTATTGATCAAGGCCCCGGGATGCCCAAATGGAAACCGATGAATTATACAAAGGTATTTTATGGACCGACAACTCTTCGCAAGGGGATAGAGGCTTCTCGAAATTTAATTACGATTCGCTTGGCACAGGCTGTGGGGATGGATAAGGTGGTTCAATATGTTAAAAAATTTGGGATTTCAGACACCTATCAGCCATTATTATCTTACTCCATCGGTTCGGGTGAAACGACACTTTTAAAAATGACGACAGCTTATTCAATGCTGGTTAATGGCGGGAAAAAGATATCGCCGATATTTATTGACCGGATACAGGATCGAAGTGGTAGAACAATTTATAAGTACGATACTCGGGCATGCGAAAATTGTACGGGTGAGGAAGCTAAGGATAACCAGGTTCCAAACATTCCGGATTTAAGGCAACAGGTACAAGATCCGGTTTCCGCATATCAAATGGTCAATATTATGAAAGGTGTTGTGGATCGGGGAACCGGAAAAATAGCCAAAGCCGTCGGCAAAACTTTGGCTGGTAAAAGTGGAACGAGTAATGACAGTTTGGATACTTGGTTCATTGGTTTTTCTCCGGATTTGGTTGTCGGTATTTGGGTGGGTTTTGATGATAATCAGACCTTGGGAGCCAAGGAAACGGGTTCTGTGGTGGCTGGTCCGATTTTTCGTGATTTTATGAAACAGGCTTTGAAAAATACGGCCGATATGCCATTCCGGATACCCAAAGGGGTGAAGTTGGTATTGGTTAATTATACGACTGGTTTGCCGGCTAAAACAGGTGAAAAAAGTGTGTTATTGGAAGCATTTCGTCAGGAAACGGATTTAAATAATCCGACACCGATTGTGGGGGCGGATATTACAATCAAACAAGATCATGTGCCGGATATGGGAGGGTTTTATTAAATGCGTGCTGATATTCAAAAAAAAATAGATGATATTTCGGAATCACTGGATACGATAAAAGGACGCTTGAATTATGAAGAAGCCTTGTTAAGGTTGGAAGAGTTAACAGCTTTAATATTGGATGTGAATTTATGGGACGATCCGCAACGGGCCCAAAAATTAACAACGGAAAAAAATGTATTGCAAGATCATATTGATTTTGTTCAAAATTTATCACAATTTGTTAAAGACACAACAGAATTGGCTCAAATGGCAGAAGCTGAAGGCAATGAAGAGATGATAAATCAGATAATTTTTGATTTGGAAAAAGAAAAAGAAGTTGTTTCTGAAAAAGAATTAGAAAGTCTTTTATCCGGTGAAGCGGATTCAAACGATTGCTTTTTGGAAATTCATGCCGGTGCCGGTGGAACGGAAGCGATGGATTGGGCATCAATGTTATATCGGATGTATGATTTTTGGGCCAATAAACACGGTTATGGGGTTGAAGTTATGGACACCACTGATGGGGAAGAAGCCGGAATTAAGTCTATTACTTTAAAAATAAAGGGACATAATGCTTATGGCTGGTTAAAATGTGAAAGTGGTGTTCATCGGTTGGTCCGAATATCTCCATTTGATGCCAATGCCCGTCGTCATACATCATTCGCATCTGTGTGGGTTTATCCGGTGGTTGATGATACAATTCGGGTTGAAATTAATCCGGAAGACTGTCGGATTGATACTTATCGGGCTTCCGGTGCTGGCGGGCAACATGTTAATAAGACTTCATCTGCCATTCGGATTACGCATTTGCCGACAGGAATTGTTGTTCAATGTCAAAACCAACGTTCTCAATTTCAAAACAAAGATGAAGCTTGGGCAATGCTTCGAGCCAGATTATATGAATTTGAATTACGAAAAAAACAAGCTCAAATAGAGGCGGTGGAAGCATCTAAAAGTGAAATCGGTTGGGGACATCAGATTCGATCTTATGTTTTACAACCTTATCAAATGATAAAAGATTTACGAACAGAGGCTGAAACATCCAATGTAAAAGCTGTTTTGGACGGAGATATTGATTTGTTTTTAAAAGAAGCTTTAATGAAAGGAATCGGAACAAATGGTTAAACCCATTCGTTTGATTAAAAGAAGTATTTTCAGAATTATTGAAACGATTTTAGCTTTTTTTATCGTTACTTTTTCATTGTTTGTTTGGTATGTATCCCAAAATCCGGTGGATTTAAAATTTTTGATTCCAACCTTTCAACAGACAATTCAAAAAGACAATCCGAACCTTTCATTTGAAAGCGAAAAATTTTATTTAATAACAGCCTTTCACAAGAAAAAGATTTTCGAAATCCGTATGGAAAATGCTCGGTTTTTTAAGAAAGATACAGAGGTTATTAATGTCCCGTCCGGTTCTTTTTCCTTTTCATTTCTTGATTTGATACGGGGTAAATTATACCCGAATGAAGTTTATTTTGACCAACCGGAAATCTTTATTGATTTGGATGAGGTTGATGAAGAAGCATCGTCCTATACCGGAAAGGATGGGCAACGGGATTATCAACGGGTTAAAAAGATTTTTCGCAAGATATCCGAATTGGATAAATGGGTTATTGAAAATGGAACATTTAAGTTAAAAAAAGAAGATAAAGAATTTACGGTTCAAAATATAAATGTTTTAATAGATCGCCAATTTTCAAACATCAATTTTAATTTAAGGGGGCAAAGTCAAATCGGCAAATATCTGGTTCCGATAGAGTTTAATGGACAGTATAAAGGTATTTCCAAACTGCTTGATTTAACTCTCAACATAAAGGAAGTGGATATTTCTCAGTTTGGTGTATTTATGTCTATGCTTCAAGGCCTTGAAACAGTAGTTGATTTAAATATGAATTTAAGATTAAATTTAAATGAAGGCAATATAGAAAAATCCGTATTGGGTGGAGATTTTACGATACATTCAGCGAAAAATATGACACTTTACTTGCCGGCACCATTGGATACCAGTTATTACTTAAAATCTGTTGATATCAAAGGTCAAATCAGCAAAAATTTTGAACACATTATTATTCCGGATATTGACGCCGCTCTAGGTAATGCCTCCTTAACGGTTGATATTTCAATGCTGAATGTCGGAACATTTGATGCTGATAAAATAAAAACAACTCTAAATGCAAAAATTTTGGATATCCCGATGTCCAAAGTTCCGGATATTTGGCCGTCCAGCTTGGGGGAAAATGCACATGCTTGGGTTAAGAAAAATGTTGTTGGCGGAAATGTTGATCAGGCCTTGTTCACATTAAAATTTAACGGCCCGTCTTTGGATAGTGTTAAGGGGGTTTTGGATGTCAAGGGGACAACGATTCGATATATGTCGGATTTGCCCAAAATTGATGATGTTGATGCCAAAGTTATTTTACAATTGGGACAGGTGGATATTTTTGCAGACAAAGGGCATACTGGTTCCATACAGCTACAAAATGCAGAAATACACCTGACGGATTTGTTGAGTGATGTTAATTGGGCAAATGTTAAAATAAAGGCCCAATCGCCGATTAATGAAGTCATGGATTTAATTTCACTGCCGTCACTTGAATTAACGGAAAATCTGGATTTTGATGTTAAAAAAATAACCGGGGAAAGTGAAATTGATATGATACTGGACTTTATCTTGGGTGGCAAAAAAGAAGATGTTAAGTTAAAGTTAAATGCGGATTTATCCGATGTTTCTATTCCGATAACTTCGGGTATTTTGTTTTCTGACGGCGTGTTTAAATTGGAAATTGAAAACGGGATTATGAATCTGAACGGAAATGGACAGATTGATAATATTTTGATGGATGTGTCTATGAAACAAAATTTTTCATTGTCATCGAAAATTAAGTCAAGTTATGATTTAAAAGCTCGGATTCTTTCGGAAAAAATAAAACTGAAATATCCCGTTTTAAGTCAATATTTTAATGGTGAAATTACGGCAAGTACTCAAATTGAATTTTGGGATAACGGTCTGCAACCCGTCAAAATATATTCCGTTTTAGATAATGCTCAAATATCTTTTCCGGTAATATCTTATAACAAAAAGATGTCTGTGCCGGCGGTTTTAAATATGCAAATCGATTCTGAAAACGGACAGATTAAGGTTTCAGACTTTAACTTCTTTGTGCCTTCTGAAAAGACATCTATTGTCGGAAATGCCGTTATCGGAAAAGATTATCGGATCAACTTATCTCAAATTTTAACGCCGGATAATGATGCAAAAGCGGAACTTTATTTAAATGATAATCAAACGGATATTTCCGTCTCCGGAAATAAAATGGATTTAAGACCGTTAATGAAGGACGATACAACATCAAATGAAAAAAGAAAAAATCTGAAAATCAAGGCGGATTTAAAAAAAATAAAATTATCAGATTTGGATTGGATACAAAATCTTCAATTTGAAATGGATAGAAAAGACGGATTATATCAAAAGCTTTTTGTTAATTTTGATTATCCGGAAAAAGCTTTTATCCAGTTAAAAGAAGACAATAAAATACATGTTCGTGTGCCGGATGTCGGACGGTTTTTGGCGATAACCGGATATACGGATCGGATTTCCGGTGGACGGATTAATAATCAGTTTATTCAAGACAATCAAGGTATAGAAGGAACGATACAAATATCTCCGTTCGCATTAAACCAAACATCTTTTTTAACCCGAGCAATGACAATATTCGGTATTTTAAATACTCAAAAAGAGATTTCGTTTGATAAAGCCAAAATTTCGTTCAGATTGTCTCGTGACGGAGTTTTGACCATAGACGATGCGATTGCCTCGGGGACGGCATTGGGATTGCTGATTCGGGGAACTGTGGGACACGGAAATATAGATTTAAAAGGTTCTGTTGTTCCGGCATACGGGATTAACTCTTTACCCGGAAAAATTCCGTTAATCGGAAAGTTGTTAACCGGAGGTGAAGGTGGCGGTATTTTCGGGGTATCATTTACGGTTGAAGGAACGACAGATAATCCGGATGTTAATTTCAATCCATCCAGTTTATTAACCCCCGGTTTTTTACAAAAAATATGGAATTAGAAAAAAAGGAGATTAAAATGAATATAAATGATATTGAATTTGTTTTGTTATGTGGCGGTAAAAGTACTCGAAATTACCCGCATAGTAAGGGAATAGGACATAAATGTTTGCTTCCGTTCGGGTCCATGCGCTTGATTGATTTGGTTTTGTCGGATATTTTTAAATTAGGTGGTCGCCACATTACATTGGTTTGTTCAAATGAAACGGTTATCGATTCGTTTAAAGAAGCATTATCTCCGGCGGGTGATGTCATAGAAAAACTTGAAAAAAAAGGTTTAAACAAAATTGCCACCGCCGTTCAAAAGACGGAAATACCAACGGATGCCGATATTAAATATGTTGTTCAGAAAAAACCTTTGGGAACGGCACATGCAATCGGATTAGCCTCCTTTAAGTCTGAAAATCGGGATATGGTTGTGATTTTTCCGGATGATATTTATATCAATAAAAATTCTGAAACCTCTCATTTAAAACGAATGTTGGATTTGTTTTATCAAGATCCGAAAAAAGTCGTTTTGATGGGAATTTATCAAGATGATCCGACACGATTTGGAATTTTACACAATAACAGATTGTTGGAAAAACCGAATCCAGCACCGAATAACTGGGCGGTCTTTTCTCCGATTATTTTGCCGAAAGCGATTGTTGAATCTTCAAAAAATACAATAAAATATATTGAAGAAAACGGTCAATTACCGGAATATATTAAAACAGCAGAATGGTATTATACGGATTTAATCAATGATTTTTTGAACGCATCCGGACATGATGAATACGGTATCGATATGATACATCAAACGCAAGATGAGGAATACTTGGATACCGGTGTATTGCCCAGTTATGAAAAAGCCTTACTGTTATCCTTGTTGAAGATGTCAGAATTTAAGGATGAAAACCGGCGATTTGTATTGGACTTATTAAAAGATTAAATATCTTGAATACGTGTTGAAAATTTTTTTTCAATTTCGTTTTCCATTTCCCGTATCATTTGGTCTAAAAAATTTTCTTTTTCCAAAGGACTGGATGATACGGGAAAAGTTTTTGTGATTTCACCCCAGCTGACGGCTTTAAAAATTTCAATATCTTTATTTCGAATAAACAGTTCCACACCGAAACTAAGGATATATTTTTCATGTTTTAATTCCCAAAAATATTTTTTAGGAATATCTAAAACCAGAATATCGGCTTTTTTGATATTAAATGTAGCAGTATTTGTTCCGCTATAATTCGGCCGTAAGCGAATTAATGCCCAATTTTTAAGCTTTTTATTAACAGCCAGAGAAAGCTCATTTGTGTTGTCGGAATTTGAAGTTATAAATAATTTTCCGGCTGGCAATCCAATCAAAGGTGTGGATGTATAATCCCGTTCAGACTGATGTCCGATAAAAGTCGGCATACAGGCAGATATAAAAAGAATATAAAATAAGAACTTCATGATGACAGTATGGATAATAAAAGTATAATTGTCAATTTAAAATATGGCAGTTTTTTGACAAAAAAGTCAAAATGTCAATTTTGGTTGATTATTAAAAAATACTATCGTATACCAAAAGCATCAGAAAAGGAGTAAGATATGAAAAAAATAATATTAACAACAACATTTTTAAGTTTTATGGCTTCTGCGGTTTATTCCGGCGGTTTTGAATTGACCGAGTATTCGGCAACGGGAATGGGTCGAGGATTTTCAGGCGGCGGAGTATCAAGCGATGATTATTCCAATGTGATTTTAAATCCGGCCGGTATGGTTTTAAAAGGAAGCGGACTTCAAGCAGTCCATTCAATCGTTCACCTGCATACGGATGTCAAAGGTCAAGTCTCTGCCGGTGGCTCGCCGATTTCTTCCGGAGAAAGTCATATGTCTTACACAGCTCATTTACCCTCTTTTGTTGGGCAATATCAACCTGAATTTAATCAGGATTTAAGATTCGGTTTAGCAGTATTTGCACCGTTTGGATTGGAAACTCCCTATAAAGAAGACTGGTTTGCCAAGAATGAAGCGACAAAATCTCGGTTTGAAGCAATAGATATTGCACCGTCAATGGCCTATCAAATTAATGATAAGTGGTCTGTCGGTGCCAGTGCAATTGTTCAATATGTAAAGGCTCGTTTAGCATCAAATTTATCACAAGTTCATGCTCAAGCGGATTATAATGTGTTAAAAGGGGATACAATAAATTATGGTTATACATTGGGGATTATGTATCGTCCGCAAAAAGAGACACGAATCGGATTATCTTATCGGTCTTATATCAATAATAATATAGACGCCGAAAGTCATACCCGTTTAAAAAGTGCGTTTGGTGGAATTACATTAATTAAAGATGTTTATGCTAAAATTCAAACACCGGAACGGATTACTTTGGGTATAGCACATGATTTAACGGATAAATTGACTTTGTCATCAACGATTCGTTATACGCATTGGTCCCGTTTTTCCGACTTGAATATCTATGAAGAAAACGGAACACCGGTTTCATTTACAAAGGAAAACTGGGAAAATTCATGGTATTTATCATTGGGTGCGGATTATAAAATTGATGCGAATTGGATTGTTCGTGCCGGTGTTGCATGGGATCAAAGTCCGATACAAGGTGAAAAATACAGAACAGCCCGAATTCCGGATAATGACCGTATCTGGACAAGCGTCGGTTTTTCATATATCAATGGTCCATGGCAATTTGATGTTGCCGGTGCATACGGTTTTATAGAAGACTTTAATTCCAATAATCAAGCTTATTCGACAACCGGAAGTCCGACCACATTATATCAGGCGAAGTATGATGCCAATATTGTGATGGCTTCATTTGGTGTCCAATATAACTTCTAATTTATCATTTATTAAGGAAAGAGGGGAGAAAATCCCCTCTTTTTTTAATAAATTTTTAAAAAATATTTGCATTTTAAATGAAAAAGAGATATCTTTCGCAAAATAGGGATGACGATTATCTCTTTATGTTTAATTTTTATAGAAAAGGAGTTTTTTTATGGCATGTAATCATCAATGTTCTCATGAAGTTGAACAAATGTGCCCCTTGGCCAAAGGTGCTCATCACGGGCCAGCCCCGATTCCTGAAGAAGGTAAATGGGTCAAATCAAAACAAATCAGCGATATTTCCGGTTTGACACACGGTTGCGGATGTTGTGCCCCTCAACAGGGAACATGTAAATTGACCTTGAATGTGAAAGAAGGCGTTATTGAAGAAGCTTTGGTTGAAACAATCGGTTGTTCAGGTATGACACACTCTGCTGCGATGGCGGCTGAGATTTTGCCGGGGAAAACATTGCTTGAAGCATTAAATACGGATTTGGTTTGTGATGCAATTAATGTGGCAATGCGTGAATTATTTTTACAAATTGTTTATGGTCGGACACAGACGGCATTTTCTGAAAACGGTCTGCCGATTGGCGCCGGTTTGGAAGATTTGGGAAAAGGTTTACGTTCTCAAGTTGGTACAATGTATTCCACCAAGGTTAAAGGACCTCGTTATTTGGAAATGGCCGAAGGTTATGTTTTGGAAATCGGTGTTGATGCCAATAATGAAATTATCGGATATAAATTTGTCCATGTCGGCAAAATGATGGAAGCGATTCGTGGCGGAATGGATGCAAAAGAAGCTTTTGAAAAAAATATCAAAACATATGGCCGATTTGATGAAGCCGTTAAGAAAATTGATCCACGGAAGGAGTAAAGATTATGCAAAGATTTGAAGGTTATGAAAGACGAATTGCTCAAATTGAAAAAGTTTGTGCTCAATACGGATTAAAAGATTTATCTGAAGCGGAAGCTTTGTGTAAATCAAAAGGTATTGATGTGGAAGGACTTGTCAAAGGAATTCAACCCATTGCTTTTGAAAATGCGGTTGCAGCCTATACTTTGGGTTGTGCGATTGCTTTGAAAGAGGGGGTTAAAACCGCATCTGAAGCTGCTGAAAAATTGGGTATCGGATTACAAGCTTTTTGTATTCCGGGATCTGTGGCTGATCAACGAAAAGTGGGGTTAGGTCATGGTAATTTGGCCGCCATGTTGCTTCGTGAAGAAACAAAATGTTTCTGTTTCTTGGCCGGTCATGAATCCTTTGCGGCTGCTGAAGGGGCAATCGGTATTGCTAAATCGGCGAATAAAGTTCGTAAAGAACCGCTTCGGGTTATCTTAAATGGTCTTGGTAAAGATGCCGCCTATATTATTTCTCGGATTAACGGATTTACTTTTGTGGAAACGGAATACGATTATCAAACCGGTGAGTTGAAAACGATTAAAGAAATTCCGTTTTCTACCGGAGATCGTGGTAAAGTTAAATGCTATGGTGCAGATGATGTATCCGAAGGTGTTGCCATTATGATAAAGGAAGGTGTGGATGTTTCGATTACCGGAAATTCAACTAATCCGACACGTTTCCAACATCCGGTTGCCGGAACTTATAAAAAGTGGGCGATTGAAAATGGCCGGAAATATTTCTCGGTTGCTTCTGGTGGTGGTACTGGAAGAACATTACATCCGGATAATGTGGCGGCGGGTCCGGCATCTTATGGTATGACCGATACAATGGGTCGTATGCATGGTGATGCTCAATTTGCAGGCTCTTCCTCTGTTCCGGCTCATGTGGAAATGATGGGTTTAATCGGAATGGGAAATAATCCGATGGTTGGTGCTTCTGTGGCTGTTGCTGTGGCCGTGGAAGAAGCCGTTAAATAAAAACAATATATTTAAAAGAACCGCTTGTTCGACAGAATAGGCGGTTTTTTTATGTTGTTAACCCATAAAACAGCTTAAATATCCGGAATATGTGTTTTTTTATCAAAATGGCGTTTTGTAAGTCATTGAAAAGTCATATATTT
>JAZSNA010000022.1:0-27549 GCA_045536135.1 Alphaproteobacteria bacterium
GAGACGGCTTTGACATCATGTACAGGTGCTAATGCGGTATTGATGAAGTTCCCCTATCCACCAATCGAGGGGGGAGAGGTTATTCCACCTGTAACTTGTGGAAATAACTATCAATTTGTGAATGGGGAATGTTGTTATAAAAATTACGTTTGTGGATCGGGGGATAATCAAGTTTGTTGTCAAGGGTCTTCTTGTGTAAATGGTTTATGTGGGGGGTGTCCAGAAGGAAGTGAAGGACGCGGAGAAGATTTGGAAACTGGAGAAAGCCGTTGTTGCTTATCAACAGAAAGTATGGCGTCAGAAGAGGAGATAGGGGGTTATTATTGTTGTCCAAAAGGAAGTCGAAAATTCGGTTATGATCCCGATACTGAAGAAAAGCGGTGTTGTACGACGGATGAACATTTAGTTCCCTCTTCAAACTATGATATTCCAATGTATTGTTGTCCTCAAAATAGTGCCGGATATGATGCCCGGACGGGGGAATGTTGTCCACCAGAATCAGATGGAGTTGGCGCGAGTGGATGTTGTCCAGTTGGAACGATATCTGTCCATGATGGTGATAATGCGGTTTATTTATGTTGTCCGGAAGGATATCCGATTGTTGTCAATGGTTTTTGTTGCCCATCAGGAAGCGTCGGATATGAAGAGGATTGGGATACAGGGGATGTTTTGTGCCTTGATTCGGATGGAAATTCATTAGGGGTTGCCCAGTAAGGTTTTTCATGATGGTGTGAGGCTAGAATAAAGTTGGAAAAAGTCGCCGATGATGGCGACTTTTTTCTTTTGCTTTTTTTTATCTTTTCTGATATAATTTGTTTCATGAGTTTAAAGTCTTTATCACGTGATAGTTTTATTTTTGTTTTGTGGACGATTATTTTCTTTGTCCTGTTCCGTTTTTGGATGAGGGCTATGTGGAATTTTGATATTGTCGTTGCAAGCCATTGGCAATTTATTTTTGAAGAATGGTGGTATCACGGCTGGGTGATCGAGGGTGCTTATTATTGGTCGTTTTTAATCTTTTTATTTTTGTTTATTCCAATGTGGATTTGGGGAGCTTACTTCTTGATTAAAATTAACTATACAAATTTGATGGAAAAGTTGTTTTTGTCTCAAATTTATGACTATAAGGCGAAAAAAAATCATAAACTGTCGCGAACGATGAAGGTTAAAAAAAATAAAAAATATACCGAAGTTCGCCCGCCAAAATTGGAAGTTGCCGGTGGAAGTTTGGATTTAAAACCGATGTCGGCAACGGCAGATGAACCCAAATCATCTGTTCCGGCGATGCCTGTCCCACCTAAGTTAGATGCCGAACCGGATATTTTGTCTTTTGAAGATGAAATCGCCGATATGATAAAGGCTCATGAAGAATTGCCAAATTCAAAAGAAGAGTCAAAAGAAAATCGGGTGTTCGTGGAAGAAGATTTGGAACAAATTATGAAAAACGCTTGTCTTAAAGTCATCAGCGGAATGAAGTTCGCTGGTATGACTTTGGACTATGTTGCGGTGGGGGCAAAGAATTTATATTTGTGTTTGTTGGACAAGGAAAAAGGCGAATGGTTGGCTGATGAAGAAGAATTCGGCGGGGAAGAACCTTTATGGTTTTCTGAAACTTCTCATCGGACTTCGCCGATTTATCAGTTGTTAAAGGTTAAAGATAAAGTCAAAGAACAGGCCGAAAAAATGGGCATATCCGTTCAACCTGTTTTAATTAAAACCGATGGGGATATCATTAATGCCGAAGATATGGGCGAAACTTGGGATAAATTGGGCGTTTGGGTTTGTCGAACGGGATATGGGTGGCCGGATATTTTACCGACTTTTTCAATGATATGTCCGTCGGTGGTCGAAGAAATATCTGATGAAGATTTTGTTAATGTTTTAAAAATAGGAGAAGAAAATGGTGTTGAAGAGAGAGGGTGAATATGCCGAAAGAGATAATGCCGTTGCCTTTTTAATTAATTGGTTTGCTTTGGGGCTTCTGTTTGGGGCTGTTTCTTTCTTGTTTTTATTGCCAATTCGAAATTTTGTTTTATATGGTTTTTCCAAAATTACTTTCATTCAATCAAAGGATATTTTTATTGCGACTTTTACCAGCTTTAAAACCGTCTGGAACGAATATCGGATATGGTTCAGCGAATCTTGGTATTTATCCGGTATCAAGGGGGTCTTATTTCCTTTAATTCCTTTTTGGGTGTGGTTTGCTACTTTTATGGGTGCCGTGATTTTAAATCCATATAGTTTTATGCTCAATTCTTGTGGCTCAGGACGATTGGCCAGATATGACGATATTAAAAAAATGAAGTTGTTTAATGGGTTTGTTATGGTCTTGGGACGTTTCAAGGGAAAGCTCTTACAAATGCCGGAAACGTTGTCGGCTTTGTGTGTGGCACCGCCCGGAACCGGTAAAACCGTCGGAGTCGTGGTTCCAACTATTTTGGAATCTCCCGGACTGTCGCTGATTGTGAATGACCCTAAACCCGAATTGTGTTTTAAAACATCCGGATTTCGGGCGACACAAGGACCAGTCTTTACCATCAACTGGGGGGAAAGCGATGTGCCGGAAAAAGGCATTTTTTATCCGTCTTGGAATCCGCTGTCTCCGTCTTGTTTGCCTCCGGCCGGTCCAAAGCGTGATATGTATATTGACAGTATGTTGCCCGTGATGATTGAAGAACCTAAAGGGGGCGCAGACCCGCACTGGTCCAAAACCGGACGAAATGCAATGGCCGGATTTTTGCACTTCATTTCCAGTAAGTGCGAAAGAGCCAGAGCAAATGATTATTTCGAAAATCGCTTAATGGAGGGAAGTTTTGATGACGAAGATGCTAAAGTTTTGGCGACTTATTATGCCGAAATGTCGGATGGAAGTGCGGCGGAAGCTTTAACGGCTTTGCAACAGGGAACTTTGACCTATGATCAATATGTGCCGATCGGAACTTGGGAGGGATTGCCACAGGAATGGCACGGTTCTGAACCTTGTATTGCCATGATCTTGGATTGGTTGAATGATACGCAAATGAAAATCGCCGCAGATATTAAACGGCGCTCCGATGAGGGGGATCAAATGGCCGCCTTGGCCGATCCGATGCGTGATGTGTTGGATATGGCTGTGAATGAATGTTCCAGATATCATTATTCTCAACGGGCAATGTTGGAATTAAATCAGTTGGCTTCTACGCCCGATAAGGAACGGGGATCAATTCTGTCAACCGCCTTAACGGGTATTGGTATTTTTAAAAACTCGGCGGTGCGGGCTCGAACAAAGTTTTCCGATTTTACTTTCCGTGATTTACGGGGAATGCGGGATCCGATTACCGGCGAAATGAAACCGGTGACGGTGTATTTGGCGGTTAATCAGGTAGATGCTCGCGCACTTTCGATTATTACAGGTATTTTCGTGGAATTAATGTCGGCTTATTTAATTGCTAATCCGCCCAATTTTAAAAATCCAGAAGGACATGAGAACGGCCCTTATCCGGTGATGTTCGTTTTGGACGAATTCCCGCAAATGCCAAAGCTTGCGGCTGTTAAAGACGGTCCGGCCGTCGGTCGGGGACAGAAAGTGTCTTATTTGCTCATCGGACAAGACTTGGGACAGATTTCCGGTCAATATGGTAATGATGACTTGGAAACAATTATTACAACCACGGCGGCTAAGGTTATTTTAGCTCAAAATAATGAAAAGACAGCCGAACGTTTTTCAAAAATGATTGGTAATAAAACTCAACAAAATGTATCTTATTCATCACAGGAAAGTTTTGGGTTTAATCCAAAGTTTTCTGTTAATGCATCACGTTCATTATCTTCAACATCCGTTGTGGGCGTGTCTTCCATGATGTCTTTGGATTCGGCTCATCAATATGTTTTAATGCAAGGTTTTTTAAATCGACCGATTTTGGCCGATTCACCTCGCTGGTTCTTGGATAAAAAGATGAAGAAAAAATGCGAAATTCCGTCCGCACCAAATGTCCCATTCTGGATTGTGGCCAGACGTGAAGGGGTCAATTTGGAATTGTTGTCAACAACTTTAGGTAAAGAGATCATCGAAATTGATGAAGAATAGTCATGGAAGAGGTTATTCAGGTCGTCCCGGGGATAAATAATTTAGCGTATTGGGAAAAAAAATTCCAATCGATGAATTTCCCGGCAATGGATTTGTTAGAAGCAACGGCTTATCCGATGACACGGATTGAAAAGTATGAGTTTGTGAAAAAATTTTCTCGGATGAAAAAAGATTTTTTGGTCTTCT
The DNA here is from genome assembly GCA_045536135.1 of Alphaproteobacteria bacterium. Classification (GTDB taxonomy): domain Bacteria; phylum Pseudomonadota; class Alphaproteobacteria; order CAAHEQ01; family UBA3637; genus JAZSNA01. The sequence goes on from JAZSNA010000022.1 coordinate 4,253, forward strand.
TGGTGACAAATCAAATTCATTCTTTGCGAAGTGCCGGATTGGGCGAAGAAGACTTATTTTACCTTAAAAAAGGAATTTTACCGGAAAACTTCACCGTTCATCTCAAAATCCCTTTCGATTATACCGGAACAGTTGATTTTTCAAACTTTGTATTGATGCAAAATATTCCGTATCATGATCTCATACATTCGTATTTAAATATGCAATTTAACGGATTAAATCGACTTGAAATGCCACAAAAACTTTATGTGCCGGCTCCGGTGGGAAATATTTATATCTCAGATACAAATTATGCCGGTTCCGGCGGAAAAAGTACTTCGGATCGAAGTGCAATGGCTGGTTATTCCGCCGAGGCGATTAAAACAATGATGATGAAAAATATGCCGGGGCGATAAAATGATTTTAAATGATTTAATTTTGGTCTTAAAAAATAAAAAAGCCATTGTTTTTAATCCGGCTTTGGGTAGTGATTTACGATCAATTCGGTTTAATCTGGTCGCCCATAAAATGCCAGATATTCCGGCGGATTATATTAATTTTTTAATGGTGTCTGATGGTTTGATTTTTAAGGATTTAAATTTTTTCGGCTCTTTGAAAAGGGAACGGTTAAATTATAATTTCCCGTCTTTGTTCGAGGTGAATCAGAATTTTATTCAAGATCGAGCCCGTACTTCTTTTTTAATTCTGGGGAATATGGCTGAGTTCTTAATCGGGTATGATCGGACGGATAAAAATTATGTTCTGGTTGACCGATTTGATTTAACGGATTATGTCCGTTTACCCAGATTTATTGATGTTCTGTATCTGTGTGTGAAGAACGATCTATAAATTCATACATCAAGGACGGTTCGTCTTTGTATATATCAGCGTATTTATCAATGTTTTTTAAAAGTAAAGTTTTGATGTAATCCGGATTGTTAAAAGCAAGTTCCAGTTTTTGACGGATATATGGAATATACTTCGAACAAAAATTTTTGTTCGAAAAATTAAAATATAAATAAGGTGTATCAATTATTTCATCTGATATTGTTAAAACATTTTGTAATTTAAAACGCGCAATTTGAGCCATTGCAATATATTTGCTGGTCATAATAGCATCAACTTGTTTGGATAGAAGTTTTCGATAAGATTCTTCTTGTGACAATGTGAAGATGGGGGTGAAGTTTTCCGGTAATTTGCGTTTGATTGTATCAAAAAAGTCTTCCTCGGTATGAATGGCAACTTTAATATCTTTTAATTGGGATTTCAAAAACGGCTTTTCGGTTATATAGACTAATGTGATGATATTTTGTAGGTATCCTGGGAAGATAATTTCAGTGGCCTTGGATTGGTCTTGATAGAAATAACTATACATCAACATCGGAATATCGCCGTTGTTGAATTTGGTTTTGGCCTGATTATAGTTTTCCCATGAGGTATTAAAAGTATTTTTAATGTTTTCCGTTTTGACGATTTCTTCAAAAAGATCGACCAACATACCATCAGAATAATATTCGAAGGTGTCCCCCAGAAGCCCTTTGATGACTTCGGTTTTTTTCCAGCCAAAAGGGGCTAAATCGTTGGGCGAACCATAGGGAAAATGAGAACACTCTGGGAAATAAGGCGCACTTAACACATTAAACGAAAAAAGAATAAAAAGAAGAAGAAATTTCATTTTTTGACCTTTTTTAAAATTAAACGACTGGACGGGAAGTAAAGTTGAACGATTGAACCGTGACCCGGCGTGCTTTTAATATGAACACGGCCATGGTGTAATTCCATTAACTTTTTGACCAAAGTTAATCCTAAACCACTTCCGGTATGGGCTCGGGTCAAGATGTTTTCAACTTGGACAAAGGGCATGAAAATAGATTTCAGCTTGTCTTTGGGGATTCCGATACCGGTGTCTTTAACGATTAAGACTAATTCTTTAGTGTCTTTTTTCATCGTCGCTGAAAAATCAATATTTCCGCCATTGGGCGTAAATTTAATTGCATTTGACAGTAAATTTAACATGATTTGTTTAATCATTCGTTCGTCCGCGTAAATTCCCCAAATGTTGGATGATACTTTAAAGGAAATATTTTTTTGATCGCCTGTGGGATAATGTTGGACAATGTTGTATAAGGCATTGAATAATTCATTTAAATCAACTTTTTGTTCTTCAATTTTTTGATGTCCGACTTCCACTTTTGAAATATCCAAAATATCATTAATTAAGGATAACAGATGGTTCCCGCTTGAATAGATATAACCGATATAATCTTTATATTTGGGATTTTTAATCGGTCCGAAGGTTTCCATTTGAATGGTTTCCGAAAAACCCAAGATTGCATTCAAAGGGGTTCGTAATTCATGACTGACGTTCGCCAAAAATTGAGTTTTAGCCTTGTTGGCTTCCTCGGCCAAATCTTTGGCGGTCATTAAATCCGAAATCATTCGGTTCATATCAGAAGCTTGTTGTTCCATGATCGTTTTTGATTTTTCAAGCTCTTGAATTTGTGTACGTAATCGGTCTTCGTAATTCCGAATTGCCGTATGGGTTAATATACGCGCCCGATGTTCTTCGATATTCTTGCATAATTCACGCATTAAGTTTTCCAACCGTTTCGGCCGATGATGTGAAAATTGGTTCTTACGAGCCGAGAAAAAAGTAATATAGCCTTCAACGACGCCATTGATAACCAACGGGAATGCGTATGAAGAATTAAAGAGATTTTTATCCAAATCCAACCAATATTTTTTATAATATTCCACTCGACTGGTATTGCCGTAACCAAAAGGTTTCTTTTTTAAATAAACCTGAGCCATGGCGGATTGTTGATGAATGGGGTCGTTTAAGTCAATATACGGTAAAATGGGTTTGTTTTTTTTGATGTCGCCCGCCATGATGTTAAAATAAATTTTTTCGTCTTTAATGACACCAAAGAAAGCGACCGAAAAATCATAGGCCCGTAAAATAGATTGCAAAACCGTTTTAATCATTTGATTTTCATCTTTTTTGCTGTCAAAACTTCGCAATGAACTGAGTACTGAAAATAAAGCGGTATAGTCTTTGGCAAATTCGATTTTTTCTTGATAACTGGAAATATCATCAATTAAAAAAAGATATGTGTGGGGTTCAATCAGGTTAATACGGATTCGGCAAAGTAAACTTCCGGATTGTTTCCTTTTAAGCGGAAATTCATACGATAGAGCTTCTTTATTTTTTAAATTTTTAATCTTTTCCAGTGAGAATGTTTCTTTTTCAATTAACATTGATGTAAATGTTTTTTCCAAAAATTCTTGAGCTGTAAAACCAAAAAGCTCACTCATCATCGAATTTGTATAAATAAAGTGATCTTGTTTGACAATTGCCATACCAATTTGGGCCCATTCAATCAAGTGTTCTTTGTTCGTCAGATTCTTTTGTAAGGCCTTATTCAGTAAGGTTGTTTGAACTTGTTGACGATAATTGATTCGGAATAAAAACAAAAAAGATAACCAAATGAAGCCGGCCCCGATCAGAATGAAAAACATTTGCATTATTGTTTGATAGGCAATATTTTCATCCAATTCAAGTAATGTATTATTAAATTGAAAAACCAATGTTTCCGTACAATAAAAGACAACTCCAAATAACATTATGATGATGAATTCTTTTTGAAAGTGAAACATTTTTTTCTTCTCCCACTCAAAATATATCAAAAATAACTTAACAAAAAATAAAAAAAATGATACATATAATATATAGGTTAATTTTTTTATAGGAGAAAAGTATGATTGATAAAGAAAAAGCTTTGGGTGTCGCTTTGTCCCAAATTGAAAAAAATTTCGGCAAGGGGGCAATTATGCGTTTGGGACAAACCGAAAATGCAATGGAAATTGCGGCGATTTCTTCCGGTTCTTTGGGATTGGATTTGGCTTTGGGTATCGGTGGCTTCCCACGGGGGCGGATTATTGAAATATATGGTCCCGAAAGTTCCGGTAAAACAACTTTGGCTTTGCATGTGGTGGCCGAGGCTCAAAAAAACGGGGGAACTTGTGCCTATATTGATGCTGAAAATGCGCTTGACCCATCCTATGCCGGAAAATTGGGGGTAGATGTCGAACATTTGTTGATTTCTCAACCCGATACAGGGGAACAGGCGTTGGAAATTGCCGATACTTTAATTCGATCCGGCGGGGTCGATGTTTTGGTTATTGACTCTGTGGCGGCTTTGGTGCCAAAAGCCGAAATAGAAGGGGATATGGGTGATTCTCATATGGGACTTCAAGCTCGGTTGATGTCTCAGGCGTTAAGAAAAATTACAGCCTCTATTGCCCGTTCAAATACATTGGTTATATTTATCAATCAGATTCGGATGAAAATCGGGGTAATGTTCGGTAATCCGGAAACAACAACTGGTGGAAATGCTTTGAAGTTTTATGCTTCTGTTCGGGTGGATATTCGACGAGTGGGCGCCATAAAATCCGGTGAAGATACAATCGGTTCGCAAACACGGGTGAAGGTTGTCAAGAATAAAGTTGCTCCGCCTTTCAAAACTGTTGATTTTGATATTATTTATGGCGAAGGGATTTCAAAAACCGGAGAGTTGATTGATCTTGCCGTTAAGGCCGGTATTATGGAAAAAGCAGGATCTTGGTTTTCTTATAATGGTGCTAAATTGGGCCAAGGCAAGGAAACGGTTCGTTCTTTATTGAAAGAAAATAAAGAATTAGCAAATGAAATTGAAAATAAAATTCGACAAAGTGCCGGATTGTTGTCTCAAAAGATGATTACTTTGGATAATGATGTCGAAGTTGACGCATAAAGTCAGTCAATTTTAAAAAACGGGGAAATTTAGTTTCCCCGTTTTTTAATGAGCCTGATTTAAATTGTCGCCTATCCCGATATCGACTTTCAGTGGAACAGATAATTTTAATACACTTTCCATGGTTTCTTTGATAAGTGGCGTGATGGTATCGATTTCTTTTCGGGGGACTAAAAAGACAAGTTCATCGTGAATTTGTAAAATCATTTTTGTTTGATAAGATTTTAATTTTTCATCGATTTCTATCATGGCTTTTTTAATTAAATCGGCAGCACCTCCCTGTATCGGGGCATTGATTGCACTTCGAGAAGCAAAGCTTTGAGTCATTGTGTTGTTAAAGCCTTCAATAAAACATTTACGTTTCATCGGTGTTAAAACAAAACCCATCTTTTTCGCAAAATCAATTGTTTTATCCATATAGGTTTTGATTTGCGGATATTTTTCAAAGTAAGAATCGATATATTGACGGGCTTCTTTGCGGGAAATACCCAAATTTTCAGCTAAACCAAACGCACTTTGTCCATAGATGATGCCAAAGTTGATGCTTTTTGCCCGTCTGCGCCATTGGGGTGTTATGTCTTGCAACGGGATATTAAAAACCTCGCTGGCGGTGATGGCATGGATGTCTTGTTCGTTGATGAATGAAGATTTTAATGATGGAACGGCGGCAATTTCTGCCAACAGGCGAAGTTCAATTTGTGAATAATCGGCTGATAAAAAAACATAATCGTGCGGAGCAATAAAACAGCTTCTGATTTGTCGGCCGGCCTCGTCCCGTATCGGAATGTTTTGAAGATTCGGATCAGAAGAGGATAATCGTCCGGTATTGGTTGTTGTTTGATGATAGGTTGTGTGTATTTTGTTATTGATTGTTGAATCAATTAATGATTGGATATAGGTTGTTTTTAATTTAATTAATGTCCGATGAGATAAAATATCCCCGATAATCGGATAATCCCGAGATAATTTTTTTAATGTATCAACATCCGTTATATAGGCACCTGTTTTTTTGCTTTTTTTTCCGCCTGGAATTTGAAGTGTTTCAAACAGAATTTCACCGACTTGCATCGGCGAATTGATGTTGAATATTTTTCCGGCTTGTTGATAGATTTTTTGAGATATTTTTTTGATTTCGTCATCAAAATAAAGGTTTAGATTTTGTAACTTTTGTTTGTCAACCGTTATTCCTTCTTTTTCCATTTTATATAAAACAGGCAATAAGGGTTTATCCAACTGATTGTAAATTTCTTCGTTTAAGGCTTTTTTTAAAATCGGATAAAGTTGGTAAATGGTTGTGATACGGGATTGAGCATATTCGGATATGGATTGAATCTTAATTAAAGATATTTTTTGACCCGATATGATGTCTTCATGGATGGGATTATTACCCAACAGATTTGACGATAACGCCGGAAGTGATAAATCCGGATTTTTATTTTGGCTGTTATAGGCCATAATTAGTAAATCATCAAAGTTTTTTGTGTCAATATCGATTGAAAAAGTATTATGAAACAGATGGCAAATATGTTTATAATCATAAGCGATTTTTTTGATTTTTGGATCTGTTAAAATCGGGATAAGATATTTTTGTATATTTACCGGATGAATTTGTTCCGTTAAAATCGAATGACCGAATAAATCTGCCGTCTCTGATGTATGAAAAATCGGAATATATGCAGATGAATCGTCGGTGAGCAGACTCAGACCGATGATTTTGGTTTTGAGAGGATGAAGGTCTTCATAAATAACATCGAGAAATAATTTATCTTTTATTTTTCGGGTCAATGAAATGAAATCTTTTTCTTGTCTGATGATTTTAAACGGCGTTAATTTTGTTTTATTTTTTTGGATGTGTTGAATTTGATCCGATACAAAATGCGGAATTTTCTTTTGAAGACTGTCGAAACCCATTCGAGATAAAAATGATGATATTTTATTGGTGGACGGATGAATTTGACAAAAATCACATAACGGCGGCAAATCCGGTATATTTTGACATAGACTGACCAGTTTTAATGATAAGAAGGCTTGTTCTTTTTGTTCTGATAATAAATCGTGAGTTCGACCCGTTATTTTATCCAGTTGATTATAGATTTCATTTAAGTGTCCGTAGGTGTTGACTAAATTGGAAGCACCTTTGGGACCAATGCCTTTGACACCGGGAATGTTATCCGATGAATCGCCCATTAAAGCTTGCACATCCGTGATATAGTTAGGAGATACGCCGAATTTTTTTAAAATATCCGAGTTGGTTAAAACCTTCTTTTTCATCGGATCATAAATATTGACATTTTCTTTGGCCAATTGCATTAAATCTTTATCAGCCGAAATGATTAAAACATTGTCGCCTTGCTCGGTAATTTGTCGGGTATAGGCGGCGATGATGTCGTCGGCTTCAAATCCCTCTTTTTCAACGCTTTTGATGTTAAAGGCATCCACAGCTTGACGTATCAAGGGAAATTGGGGTATCAAATCAGCCGGCGTTTCCACCCGATTTTGTTTATATTGCGGGTATATTTCGCTTCGAAAGTTTTTTTTGCCGGCATCAAATATAACTGCAATACATTCCGATTCATTTTGTCGGAGTAGTTGCATCAGCATATTGGTAAAACCGTAAACGGCGTTGACGGGAGTGTTATCCGGAGCCGTTAATGGAGGTATGGCATAAAATGCTCGATAGATATATCCCGAACCGTCAATAAGGCAATATGTTTTCATCTGGGTTTATATATGCCGGTATAGGCGATGGCACAATGTTCTTCGCAATACGGCTTTCCTTCAACTGCCGGCTTCCCACAAAAAGAAAAATCAAGGTCTTGCGGATCGCCATTCGGCCATTTGCATTGGTTTGACTTTAAATCCAGTAAAGATATTCCGCTTGTTTTTTTGATTTTTTGTATGGTTTCTTTGGGCAGGTTTGCTTGCTTTTCTTTTTGAATTTTCTTTTCTATAATGACTTTGCTTTGAATGCGTCCGGGTTTAATCGGACTGGGACGACCCTTTAATCCCAAACGATGTGCTTTGCCGACAACCGCATTTTTTGTCATTCCGATACTTTTACCGATTTCAACGGTTGTTAAGCCTTTTTTCCATAATTTTTTTAATTCTTCGATTAAAGTTGGTGTCCAACCCATGATTATTCCTCCAAAAATATAGTTTCTGTTAATTTACCTTTTCTGTAAACAAGCTGCTTTGAAATTTTGATTGAAAAGGAGAGTGTTTCTTCTGTATTCGCCTTTAAATCCATATCCCAATAAACTTTGTTGGCGGATTCCTTTATACCGACTTGTGATTGATTTGTCAATTGATATCCGGTCGGCATATATTTATAAAAGCGTAAATTTTGGTTTTCAGATGATGTGTTTTTGAATTTAAATTCGTATGTTTCCGTATAGCTTTGGGTTATTATTTTATCTCCGGAAGTTTGAAATGTTTCAATTTCCGGTGCTTTTTTATAATCGGTTCTTTTCCCACTGACTAATAAATCAAAATTATCGCCGATTGTCAGGTCAACAGTTTGACCAAGGGCGGTATCGGAAAGATTTTGTGAACCCAAAAATACAAAATGACCATCAGATGATTTAGAATAAAAACGAATCTTACCCTTGGGCAGAATAAAGCCTAAACCATCCGATTTTTCATTCTTAAATGAAATAATATGGGTTGGATTTTGATTTTTAAATTGATTAACATATTCGCCGGCAGTATAAACATTCTTTCGGGTATAGGCAACAGATTTGGTCGGGAAAAATGAAACTTGTTTGCTTTGTTTGGGTTGAAGTGTGATTTTTTTATCCAGTTCAAATAGATGATAACCCGAAACAGATTCTTCGGATATGGATGATGTGGCCATGTCGTTCATTGCCGTCGTTCGGAAAGAGGCATATTCTCGAACGGGAATGGATGATTCGTCAAAATTAACCTGACCGGCCAGAACGGAAATTTGAGCATTATTAAATAGTGTGTCGGTGTTGTTATTGATGGTGATTAATGCACTTAAATCCATCCGATCCGATAAATAGGCAATATAATCCGTATTCCAAGAAATATCGTGGGTCAGGTATGTTAATGATACGGTATCGGTGGTATCGGCGGTTGATGTCGCGGTAATTTGTAAAGTCGGATGGGCGTATAGGTTATCGGGTAAATGATTAAAAATAACCCGTCCCGGATAGCTTGTTTCGATGCTTTGTCCGATTTTTAAAACCGGTTGTGCCGAGGTATAAGATAAAAGAGTCGCCGATTGCGTTTCAACTTTCCCCGTCAGCGGATGAATGTATTCAACCGTTACTGTTTTTCCGATATTTTCCTTAAACAGATTGTCTTTATTGAGTATGTTTGAATTAAAATTTTGTTCGATGACGTTTAAATGAGAACCTTGAAGTAAAACGCTGGTCGGAATAAGGTTGTCGGAAATTCCGTTAAATGTCAAATGGTTTAACCCTTTTTGAAGCGGAATTTGTCGGACATCCGTCACCAAGGCATAATTTTGGTTGTAAATAACCATGCTTAAATCTTTTTGATGGGTGGTCTCTATTGTCGCAGAAGAAATTGGACCGGCGAATACAAAGAACAGTAAGAACTTTTTCATGGGTTAAGCCTCCATTTGTGAAAGAATATTGTTAATCAATGTGATGTCTTGATTTTTTTTGCTTTGATATAAATCCATCGCAATTAAATACGGGGTGTATTTGGGCAAAATATTTTTCCGAATCGTCATAACACTTAAAACCGATAAATATAATCTTTGAACGGAGTTTAAGATATGGGCGAATATAAAAAACAGAAAATAACCCAAAACAATCGCAAATAATCCGCTGATGTATAAAAGACGAATTTGTTCGACATCAATAGATAATGATTTAAATAATAAAACAGATAAAAGAACAACTATCGGACCGAATAATAATTCCTTTATAACGGATTTCAGCTGGATTAAAAATAATACAGATGGTATTTCAAATTTAAGTTTTTTGACAAGGATTGATGTCGGAATATCCGAAATTCGGATTGTCTCTTTTTTAAAGAGTTCTTCGAAAACAATTTTTTCAAAAAAGGACAGATTTTTTTGAGATGTTGTTTTTTTCAATTGGTTATTTTTAACAATTGAAACATATCCCTTTTGATACAAAGAATAAATCAAAGCACATATGGAATATTTATCAACTTTATTCAAAATAAGGTATCGGGATAAAACCGGATTCATTGTGAACGAATAACCTTTTTTGAAAATATTTTGAGAATAGAAACGGTTGAAAAAATAACCGGAAAAAATATAATATAAAAGGATGATGCTCAAAATAAAAATATTTATCCAAAACAGATTGGATTGAGTTAATTTTGATGTGTATTTTTGTTTGACGGATAATTGAATATCAACTTTGGGTGGGATATAGCCTTTGCCTTTAAAATAAAGAATACCACCGTCCCCAAACGCCCAATCCATGACTTGCTTGTCAATCGGATTATCCGATGATGAAAATGTTATCCCCTGTATCTGTTCCGGATGAGCGGGGCGGATAACACCGTTAAAACGTTCTGTAATATAAGGAACATTTAACAGCAGCGGAATTTCATTTAAGCCGTCGGAAATATAGGAATAGGAAAGTTCATAAAATCCAACCTCATCATTATCGGAAAAAAATCGGATGGTGTTATTTTGAGCCTGGACCGGTATTGAATTCTTTTGCGCTTCCAAAAAGGTGGTTTTAACTTCGGATGATTGGGGCAGATTGATTGTGAAATAATCATTTGGTTTTATTCGAACAAAGCCGATTTTCTGTTGAACCAGTTTTTTATTATCCGAAAGAATGGAAATTGTGCTGGTAATATACGGAATATGTTTCACAAAAGGAATGGATAATTTTTCACCGGAAGGCGATATAATTGTAATTCTTTCAAATTCTTTTGATTTTGTCTGTGTCGGAATGGATTGGTTCGCAAAAACAAATAAAGATTGACCGCTCCATTCTTGCGGAGGCAATTCTGTCGGTTGGTATGATGATTTGGATAAAAGCTCCAAATCTTGGGCGTTGAGTTGAAACGTCAGACATAAAAACAGAAGAATTATTTTTTTCATATTGTTATGATATGTTTTTTTACATTAAATTTCAACTTTTATTTAATATATTTTTGTGCCAATTCCAATTCTTCTGGCGTATTGATGTCGGCAGGTGCATCTTCTATCAACTTGATACTGTCCACAACTTTGGTGTAAATAGTCATTCCGTTTTCAAGAGCGCGTAATTGTTCCAATTTTTCACTTTGTTCCAAAATGCCGACCGGAAGAGAGACAAAACGAGACAACGCTTTGGCCGAATAGACATAAATCCCGATGTGCCAAATGGCTTGTCGGGGAATACCGTTTCCGTCCCGATCATAAGGAATGGGCGAACGGGAAAAATAAACGGCTCGGTTATCTGCTGACAGAGCTATTTTAACCATTGCTGGATTTAAAATGTCTTCACTTCGGGTAATCGGCATGCCGACCGTGACGATATCGGCTTTGGTTTTTTCCAAAATGTCAATTAATTCCAAATCCAGTGTCGGATTGACATTGATACCGTCGCCTTGAAAATTGACAACAATGTCATATTTTTCTCCTGTCGGATCAATTTGATTTAAGGCAGATGCAATCCGATCCGTTCCGGAGGGCAAAGAGGCATCCGTTAAAATGCTTTTGGCACCGAATGTGTCGGCAATATCTATAATTTCTTGATCTCCGGACGCAATGTAGACATCTTCTTTGGGATGAACTTTAATGGCATGTTCATAGACATGTTGAATTAACGGCTTTCCGTTAATTATCGCCAAAGGCTTATTCGGAAGGCGGGTCGATTTCAGACGAGTGGGAATTAAAACGGCTACTTTTGACATGATAAAATCCTTTCTTTTATTGTTTTTATGAGTTGTTGTTTTTTTTCGGTCGGATAAGGGACGGTTTCTTCACCCCAAACAACACCCGGCCAAGCTTTATCCGTTTGGCGGCGACAGATGATATGGACATGGAGTTGGGGCGTCATATTTCCGATCATGGCGACATTGGTTTGATCGGGTGTAAATAAATCATTCATTATTTTTTCACAAAGTTCTATTTCATTCATTAAATTTATTCGTTCTTCATGAGTTAAATCAAGCATATTCCGAACATTGTTTTTACGGGGAACCAAAAAAATCCAAGGATAATTTTGATTATCTTCAAATAAAACTTTGCAAAAAGGTAAATCACAAATATAGTCTTTTTTTTCCAGAGCCGAATGTAATTTAAAATCCATCTTTTATATCCTTTCCAGTAAAAATGTCGGAATTGCTTTTTCATCTAATATGATATCATTCAGACTATCGCCCTTTGAAAGACGAGTTGCGCAAATCCCTTGTTTCGTTAATAAAACCGAATCTATTTGTGCGATGTTCGCCCCCAGAATATCCGTTCGGACTGTGTCGCCGATCATGACGCACTTTTCTTTGTTAAAGCCTTGCAGAGCATAATTGAAAAAGTGAACATTCGGTTTGCCGAACCAATAAACTTTTCCACCGTGGTCTTCATACCATTTGGCGATAAAACCTTGACGGATGTATTTAAAATCCCCTTGTAATGCATAATAATCCGGATTGGCACAAACCATCGGCAAATTTTTATTCCTGATTTTTTCCAAATCGGATAAGAATGGTTCAATATCTGTCCTTTTTTGACCATTGATATCGGGTATTCCCAAAAAAATCAGATCGGATTCTGTCAGGTTTTCGGTTTTGTATTTTTGAATTGCATTTAACAACGGGGGAGGGTTGGGAACACCCAAAATATAAAAACGACTTTGATCCGAAAAGGTTTTTTCATACCATCCGTTATTTAATTCGTGATGCAGAAAACCGCCGGATGTCAATAAATGATCGTAATGGATTGTTTTTTTGATATTAAATCTTTCCCATTTTTTAATCATTTCAATCGGCATACTTGTTGAATTGGACAGTATCAGAACCGTTTTGTTCATTTGTTTTAATTGACGCAACAATGGATCCACATGGTCATAAAAACCATTTCCGTCCCAAAGAACACCGAAAACATCAAAGATGAAAATATCTTTGTCTTTTGTCAGGTCTAGTAAAGATGATATATTCTCCATAAAGGAATTATATCAAAAAAATAAAAAAAGTCTATTGATTTATTTTAAAATATTTATATACTGGTGATTATGAAAAAATATCTTATTTTATTTATACTAATCAGTCAGAGTCTTTTTTCAAAAGCTTTGGGAACTTTTGGGTCTTGGACGGCGTATGAAATAGAAATCGGAAAAAATAAAATGTGTTATATGGCGACGACTCCGATTAAGTCCGAGGGAAATTATAAAAAACGAGATGCATCTGTTTTAATGGTGACGCATGATAAAAGCACAAAAGCTTATGATATTATATCCTTTACTGCCGGTTTTAATTATAAGGCAGGTTCTGTCCCAACGGCTCAAATTGATAAAAACAAACCTCAAAAACTGGATGTTCAGGAAGATACCGCTTGGATGAGTGATAAAATGATATCGGCTATGAAAAATGGGAATCGGCTCGTCTTGAATGGCGTATCCAAACGAGGGACCAAAATCAAAGATACCATTTCTTTGAAGGGTTTTACAAAAGCATATCAGGCAATCTCAAAGGCGTGTAAATGAAAAATTTATTGGGCTTATCTCGGGACGAAATCGGGGATGAAATCCAAAAAATGGGCGAAAAGGCGTTTCGCTTGAAACAGCTGTGGCATCAAATTTACTTTCAAGGTCAGTTTGATTTTAATCAGATGACAACATTGTCAAAAGATTTTCGGCAAAAATTGGCTTTGAATTATGAAGTTCGCTTGCCCAAAATTATTCATTGTCAGACTGCTTCGGATCAAACCACAAAGTGGTTGATTGAATTTGATGACGGACAGCGGGTGGAAACTGTCTTTATTCCCGAAGAAGATCGGGGTGCTATTTGTGTGTCGACACAAGTCGGATGTGCAATGAAATGTGCTTTTTGTCATACCGGAACACAAAAGTTTATTCGAAACTTAACGGCGGCTGAAATTGTTGCACAGGTCATGGTCGTCGTTCGGCATTATAATGGCTTTCATCGGGGACCGGAAGAAAATCGCTTGGTTTCTAATATCGTTTTTATGGGAATGGGTGAGCCACTTTATAATTATGATGCGTTGGTTCAGGCTTTGGATATTTTAATGGACAGTGACGGTCTTTGTTTTTCCAAAAGACGAATTACGGTATCGACTTGCGGGCGGGCAGATTATATTCCTCGATTGGCTCAAATCGGCGTTAAATTGGCCGTGTCTTTGCATGCACCCAATGATCAGGTCAGAAATCAGATCATGCCGATATCCAAAAAATTCCCGATGCAAGATTTAATTCAAGCTTGTCGTCTTTATCAAAAAAATATTGAACATCGCCAATATATCACCATAGAATATACTTTGTTAAAAGGATTAAACGACAGTGAAGAACAGGCTCATGAACTGGCTAAACTTTTAAAAGATTTAGAAGTCAAAGTTAACCTCATCCCATTTAATAAATGGGATGGATGTCCGTTTGAACCGTCTTCCAGAAATCAAATTTATCGGTTTATGCGGGTTTTGGAATCCTATCATATACCGGCACCTATCCGAGTGTCTCGAGGGGATGAAATTATGGCGGCTTGCGGGCAATTAAAAAGTCAATTTGGATAAATTATTTTTTAGGCAAATGTCTTAAAATCGGATGCAAAATACAAGCCGGAATAAAAGAGTTTATCCATCCGGCAAGTGCCGTCGGCCACGGAAAAGCAATAATCGGACGATTTTTTTCCAAACCTTTGCGGATTTTTTTTGCCGCTGTTTCCGGAGACATTAAAAACGGCATCGGACAATTGTTTTTATCCGTTAATGGCGTCTTAATAAAACCGGGACAGACAACATTGACTTTGACTCCTTCTGTCCAAAGCCAACCCCGTAAAGCCTCGCCCCACGCTTTGACACAAGCTTTAGAGGCACTGTAAGCAGGTGCTTGGGGCATACCACGATAACCCGCAATGGATGAAATAATCGCAATTTGCCCATTGCCTTGTTGACGCATCAGTTCCAAAGTCGGTAAAACGACATTCAAAACACCGCTGATATTTGTATCAAAAACATGGCGAGTCTGCGGACCAGTTTCCGCTATGCCCAGAACTCCGCCCGATATTCCCGCGTTGGCAATTAACAGGGTAATCGGACTGATTTTATTGGCTTTTAATATTGCTTTTTGCGATTCCTTTTGGTCTCTGACATCAAAAATAAAAGGAAAAACGGTCGCCCCTTTTTGATTGCACAGTTGAACAACCTTGTTTAATTTGGCCTTTTCCCGTCCACAAAGGTACAGGATAGTGTCTTCGTTTGCGTACTCGGTCGCCAGTGCTTTTCCCAGCCCGCTGGATGCTCCGGTAATAAAAATTGCAGTTTGCATAATTTTCTCCTTGACAATGATCATAAACTTTGTTATAAGTAAAGTCAACAGGTAAGTGCCTCTGTGGCGAAATTGGTAGACGCGATAGACTCAAAATCTGTTTCCCGCAAGGGAGTGCTGGTTCAAGTCCGGCCAGAGGTACCAAAAATCAAATAAGCCCCTAAAAATGGGGCTTTTTTTTATGCTTATTTTTCGCCTGTTTTTACTTTCCCGTCACAGTTACACGTCACTTTGCCCGATAAAGACTTTTAGACATACCTATATTTTAAGATTTTAGTACCATTTTCCCCGTTCGGATTTGTAAGATTTTGATGACTTTTGCCCGATTGGATTTTTGGATTTTCTCCGAAGTTTAAGACATTGAACGAATTTTTTAAATTTCTGTCTTTAAAAGTTCTTTAATAATCGTTTTGTAATTAAACTGTGACCTTCTTCGTAAAGTGCATCAAGTCTTTGATGGTTAGTTTCTGCTTCACTCAGTTCACTGATTGATTTGATTAAATAATGTAATGCATCTATGGATGGATGCCTGCGTTCCGATAATATCATGCCATAATAATACTTGTTTTTGTTTAAAAACTGTTCAGAAAACTCATATTGAGTATTAATATATCCCAAATCTTTTAAATGATTAAAGACCTTGATTAAATAATCTGTATCAGGGTGTTGAGGGAGTTCTTCTGTGGTTTCGGTTTGTTCATCTGCTGGTTCAGGTTGCTCTATTGGTTCTTCTTTTAGACCTTTTTTCTCAATAATTTGAGTTCTTATTTTTGCTAATAATTCATCTAATTTTTCTATTGCTGTATTCATGTTCATTCCTTTGGTATAATTTATACTTCAATTCCACCTAACACTCGCAATTTATGAAAAGTATTTCATATTGCTCGTGAAGGTTCATTGATACCTGCATTCAAACAACCGGAGCAACGGTTGTTTTCCATTTGGTATTTATTATCCATCTGATTAAATACTGGAATGAATATAAAAAAACTCTGCTTTCACAGAGTCTTTTCATTTTTTTATTCTCTACAATAAAAACTGTTGCTTATCATTTCTTTAAATTCTTTTAATTCTTTAGACAATGGATAAGATATTTTACTTAATTCCTCTAACATAACCTTAATATCCTTTGTTTTACCATAGACTCTTTGCCCTATGCCATAATCAGACCATCCACCCAAAGCGTTTTGATACTCTGCTGGTATTCTGACTTCTACTGCTTTTGTTTCAAAGGTATGTCTAAATGAGTGGAATACTTTGCTTGTATCTGTGATATCTAATTCATCTAAATATCTGGCAAACCAAGCCTGAACTGTTCTGCTATATCGTCCTCTGTCAATTTGGGTTAATTCACTAAACAGTTTCTTTTTCTTGGATTTTCTTTGGAAATTAACATATCTTAAAAATCCTAAATCAAGTAGTACGGGATGAATGGGGATAATACGTTCAGATGTTTTGTTTTTAAGTGTTTTATCATCTCCGTTTGCATTAATAGAAATACAGGCAACCCCATTTTTAGATACAATATCTTCTGTATTCAATTGGCAGATTTCATTTAAACGACATCCATGGTATAAAGCAATTAATGGCACCCAAAACTTTGCCTGCTTGTTTCTCATTTGAGGGTTAGGGTATGTCTTGGGATTAAATATTTTATGTAATTCTTTATTATCAAATGGCGTTCGGGCAGTTCCTTCCAATTTGCTAGGTAAATCAATGAATTCATTTAAGTTATTATCTATAATTTCTTCTTTAACAGCATAGCGAAGATATTCTTTAAAACTAACCAAAATTCCTTTGATTGTTTTCTTTGATAGTACTTTTCTTTCGGATGTGGTTAAAATATTTTGAATAGATTTTCCTTGGGTTATAGCAACATTCCATCTTCTGGGAACTTGATAGATTTTTTCACATAGTTTGCGACAATCTTGTCTTGTGATTTCTTCTATATACAATCTGTTCATCAGTAAAAAGCAAATTTTAACCGATAAAAAAGTTCTTTCAAGCAAATAATCCGTATTTCCTTTTATGTTCTTTTTATATAAAGCATACTTCTTAAAGAACTTTTCCCAATGGGTTTTGGTCATAGATTTGGTCAGACGTTCTGTGGTCTTCATCTCATCATAACTCTTTAAAAGAGTTTTGACCTTTGGGTTACTTGGGTTATAGGGTTTATCTTGTTTGATGGCATTAATGCTTTTTTCTGCATATCTTTCCAAAGCAGAAACATGACTGCCAAAACTTTTAAACCATTCATAACCATCTTTTGCTTTGTCTTCTAAACCTAATTCAATTTCTTTTTCTTTGAGTTTGGTATAGGTTGTGCGAAGAGTAATATTGGCTTGTGAGTTTTCTACAAGACTTCTTAAATAGTCCAATATCATTTGAACCATTAACTCTTTTCTTTGTTCTGTGGGTAATTTGATGTCTTCAATGGTTTTTTTGCCTTCTACAATATTTTCAGCATTTTCTTCCAAAAAGTATTGAATTTGACTTAATCTTGCCAGCAATATCTTATCAACATCATTTTCATCCAGAATGACTTTGTTTTCTTTGTTAATTTTCATAATAATATCCTCAAATACATCCATAAATGTTTGTAAATGAGCAATTTCTGTTCGCCATCTGGCAACGGCAATCTTGTAATCAGACGTATCTAATGAATAGCCTATCTCTTTACATTTAGCGATTGTCCAATACTTCCTTGGAAGCCCAACCCTAAAATAAAAAGCACGACCTTTGACAATAAGTCCTGGATATCTTTGAACCATAAGTAGTCTCCTTATGTCATTAGAATACCGTACTTTTTCTTATCCGTCCGTCAAAATCTGAACAGAAATTGCTTTTTTTAGTGTTTTAATTCATTTAAAACCAATTCTTTGAGTTCTGGGTTGATTTGATTTTCCTCAACAAATCCCTGAATAAAGAATTTTTGCACTAAATTATCTGAACAAAAATATTCCTTGTTTTCCAAAGCATATTCCACAACTTCTTTTCTTGGGTTAATAAACAGATAGTAGAAATTATTGTTTTTCTTATTAATCAATCCTTCTTTATCCAAAAATTCAAACGATATAATCTGTTCCTTAATTTTATTCAATGGATAAGTTGCACAACACATTTGTTGAGATTTATGGTTATATAGAAATTCTTGATCTGCAATGTTCTCATCGATTGTTTTATAACAACATTCACAAACGAGACGTGCTTCATTATATGCTGCTACTGTTTGTGGCAAATAGATTTGTTCTGTCCCATCATCTGTTATAATGTTGACTGTGCAATAAAATGGATTCACATTACCACTTTCTATTTCAATATCTGCATCTGTATCAGTGATAAGTTTTTCATACTCTTCCATAAAGTCATAATACTCCATTTTGCTCATTTCTTTTAATTTTTCTGCAATCGTTTGTTTTTCATCTTGACGAATTTTTTTTGTCACGGTATAATTCCTTTGTAATTTAAGTTTTACATTCGGATAGTCATAAGAGTTGCCGCTCTTATAACTATCCACTTTTTTTAAGCTTTTGGTAAATGTTTTGCAGCTTCTTCTTTTGCTTGTTTTTCTGCAAGAAGTTGTGCTGCCTTTTCAAGTTTTTCTTTTTCTCTTTTGTCTTTTTTCTTTTGATTATTTTTCTCCTTATTCTCTTTTTTCCTTTTAACTTCATTTTCACAGAAGGTTTCAATCTGCGTATCTAAAATCCCTTTTGACACTGCCTCATAGAACTTGGTTAAAAAAGCAATCTTTTGATCCAAAGGTAATAATTGGCATGAGCATCTGTAAATTCGTTTACCTCCCAACCGAACAGAAAAGACAGAAGTGTTCTTTTTCTCGTCCAAGTCAATTAACAACTTATTCATTTGATTGCTTTTATCCCAAGAATTATCTCTGAAATTTTTGATGTTTAAGGTAATCAAATCCAAAATTCGTTGCTTACAACTGCCTTTAGATAATAACCCCTCATCCTTTTGAGTTTCTAATCGGGTAATACCAAACGAAGACATAAAATCTTCAATGTTTAAAGTATTAATAGTTGCTGTTTCTAACATAATTTTAATCCTTTCGTTTTTGTTAGTTTATGTCTCAAACAAGACCATCTTGCTTGCTGACAATTCAAAAGTATGGAAATTTCTTTTTTTCGCAAGAGCCTTGTTTAGACAAAACTCTGTTTTTTGTCTATATGGAAGCAAATGACGACATTTGACGACATTTGACGACATATTTTCTGCATTTGACTTCCGGCATTTTGTTCAATTTTGAATCATTTTTCAGACAAATTTGATAAAAATCATCCAAAATCTACCCGAATCGGATTCGTTTTCATTCCAGTTTTTAATCATAGATAGATAAATACTTTTATAAGAACATAAGGATTAAAACATGGAATTAGAACCAATTGTTATTAATAAAAAATTCTATCCTATCCCAGAGGATTTAGAAACTTTAAAAGAATTAGAAAAACTGATGACCTATATCAATCAACCGATTAACAGTAAATTATCCAGCTTGCTGCAAGTCTTATGTGCCACAACAACCAATCCAAAAATGGTTGAATATCTATTAAAACAAGGGGCAAATCCATACTATATGGATATCAATGGTAAAACAGCTTATGATTATGCTTTGGAAAATAAATTCCATTTAAAAGACTGGTTTTTCATCTTATTAAACCAATATCAAGGTCATTTCAAACCAATCAGTGAATCTGAAAGACAAAGTTTTGTTTTTTCTATCATTCAATCTGAAATCATCAAGCACGAAATCTTAAAAATTGAAGCCCAAGAACAATTATTAAAAGATTTAGATGACTTAGAAGCACAGGAATTACCCTATGATGACGAAGAATAATTACTTTATTGATGATATTGATGATTTAAAAGAAATATTGTCTGAGGTAGATGATATCAATGCCCCTGTTAATAAGAATCTGGCAACCTTATTGCATCTTTGTTGTATCATGAGTTGTGATACAGCCCCGATTGAATACTTGTTAGAGAAAGGAGCAAATCCTCATATCAAAGACAAGTTTGGCTTAACTGCTTTTGATTATGCCATCCGAAACCCCAACCAATGGGCAAGAATTCTAAATTATATTACATTAAAATAAAAGGACTGTTCATCAGTCCTTTTTTTCATTGTCTTGTATTGCTTTTTCTAATTGCTCTTCTGAAACACCATTTTTATAAAACAAATTCTCTAACTTTGTTGTTCTGTTTTCCAAATTTCTTATTCTTTCTTCAAGTTCATTCACTTTTCTTGTGAGTTCCTCATTTGTTAAGATTAAATCTGTCTTTTCTGAAACTAAATTATTTACTCGTCCTTCTGTGTAAGTTAATTGTTCTTGCAAATATTTGTTTTCATTAACTGCTGTGTCTCGTTCTGATTTTAAGACCTTTTTATCAACATTCCTCATATCTTCAAACAATGGAAAGTATGTTTTGCCTGTATAACTCAAAACACGTCGCCCTTGCCTATCTGTCTCTTTATATAAATAACCTTCACGAATAAGGTCATTGACAAACACCTTGGCTGAACCGGTTGTCAAACCTAAGGCTTTAGCAATATACTCATTACCTTCATAAAATGTGAAGTTGTTGTTTGTTCTAAATTGAATGTAATCCAATAAAACTCTTTTTGTAATTGATAATTCTGATTTTTTCTTTGGCATAATTTTCTCCTTTTGCTCATTGCAAATATATTTATCGGGTGAAAAGTGATTTTTTCATTTTGGCAAAAAAAATTATCAGGAAATGGTTGCTTCCATCTAAAAGACCTTTGAGAACAACTATTTCCACTCGGGCAAAAATAGAAATAACTATTTCCTGCTCGGGGAATGGTTGTTTCCTGCCCTGGAAGCAGTTGTTTCCAGCAGTGGAAATGGTTGTTTCCTGCCTATTTTTAGATAATTTAACAAATACAATGACTTATAATTGATTTTTAAGTGCTACAATAATATTATAATACATATAAACAATAACTATTATAATAACCTAAAAAAGACATTAGTTCCTTTTTTCTTTGGATTACACCAGAAAAGGAATGTAATGGGTATTAAACTAATAAATCCAACTGCCTGAGGCCATTAGTCTGATCAAATATAAATTGGGGAAAACCAACTGCTCGGGGATGGCAACTGGTTTTGTGTGGCAAAGTGCTTTTTCCTTGATTAACTTAAATAAATGTTATAGAATAAGACAACATAAATTAGAAAGATCAAAGACAATGACCCATTTTGAAGAATACAAAAAACAAACAGAACCCGAGAAATACAAAAAGGCTGAGAACTGGGGCATTGCCATTGGTTTGCAACAAGTGGATGGTTTAACGCCTTCCAAATATCTGATAGAAGTTGCCAAAGATAACATTGAAGGCAAGATTTCCATTGATGAAGCAAACGAGCAAATTACAAGGTATTATAAACAGAACCCTGCTCAAACACTTAAAGAACATGATGAAAAAGAGGCTGATGAAGATTCTGCCCGTATTGCTAAACTATTAAGCACTCATGCCTTTACATTCAGTCCTGCTGAACTGATTGGTATTCATAAGGAACTGTTCCAAGGCATTTTGGATGATAAGATTGCCGGTAAGATTAGGACTTATGATATCGTTAAGGAAGAAGAAATCCTAAATGGTGGAACGGTTTTATATGGAAGAGCCAAAACCATTACAGATATGCTTGATTATGATTTTAAAACAGAAAAAGAATTTGATTACAAAGGTCTTTCAAAAAAAGAGATGGTGGCACATTTGGTAAAGTTCATCTCTGGCATTTGGCAAATCCACCCATTTGCAGAGGGAAACACCCGAACCACAGCCGTCTTTACCATTAAATATCTTTATACTTTGGGATTTAAAACCAATAATGACCTTTTTGAACAACATTCAAAGTATTTCAGAAATGCCCTTGTCAGAGCCAATTATCAAAATTTAGATAAAGGCATTTCTTATACAATGACATATCTGAACAAGTTCTTTGGTAATTTGCTTTTAGATGAAGAAAATGTGCTTGATAACAGAGAAATGCAGATTTGGGATGGAAAAAGTAAGGAGAAAAGTAAGGAGAAAAACTTAAAAAGTAAGGAGAAAATCTTAAATCTCATACTTCAAAATCCAAGTATTACAACAAAAGAACTTGCTGAGATGATTGGGTTAAGTATTGCAGGAATTGAAAAAAACCTTCGACAAATGAAAGAAAACAATCAAATTTGTCGTATTGGTCCTGACAAAGGTGGTCATTGGGAAGTTATTGAAAAATAATCCCATCAAACACTTTTAAACAAATCTCAGCATTATTCCTCATCTTCCTTTAACTTCTTCAAGAACCTGTATAAGGTTAGTTTATCAACTCCAAGTAATCTGGCAATTTGTGCTTTGGGAAGACCTTTTGCCATCAGGTCTTTGACCTTTTTGGTGTTCTTGGACAATTTAAGAGATTTACTCTTTGCCCCAAAAGGTCTGCCTAAATGCTTTCCTTGGGATTTGAGTTTATCCAAAGACATCTTGGTCCTTTCAGATATCAATTGTCTTTCTATTTCTGCTGACAATCCAAAACAAAATGCTAACACTTTGGAAGCAATATCTGAACCCAGTTTATAATGTTCCTTCAAAGTCCATATCTGACAATTCTGAGCCAAGCAATGTTGCAAGATACCCATAACCTCTAAAAGACTTCTGCCTAATCTGGAAATCTCTGTGGAAATTAAAATATCTCCATCTTTTAACTCTGCTAATAAACTGCCTAACTTCCTTTTATTTAAAGGTTTTCTGGAAGAAATTGTTTCTTCTACCCATCTGTCAATTTGAATATTATTTGATGAAGCGAACCTGTTGATTTCAAACTTTTGATTTGAGGTAGATTGTTGGTCTGTTGAGACTCTGATATATCCATAAATCATTGAAACTCCTTTAGTTTTATTTATGGAAATTCAAAGATTTTGTTGTGAAAAAGAGATGACTTTTAAGGAACAATTAAAATCAACTGTTTTTTTATGAATTTAAGTATTATTTAAAACAAATTGAAAGAGGTCTATATTTCCTTATATAGCAGGAAATTCAAGG
>JAZSNA010000026.1:0-40713 GCA_045536135.1 Alphaproteobacteria bacterium
AAAACCGCTTTTATGGCGGATATCCAACCATATAATGGTGAAGACCCCGCCAATTCATGTGAAGATGCCAATGCAGTCTATATCACATTCCCATACCCACCAATCGAGGGGGGAGAGGTGGTTGAACCAGCACCTTGTGATTCTGATGAATATTTTAAAAATGGTAGATGTCTTTCTTGTCCATCGGATGCGACTTGTAATGGAACGGCGAATGTGATTTGTTCGGATACCAGTAAGCATTTTTATGGTGGGAGCTGTCGTTCTTGTCCGTATGGAGCCACTTGTGATGGAACAGCAAATGTGAATTGTGGCACCGGTAAATTTTTAAGTGATGGGTATTGCCAGTCTTGTCCATCAAATGCAACCTGTGATGGAAACACTGAGATTTGTTCTGATACCAGTAAGTATTTTTATGCTGGGGGCTGTCGTTCTTGTCCATCGGATGCGACTTGTGACGGAACAGCCCATGTGATTTGTGATGATGGATATCTCCTAAATCACGGGGTGAGGTATTCTTCTTGCTGTGATAAAACAGGATTTTTTTCGTATTATGACGACGAATGCTTTTCTTGCCCATCGGATGCGACTTGTAATGGATACACTGGGATTTGTTCGGATACCAGTAAATATTTCGATGCTTACTGGGGGGGCTGTCGACCTTGTCCGGCTGATGCCACTTGCGATGGAACAGACAATGTATCCTGTGATGTAGGATGGTGGAGTGACATTGACGGGTGTTGCTTTGATGATGATGATAATTGTATTGAATAGTGAAGGCAAGATTGTTGTGGATATTAAAACGGGGGAACTTCCCCCGTTTTTTTATTGTGTTTTGCTTTTTCGACCCTTTGGAGTGTTTAAATACCACCTTTTGTCTTTCGGATGATGATCTTTCTTCATTTTTTGGGGGTTGGTCATAAACCACGAGGTGTTTAAGGGACGGTTTTTTCTGTGGTTATAGATATCTGATGATAATCGATTCCTTTTCTTGATGGCTTGACGGTATTGATATTTATTTTTAACATTCCCCATAACACCGGCCATTTTCATTGAAAAAGTCGGATCAACCAGCTCCCATTTGTTGTCTATCCATACGGCATTCCAGGTGTGTGGATTTTTAAGGCATGTACTTTTTGAATGAGGACTCCCAATGCATCCGAATATCGTTTGAGCAGGGATACCTGCCAGATTTAACATATCTTCATACAATTGGGCAATATCGTTGTTAATTCCCAATCTGCTTTGGATAATGTCGCCATGTTTGGGAATATTTTGGGATAAATCTTGAAAAGATTGGTTGTCTGTATATGTTTGTTTATAAGTGTATAGATCATAATCTATGTTTAAGGTAATCCATATTAAAATTGCGAGTGCCAAGTCTTTATTGTTTGTGTATTTTTGTTTTAAATATTGAATAACGGTATCTAATTGTTCGTGATTTTTGATAATTGGGGCTTGTTTAACATATCGTTTAATAGAGTTCGGGCTGAGTGCTTGAATTGATAATGAAAATATAATTATAAGTATAGCAATTGTTTTTTTCATTCTTTATCTCCTTTATAAAAATATGTTTTGGGGTAATAAATATCAATTGCTTATAAAAAAACCACCGGATGACCGGTGGTTTTTTATAGGTTAAAGAAATGAATTATTTCTTTTTGGCTTTTTGTAAAGCCGCACCCAAGATGTCGCCCAAAGAAGCACCGCTGTCAGCTGAACCATATTCAGCCAAAGCCTCTTTTTCTTCGGCGATTTCTTTTGCTTTGATTGACAAAGTCATCTTGCGGTTTTTGGTGTCCAAAGTCATGACTTTGGCATCAACTTTTTCACCGATGGCAAAACGATCAGATTTTTGTTCTGTTTTTTCACGAGATAAATCTGTCCGTTTAATGAAGCCCTTGATACCGTCAACATCAACCGTGATTCCGGTGTCATCGATTTCGGAAACAACACCGGTGACAATTTGACCTTTTTTAATTGTATCGGCAACTTCTTCGAAATTGTCTTTGGTCAATTGTTTAATACCCAAGCTGACCCGTTCTTTGTCGGCATCCATATCCAAGATTTTAACTTCAATTTCTTGACCTTTGGTGTAAGCTTTAATGGCTTCTTCACCCGGGATGTCCCAAGAAATATCAGACATGTGAATCATGCCGTCGATGTCTTCGTTCAAACCGAGGAACATACCAAATTCGGTAATGTTTTTGATTTCACCCTTTAAGGTGTCGCCGATTTGATGAGAATCAACAAAGGCTTTCCACGGGTTTTCTTTGGTTTGTTTCATGCCCAAAGAAATACGACGTTTATCGGAATCAATTTCCAATACAACAACATCGACAACTTCACCCATTGTGACGATTTTTGACGGGTGTGTATTTT
The DNA here is from genome assembly GCA_045536135.1 of Alphaproteobacteria bacterium. GTDB lineage: Bacteria > Pseudomonadota > Alphaproteobacteria > CAAHEQ01 > UBA3637 > JAZSNA01. The sequence goes on from JAZSNA010000026.1 coordinate 2,380, forward strand.
TCTTTGTCCAAGACATTTCGGATACGTGGACTAAACCTTCAACGCCGTCTTTTAAGTCAACAAATACGCCGTAATCGGTAATATTGGTGACTTTACCTTGCATTTGTTCACCGACTTTAAAGTTTTCGGCAACATTATTCCATGGATCTTCTTCCAATTGCTTCATGCCCAAAGAAATTCGTCCGGTATCGGATGAAAACTTGATAATTTGAGCTTTGATTTTTTGTCCGACAGTTAAGACTTCTGACGGGTGGTTGATTCGTTTCCAAGAAATATCTGTGACGTGTAATAATCCGTCTAATCCGCCCAAGTCAATGAAAGCACCGTAATCTGTGACATTTTTAACTGTTCCTTCGACGATTTGTCCTTCGGACATGTCTTTCATTAATTCGTTGCGTTGTTCGCTACGGCTTTCTTCCAAAATCGCACGACGGGAAACAACGATATTTCCACGAACTTTATCCATTTTCAAGATTTGGAATGGTTGCGGAACATTCATCAGCGGAGTGACATCACGAATCGGACGCACATCAATTTGAGAACCCGGTAAAAATGCGATTGCTCCATTCAAATCGACGGTAAAACCGCCTTTGACTTTTGCAAACATTGTTCCGACAACCGGTTCGCCTTTTGCCAATAAAACTTCTAGATCATTCCAAGCTTCTTCTTTTTTAGCTTTTTCACGAGATAAAACGACTTGACCGTTTTTATCTTCATATTTGTCGACATAAACATCAATTTTGTCGCCGACATTAACTTGTGGATTGATACCAAATTCACGTAAAGGAACACGACCTTCGGATTTTAATCCGACATCGATGATTGCAGCATCTTCTTCCAATGCGACAACGGTTCCCTTTACAACTTTTCCTGATAGGATTTGAGATTGCCCCATATATTCTTCAAGTAAAGAGGCAAAATTTTCTGTTTCTTTATCCATTATATAAAGTACTTTTTTTGTTGGCCGTCGGAAATAATTTCCGAGGACTTTTATGTTAATCCCTTTGACCCCATGTCAAAGAGTGCAGTCTTTATAACAGATTTTTAAAAAAATTACAATCTTTTTTTTGTGTTTTATAAAAAAAATCTTGACATTTTGTATATATTATATAAATAAGGGAAAAAAAGGGAGTATAAATTATGGTAAAAGATCCAAAAGGTACAAGACGTAAGTGTTTGAAATGCGGTGTTGCTTTTTATGACCTTAATCGCAAGGAAATTCCGTGCCCGAAATGCGGGACGATTTTTAAAGTGTCTGATTTTAATCAGCATATTAAAGATTCGGCGATAAATGTTCGAGATGAAGTTTCGACAGCGGATGAAAATGAAATATTTGAAATATTTGAAGATATTACGGAATTAGATAACGAATCGGATTTGTTTGATCCGGTTCCGGGTGTGGAATTGGATGACGATATCTGAAATCGGCGGAAGTCTTGCTCATAAGCTTTTAATTGCCTCTCCAAAAGACGATGGGGATGTTTTTGATCGTTCCGTTGTATATATTTATGAACATAATCCCGCTATCGGTGCGGCCGGATTGATTGTGAATAAGCCTTTGATTGATATTTCATTTGATCAGATGTTAAAGTCTTTAAAGATGGAAAAAAAAACAGATGTTCATTTGCCAATCTTGATGGGCGGACCTGTGGATAAATTTCACGGATATGGACTTCATTCATCGGATTATCATAACTCGGAAACATTTGATATTGGTCATGGATTGTCTTTGTCTTCGAATATTGAATTTTTACAAGATGTTGTTAATAATAAAGGACCTGAAAAAAAATTGTTGACTTTGGGGTGTTCTGTGTGGGATAATGGACAGGTCGAAGCCGAAATTGCTTCCGGCGGTTGGTTCGTTATGGATGCAACAAGTGATTTATTGTTTGACATTCCATTTCATAATCGTTGGGAAAAAGCATTATCTCGCTTGGGAATAGATGATTACTTACTTTTGGAACAGGGGCAGGCATAATGATAACATTAAAAGAAGCTTATGAGGCAAATTTGTTGGATAAAGTTCAGATGATGGAACTGGCTTATACGGTTTCTCAGATGCATAAGGGAAAACGGCAAATTATAGATTTTGATGATGTTTATCTGAATAAGGATACTTTTGTTTTAAAGAATACTTTTTTTGTTCGTCGAAAAGATATTTTAATTAACTTTCCCTCTTTTTTAATTCGTTTAAAAAAAGTAATCGGCGTTCGTTTAACAAATATCTTTTTGACTTTTTACTTGGCATATCAAGATGATTGGCGAATTTTAAAACATTTACCTCATACCGAAACGCATCCGTTTGTTATGGCTATTGGTGGACTTTCTGGAAGTGGTAAGTCCAGATTGGCTCGCGAATTATCTCCGCATATCGCTTCGCCAGTTGGGACATTAGTGATTCGGACGGATTTAATTCGGCATCGCTTAATGGAAACGGAATTTTCTAAAAAGTTGCCTAAAAAAGCTTTTACACCCAAAATGGAACGGCGAGTTAATAGCGAAACTCTAAAAGTTTTAAAAAAGTATATGAAAACAAACTATCCGATTATTGTCGAAGGTATTTTCTATCATGAAGAACAGCGGAAAAAGATTGAAAAAATTGTATCTCGACGGAAATATCCGTTTTTGGGTGTTTGGACTTTCGCACCGCTTCCGATTCGGACAGAACGGATGGCTCATCAGACGGAAACCTTTTTAGGGTCTCGGGACGATTTGGTTAAACAAATGCGTTTTTCTTTCGGAAAAATTGATTGGATGCCCGTATCTACGGACAGACCGTCCGATGAAACGGTTCGGACTGTGTTAAAATTATTTAAAGATAATTTAAAAATTTGAAAAAAAACTTGAAAAATATATTAAAAGTCATTATCATCTGAATATAAAAAGGATTTAATATGTTTTTTTGGCTGAGTTTAATTACTTTTTTGGTATCGATTCTAATATATGGATTATATCCTCGATCGGACGGATATCGGTGGCAAGATGTTCGTTCTGCCGAAAAATATGCCCAACTTTTAATTATGAAGCATGTGGCCGGATTACGAACCATACAGGCGGGCGGATATAACTCCGACGAACTTAATACCAGTGCCTATATGCCAAAGGGCGTGACAGTTAATATTCCGGATAATTATGCCTCAAAAGTTGTTTGTATATCTCATGAGGACAAAAGTATTTCATCCAATTGTACGATAACCGGGGATCACAGTGATTTTTTAATTACATATATGTCGTATGATGATACAATTGAAGCATCGGCGAATGATATAGCCTATGCATTAGGTAAGGCTCTGTATTTTATTCCGCCAAATGAAAAAATTTCCATTTCCACCAAGTGTGGCGAGATTGCCGAAGATGACGGTTCTGCCAGAAAACAACCGTTTGCCGAGCCCTATGGATCAACATATTATTTAACCGATACACGGTATCAACAGGTTCGAATACCGCAGGTTATCGTAGATTCATTGCCAGAGGATGCTACTTTTATGTGTATAACCGCATTACATTTGACATACAAACAGGATGATAATCATGAGGCTTATGTTGTTTATCCGCCTAAATCATAGAATTAAGAAAGGAAAAGAAGATGAAACAAAGAAATGAAAAAGGTGCGTTATTAATTGAAATTTTGGCTGTGTTGGGTTTGTTGGCCTTGATTACCCCGATGTTATTTCGTCAAATTCGTCAACGGAACGAGGAGATTGAAAATGTTCAAATCGCGACTGAAATGCGTCGATTAAAAGATGCTGCTGTTTCATTCATAAATGCCTATACCGAGGATATTTCAGAGGAGTTGGGTTTGATTGATACAGATGGAAATTATAAAGATGTTTCTACAGAAACACGTTGCAGCTCTATTGATTTGAATGGTTTTGATGCCGATACAACGGGATATAATGTTTGTTTTGTTGGATATACCGGTGAAACAGACGGTCAGTATTATCCGGTTATTTATGCGATTATTTATGAAACAAATGCTGGAAGCAGTTTGCGGACATCAGCGGCTATTGCTGAATTAATCGGAATGGAAGGTGGCGTTGTCCAAAGCACTGGTATTCAAGGTGTCGGTGATTCATGGTCGTATTCTTTGATAAAGGCACCGCTGAATGCGGTGGCCGTGACGACAATCTTTGAAACGGCGACTTTGCCGTCTTTGTTGGCAAATCATAAACATCAATATTTCCTTGGAGATGCCGTTCGGGCCAAAGGAGCTATTGTGGGCAAAGAAATTGCTGCAACAAATGTGTTGAGTATTGGTGGGGACGGGTGTATTACAGATGCCACTTCTTTGGATGAGATGTCTTTGTTGAGGGTTGCTGGTTCAAATACTGATTGTCAACCGATTTTTCATGTGGCGTATGATGAGAACGGAGCACGAATTTACGCCGGTACGGCGATTGAATTTCCGGAAACGGTTTCGCCGAATTTGTCCTATAATGGTGAACCAATTCCTTCTGTTGCCGGTGAAAACTATAAACTGGATGCCTCATATACTTCTGTTATGAATGATATTGCGTTAACTTCACGTGGTGGGGCAAAATTATCCGAAATTTTACCCAAATATATTTTAAAAGACATTTATGAAATCAGAACAACATGCGATGAAACCGCAGATTCAAGTTGTATTTCATGGAATGGTAGTGCTTCCAGTAAGGCTGGAACACCAACTATTTCTGCCAATGTGACTTACCCAGAGTGTCCGCTTGGGTATAAGGGTGTTATGACAATTAATCCGTCTGTTTTCGATGCGAACTATGGGGCAAAAACGGCTGAGGTTTTGTATGAGGTTGAGGTCGAACACCCCAGCCCGTCTGAAACCCCACGGGTTTCCATGACAAGGGTTCCTGTTGTTTCAGAGTTGAAAATTGCAGATATTTGGGTTGAACATACCACAGTCGGCGGAAGTGACAGCTCAAATGTTGGACTTATTGAAACCGGAACAGATGAGAATGGGGTGTGGTCGATACATGTTTCATTACGAGATCGAACATTGCGGACATATGAACGTCCGATTTTAAATCAAGATGATGTAAAAGAATCTATGTTTAACCTGATTGTTAAAACATATTGTGTCTATGATGAGACTAATTTTAACGGATTGCCAGCAGAGAATGCTGTTCGTCCGCCATTGATGACAACAGCGCCGTAGGTTAGAAAATATGTTTAAAAAGGCGGTGGATGTTTTAACAAAAGGCGGGTTGGTGGTTTTCCCTACCGAAACGGTTTACGGTTTGGGGGCAGATGCTACGAATGATCGTGCGGTGGCATCGATTTTTGAAAAAAAAGGAAGACCTCAATTTAATCCGCTGATTGCCCATTGCTTGGATATTCAAATGGCTTTAAAATATGTGGACATGGATGAGACGGCTATTCAATTATTGAATACTTTTTCTCCGGGGCCGTTGACTTTGGTTTGTCGGCGAAAAAAAAACTGTGATATTTCTTTGTTGGCCAGTGCCGGATTGGATACTTTGGCCATTCGAATTCCCAATAATCCGATAGCTCTTTCTTTGATACGGGACTTCGGACGTCCGATTGTGGCTCCCAGCGCCAATAAGTCGGGTCGGATATCTCCGACGACGGCTGAACATGTTCGGGCGGATTATCCAGAAGATTGTCCGTTGATTTTGGATGGTGGAACGTGTGAAGTCGGTTTGGAATCAACAATCATATTGACCACGACAAAACCGATGACAATTTTACGGTATGGCGGGTTGGATGTTCGTGAAATTGAAAAAGTGACCGGACCATTACAAAGCTTGCTCACAAATGAAAATGCCCCGCAAAGTCCGGGGCAATTAAAAAGCCATTATGCCCCATCTTTGCCGTTAAAAATGAATCAGCAAAATCGGGTTAATAATTGGGCTTATTTAGGTTTCGGCGAAATGGACGGTGATTTAAATTTAAGTCCAACCGGTGATTTGAAAGAGGCTGCGGCTAATTTATTTGCCATGATGCATCAATTGGATCAGCCGATATATGAAGGAATTTTAGTCGCTCCTATTCCAAACGAGGGTTTAGGTTTGGCAATTAATGATCGTTTAAAGCGAGCCAGTTATGAAAGGGGTAAATAATGAAAACAATACTTCTTGTCGGTGGAGCCGGTTATATCGGTGCTCAATGTGCAAAATTACTTTCAAAACATTATCGAACGGTTGTTTTGGATGATTTATGTATGGGGCATAAAGAAGCCGTGCTTTTTTCCGATTTTGAACAAGTGTCCTTATCGGATAAAAAATCTTTGGAACACGTATTTGAAAAATACAATATTGATGTTGTGTGTCATTTCGCAGCTCATACTCAGGTTGAAGAAAGCATGTATCATCCCGATAAGTATTATCAAAATAATGTGGTCGGGACTTTGAATTTATTGGATGTGATGAAAGAAAATAATGTTAAAAAGATTGTTTTTTCTTCTACTTGCGCGACTTATGGGAATCCCAAATATATCCCGTTGGATGAAAAACATACTCAAAATCCGATTAACACATATGGTATGTCAAAATATATAGATGAACAAATGATAAAGGATTATGCCAGATCCTATGGATTACAATATACAATATTCCGCTATTTTAATGCGGCAGGATGTGATCCGGACGGACAATTGGGATGTTCTCAAATACCTGAAACTCATGTGATACCGATTATTTTACAAACATTGACCGGACAGAGAAAGGTTTTTAAAATATTCGGAGACGATTATGATACTTCGGATGGAAGCTGTATTCGTGATTATATTCATGTTTGCGATTTGGCACAGGCTCATTTAAAGGCTATTCAAAAAATGGAAAACTCAACCGAAAATTTTGAACTGAATTTGGGAACGGGGAAGGGCTATTCCGTCAAACAGTTGGTCGCTGGTGTTGAAAAGGTGACCGGTCAAAAAGTTCCGGTTCAAATAGCTCCCCGACGTGCCGGAGATCCAGCTTGTTTATATGCCGATTCGTCATTGGCTTTTGAAAAAATCGGTTGGAAAGCTGAAATTACTGATATTGATGAGATGATTAAAACGGCATGGATTTGGGAACAAGATAGAAAATATTAATTGAAAAAAATAAAATTTGTGCTATAATAAATTCGTTGCTTGTATAGGCGACTATGATGCTAAACGGTTTATGGAATAATCGTTCTGGACTCGGGGGCGGTACCCGACACCTCCACCAATGGGGGTGAATTTAGGTTCGACAGGCGTGGTAAAGATAAACTTTGTATCCGTGATTGTACCGACGTTATCGGGCTGTTTTTTAAATGCGAACAATAATTTCGCTCGGGCTTATGCAACAGCTTAGTGCTGTTTAAGCTCAACTGATTCTTCGGACTATTGACGTCCAAAGTGGGGTTCGGGAGATACCTAGCAACAGAAATCTCCCGTTTTTTTTCTCTTTTTGTTAATATTTTGTATACTTTTATAGGTGTATTATACAAATAAAAGGGGATTATTATGATGAAAAAGATTTTATTACTTGGATTGTTGGCTTTGGGAGCTTGTTCTATTCAACCCACACCTGGAAAGTGTCAAGGCTCTCTTGTTAAGGGTTGTCATCCGACACTTTATTTCGACTTTAATTCCGATAAACTAACGTCAGAAAGTTTGGATACCTTAGACTGGCCGATTCAAAAATTAAAAAAACGGGGACAAAAAAGGGTTTCCGTTTCCGGATATGCTGATCAAGTCGGTGGGCGGAAAGTGAATCTTGAAATTTCAAAAAAACGGGCAATAGCTGTTAGGGACTATTTGATTAAAAATTCAATAACTCCGGAAAGAATTGATATTTATTATTATGGAAAGGATCTTTTAAGAACAACGGATGAAAATAAGCAATATCTTGAAAGACGGGTTGAAATTAAAATTATTGATGAAGAGGATAAGTTCTTCGGACGGTATTAAACCTTTAACTGAAAGGAAAAAAATGAAAAATTCAAAAACAACAATAAAGGAATTAACAAAAATGTATCGGAAAGTTTTACTAAAATGCTTGGTAATCGCAATGGTACTTTCTTTTAATGTGTCGGCACAGGTTGTTGATGTTATATCTAATGGAACGGCTCCTGCGGATGGAACTGTTATTGGAACAATAACTTTTGAACAAGCCCAATGGGATGCTTTAGCATCCGGTATTGATTCCACAAAGGTTGCCCAAATTGAAACAAATAAAAATGGTATTGCGACCAATACGACGAATATTTCGGCGAATACGACAGCGATTGATACAATCAATAACAGTGATGTGATGAATTCGGGTATTGATTCCACAAAAGTTGCCCAAATTGAAACAAATAAGAATGATATCGCACAAAATACGGCGGATATTGCGACCAATACCGCAGATATCGCACAAAATACGGCGGATATTTCAGCCAATGCAACGGCGATAGATGTGATAAATAATAGTGATGTTATGAACTCCGGTATTGATTCCACAAAGGTGGCTCAAATTGAAACGAATAAGAACAATATCGCACAAAATACGGCGGATATTGCGACCAATGCAACGGCGATAGATGCGATAAATAATAGTGATGTGATGAACTCGGGCATTGATGCGACAAAGGTGGCTCAAATTGAAACAAATAAGAATGATATCGCACAAAATACGGCGGATATTGTCGCCAATGCGACCGATATTGCGGATAATCGCATGGCAATCGGTGATCGGAACTATTCAAGTACGAATTATATTTCTGTGGGGGATGATTTGACGACAGCGGTTTCCGATTTAGATTTCGAATTGGGGCGTATAGAATATAATCTTGGGAATATTGAACATGATTTAAATCAAACTCGGCGGGAAATGAAGGGCGGTTTTGCGGCGGCAGCGGCAATGTCAGCTCTTGTTCCGAATGCACGTGCAGATGGAGATACTCAAATTGCAATTGGAACAGGTACATATCAAGGCCGAGGAGGTATGGCCATCGGTGGTTTTCATTACCTGAATGATAATACATTAATCAATGTCGGTGGGGCTTATGCCGGTTCAAAAAGTGCTACATTTAAAGCCGGTGTGACCTTCGGGTGGTAGGTGTTTACAAAATAAAAAAGCCCTGTCTTAACAAACAGGGCTTTTTTATGGTGGGTGTAACAGGATTCGAACCTGTGACCTCTACGATGTGAACGTAGCGCTCTAACCAACTGAGCTATACACCCAAGAGAATACATACACTATTACTCTTTTTATCGGATAAAGTCAAGAATTATTCAATATCCGGCAAAGTTTTTCGGGGAGTAAAGTTGTTTTCTTCTTTCGGTTGTATTTTTTCGCCCTTTAAAACAAGCTGAATTTCATCTTTATCCAGTGTTTCGTATTCAATTAAGGCTTCTGATAAAAGCTTTAATTGTTTTTTATGTTGTTTTAAGACATCAGCTGTTTTTTGATAAGCATCATCAATAATTTGTTTGATTTCATGATCAACGGCCTCGGCCGTTTTGTCTGAAATATTTTTATGACGAGATATACTGTGTCCCAAAAAGACTTCATTTTCCGGTTCTTCATAAGCCATTGGGCCTAGGGGACTCATACCCCATTCAGTGACCATTTTACGGGCGATATTGGTTGCGACCATAATATCGTTGCTGGCACCGGTGGAGATGTTTTCTGGTCCAAAAATCATTTCTTCGGCGACTCGACCGCCAAATAAGATGGATAGACGTGATTTTAAGTATGTCATACTTTGTGAATATTTATCCTTTTCGGGTAATTGCATCGTTAAACCCAAAGCTTGTCCGCGTGGAATAATCGTCACTTTATGAAGCGGATCGGATTGAGGCATATGTAAGCTGACGATAGCATGTCCGGCTTCATGATATGCCGTCATTTTCTTTTCGGCTTCATCCATGACCATTGAACGACGTTCTGTTCCCATCATTACTTTGTCTTTGGCCTCTTCCATGTCCTTCATGGTGACTTTTATACGGTTTTTACGAGCGGCTAACAAAGCACTTTCGTTGACTAAATTAGCCAAATCTGCTCCGGAAAATCCGGGCGTTCCACGAGCAATCAGACGAATGTCTACATCCGGTGCAAGCGGAATTTTTTTGACATGGACGGCTAAAATTTGTTCACGTCCGTTGACATCCGGATTGGGAACCACAATTTGACGGTCAAAGCGTCCGGGACGTAAAAGAGCAGGGTCCAAAACATCCGGTCTATTTGTTGCCGCAATTAAAATAACGCCGGAGTTTTCCTCAAACCCGTCCATCTCAACCAATAATTGGTTAAGTGTTTGTTCACGTTCATCGTTCCCACCGCCCAGTCCGGCACCCCGTTGTCGTCCGACAGCATCAATTTCGTCAATGAAAAGGATACATGGAGAATTTTTTTTGGCTTTATCAAACATATCCCGAACTCTGGAAGCACCAACACCGACGAACATTTCAACAAAATCGGAACCGGATATACTGAAAAATGGGACATTAGCTTCGCCGGAAATGGCCCGAGCCAATAAAGTTTTACCGGTTCCCGGGGGGCCGACAAGTAATACGCCTTGTGGAATCTTGCCACCAAGACGTTGAAACTTTGCAGGTTCTTTCAAAAAGTCAACGATTTCTTCTAATTCCTTTTTGGCTTCGTCAATACCGGCGACATCTTTGAAGGTGACTTTTTTATTTTTATCTTGTTGTTGCATTCTGGATTTGCCAAAGTTCATGGCTTTACCGTTTTGTGCCGATATTTGGCGTAAAATGATGAAAAAGATAAAAACAAACAAAATCATCGGCAACCAAGAGGACAGGCTTGATGTGTATGAAGAATCTGTTTCTGTCGGGAAAACGGAAATATTAACATTGTTTTTTTGTAAAAAAGGAATAAAGTTTGAATCATTGGGGATATAACTGATGAATTTTTGTCCCCCGTTAATTTTACCGGATACCTCATTACCTTTTATCTCTACGGATGTAATTTCTTTATTTTCAATTTTTTGATTTAACTCTGTAAAAGAAAATTCTTTTGCTTTTTTAAAGCGATTTGAATCTATTGAAAAATTGGACATAATTAAAATAACGGAAAATATAATAATCCAAATTAAAACAGAGCTTTTTTTATTTTTTTGCATTTTTATTCCTTTGTTTTTATTTCTATATGTATAGGCTTTGTATAATAATTCAAGAACGGAACAGCAATTAAAGTTCCACTTGTATCATAAAAAGCCGGTATAATTCGACAAACTTTTGCCGGTAGATTTTTTACCCGTAAATCACTTGCCAAACATTTTACCACAATTTTTTGATCTGTCAAAATGAAAAGATGATCAAAAAGTGTCCAAGTATTGGGTTTAATTGTCAAAGGGGGCGGAATTTTAGCTTCTTCTCGAATGATAAATAACTTTTTCTTTGTTTTAATAATTTGACAGCCAGATAGAGTTATACACTTTAAATCAGAGCTTATATATTTTTCCAATTGAGACAATTCCGGATTAGTTTTACTGATTTCTTGGATAATATTTGATAAGATACGAATCTTAAATTCCGGCATCAAATTTTCCCAATCCTTTATATTACAAAAGGCAAAATTAGCCGTGGTTCGCTGAAAAATTTTATTTTCTATGTCGTTTGAATATGATGTTAATGTTTGTTTCGCCCTATAAATTCTTTCAGCCGATTTTGATAGCATTGAAGGGAATAGACCTAATTGATTTAGATTGGAAAATGCCTTTCGAATACGAACCCGTTCATAGGTTAAATCTTCATTTGATGGGTCTTCTACCCAAGTTTGTTTATATTTCGTTTTTAATAATTTTTTCAAGTCTTCATGAGACTGTTTTAATAAAGGACGATATAAACATAAATCCATATAATAAGATACGGGACTCATGGCCGATAATCCGTCAATACCGCTTCCACGAGCCAAACGCATTAAAAAAGTTTCCGCCTGATCATTGATGGTGTGTCCCAAACACAAAACAGATATTTGATGTTTTTGACAATATTCGTATAAAAGAGAATATCTTTTTTCTCGGGCAATTTCTTCAATGGCCGTTTTGGGTTTTTTTCCAATCCATGTCAATGTATGATGTTTTATGCCTTTTGATGTTAATATTGTATGAACAAAATCAGCCTCAATTGTTGATTCTGGTCTGAGTTTATGATCAATCGTTAAGGCCGTTAAGTCGATTTTTTCATTTTGACAATAATCGTTTAGTAATAAAGTTAAAGCCAAACTGTCGGCGCCACCGGAAGTGGCGACCGCAATTTTGCCTTTATTCTTTAAAAATGAAAAATCTAGTTGCATTTAATTTTTTCGGCTTCGGCTAAAGCTCTTTCCTTTAATGTTTCCGATGTATTCGGAAATTCAAGCGGTAAGTTTTTAAATGCTGTACATGCTTCCTTTAATTTACCGATTCGAACCATGGACATTCCTAATTTTAATAAACAATCTGCTGCTTTTGGATTGGTTTTGTATTTTTTAAAACCGGTTGCAAAATGGATTAAAGCGTTTTCATAATCGCCGGTTGTATAATAAGTTTCACCAAGCCAGTATTGAGCATTTCCAGCTAAATTATCATTCGGATAGTCGGATAAAAATTGACGTAATTCTGTTTGAGCTTGTCCATAGGCTCCGTCTTTTAATAGGTTAAAAGCTTTATCGTATTGTGCTTGTGGTGTTTTTTCTTCAATTGTTGGTGGAACGGTTGGTTGTGGCGGTAATATTTGAATCGGTTCCGCCGGTGTCTTTTTTTGTTCAAAATCTTTAAAGCGTAAGTCTATATCCGCTTGCAGTGTATTAACTTTTTTTTCGATTTGGTCTTGTTGAAAAGTAATTTGTTCAAATTTAGAAGTTAAATTTTGAACGGATTGTTCGATTTCATCGATTCGAATAAATAAGTTTTCAAGTCCTTTATCCGAGTAAGTATGGTTAGAAATTGTAGGATTTTCTGTTGATGTATAGATTTTTTGTTGAAGTAAAAAAAGATCATTTTCGATTCGATTTAAACGATCCAAAGTCGGATTTTGATTTTCTATGATTGTTTGGGCGGATAAAGATGTTGTGATTAATAGAGTCAAAAGAATTTTTTTCATTAGTTTTCTCCCATAAAAAAAGGTTTTATCCGTATTATACAGATAAAACCTTTTTTTTCAATACATTTTTTTAATTAACAATTGTTTTGGCTCGTCTGTTTTGGGCCCAAGCGGTTTCATCCGCACCCAATACCTCCGGTCTTTCTTTGCCATAAGATATTGTTCGAACCCGAGATTCGTCAATTCCGTTTAAAATTAAATAATCTTTAACGGATATCGCACGTTTTTCACCCAGAGCTAAATTGTATTCGCGTGTTCCGCGTTCATCACAATGCCCCTCAATAACCAAAAGGGCATCCGGATATTGTTTTAACCAATTAATTTGCCGATTCAAAACAGCAATAGAGTCACGATCTAAATTGGAACCGTTGAATTTAAAGTAGACTACATTTTGAACATCTGATTGAAATCTGTTATTTAATTCCGTATCTTCCAAGTTCATAATGTCCGCATCCGCCCAATGTTCCAACTTTGATTGAGAATCTGCCCCTGTCTTGGTTGATGATTGGAAATGCGAACAGGCCGAGATAAAAACAATCGTTAATAAAAGACTGAATGTTTTAGACATTATACGTCCTTAATTATTTGTTTTCGGCCGGTAATGTTTGAACGGATCTGTCTTGTGTTCTGCGTGTTGCAGATTTCTTTGCACAATCAGAAGAACATGCTGTTGCGACGACCAATAATGCGAATAAAGATAATACTAATTTTTTCATTTTTTTCCTCCTGTTTTATGTTAGTACATTATAAAGATAAATTATTTATCTTCAAAAGGCAAGTATTCTTTTTGAGTTTTATCCATTTTTTCTCGTTCCGCAGATTGAGACGGTTTATTTGACGGGATAATCTGGGTAATTTGTGTTGGTTCACTTTGGGGGTTGATGATGGTTTGAGATGTTTGAATTGTTGTTTTACCATTTTCGTCAGGGATTTCTTCAACCTCAATTACATCAAGAATTTCATTGATTGTTTGTTCATCTTGCGGTGTCGGTTTTTGTGTCATCGGAATAATCTCTATTGTCGATTCGGTTGTCGTCAATATTTTTTCACCATCTGTTGTGGTTTGTGTTTGTAATTCATAAGATTCATCCACGGAAACAATTTCTGTTTTTGATGTATCAACAACCGGGAATACCGCAAGCGGATCGCCCAGCCCCCGTCCCGAAGTTTTAGGAATAACAACCCCGTCCCCCGCTAAATTTGTGGAGGTATAGACCGTTTTGGGTTGTGCCTTGGCTTCCCTTTCTTCAATAATGGTTTTTATATCTTCATGAGAATAAATACCATCATAATCATATCTGGCTGGTTTCATCAAAGTACTGTCTTGAACATAACATGCCGTTAAAATTAAAGGTAGTGATAAAAGTAATTTTTTATTCATATCGGATCTCCATATATATCTATTATGAGAATAAAATTATTAACAATCAATTAAAAAATGAATTTTTTTTAATAATTTCGATAATTTTTTTAAAATTATCATCCTCTTGTCGTTTGTTTCTTTGGATATGTCCGCATTTTTCACATTTCTGTATCAGGATAAATTGTTCCCCCTTTTTTTCAACAGCAATTGTCGGCATCAATCCTTTGCACGGATTTGCCCGATCACCGGGATTTATATCAACGTGTTTGGATGTAAGGCAAAAAGGACAATGATTTGTATAGCCGTTTCCTTTTACCTTTTTTTTACAAACCTCACATATAAAATCTTCTTTGTGTCTTGAAAATAGTTTTGTCATTTTGTAAATTTCTCTTTCTTTTGTTGATAGTATATGATATATTTTTGCTTATGACAACATTATTTTCAAATACAATATCATACCGGCCGCTTGCGGATGAACTTCGTCCCGAAAGTTTGGATGAAATTTTCGGACAGGAACATTTGCTTTCCAAAGATGGTCCAATTGGTCGGATGATGGAAACCGGACAAATTACATCCTTTATTTTATGGGGGCCGCCTGGATGTGGTAAAACAACAATTGCCCGATTGATGGCTCAAATATCCGGATATCATTTTGAACAGGTTTCGGCTGTTTTTTCCGGTGTGGCTGATTTAAGAAAAATTTTTGATGAAGCACAAAATCGAATGGAGATGGGACAAAAGACTTTATTATTTGTTGATGAAATACATCGATTTAATAAAGCTCAACAAGATGGTTTTTTGCCTTATGTTGAAAATGGAACGGTTGTTTTGGTCGGTGCAACAACCGAAAATCCATCCTTTGAATTAAATAGTGCTTTGCTTTCCAGATGTCGAGTCTTTATTCTTAATCCCTTGGATGAGCTTTCTTTAAAACAAATATATCAACGTATATTATCAATTCGACCGATTGATATGAGTGAGGAAAGTATTGATTTTTTGATTAAATTATCGGATGGTGATGGACGATATTTTATTGGATTGATTGAAAATGTATTGCAATATGCTCCTAAAAGGAAAAAACTTCAAGTTTCGGATATTGAAAAAATTGTTCAAAAAAAAGCGCCCTTATATGATAAGGCCGACGGTCATTATAATCTAATCAGTGCTTTGCATAAATCTGTTCGTGGCTCAGATCCAGATGCTGCACTGTATTGGTTGGCTCGAATGATTGAGGGTGGGGAAGATATGAGTTATCTTCTTCGCCGAATGACACGAATGGCGATTGAAGATATCGGACTTGCGGATCCGTTTGCCGTACAGCAGGCATTGTCAGCATGGAATGCGTATGATCGATTAGGATCGCCAGAGGGTGATTTGGCTTTGGCTCAATTGGTTGTTTATTTGGCTATGTCGCCCAAGTCGGTATCTGTTTATAAAGGGTTTAAGCAAGCTCGTGTATCAGCGTCTCAAACAGCTTATCTTAATCCGCCGATGCATATTTTAAATGCGCCGACAAAATTAATGGAACAGCAGGGCTTTGGAAAAGGATACCAATATGATCCGGATTGTGAAGATGGTTTTTCGGGTCAAAATTATTTTCCGGCAACAATGGAGCGACCTTCTTTTTATCATCCGGTTGAAAAGGGATATGAAAAGGAGCTGAAAAAAAGAATGGATTATTTAAATCGATTGCGGAGGGAAAAATGTTCCAAAAAATAATCATTAAAGATTCTGATGATTGTATGCGTTTGGATCAGTGGATTAAAAAATATTTTCCGACAATCTCTTATGCGTCTTTGCAGAAAATGATACGAGAAAAAATGATACGGGTTAATGGAAGAAAGTCATTAAATAAACAGATTTTGTCCATCGGTGACGAAATCAGAATGCCGGAAATCTCTTTAAAGGAAAAAGGTGTTTGTCAACTAAATGAAAAACAAAAGAGATTTATTGAAAGTATTATTGTTTATCAAGATGAAAATTTGTGTGTGTTAAATAAACCGTCCGGTTTGGCGGTTCAGGGTGGGTCAAAAACAAAAACACATCTGATTGGGTTATTAGAGGGATATTATGCCGAAAAATGTTTGCCTCGGTTGGTTCACCGAATCGATAAAGAAACTTCCGGTTTGTTAATGGTGGCTTTAAATAAAGAAACGGCAGTTTTTTATGCAAAAGAATTTGCAAACAGAAATTGTCAAAAAATATATTTAGCCTTGGTTCATGGTCGATTAAAAAATAAAAAAGGGTTGATTGAACAACCCCTTTTAAAAAGTGGTCATTATGAAAAAATGACGGTTGATGTTCATGGGGATAAAGCGATGACACAATATTGTGTCTTGGCTGAAAATAAGAATTCTTCCGTTGTGGTTGCTTCACCTTTAACAGGGCGGACACATCAAATTCGGGCTCATTTGTCTTTTTTGGGGAATCCGATTATTGGTGATTTAAAATATGGTTCTGATTTTAAGATGGATGGAATTTGTCTGCATGCATTTGAAATTGGGGTAAAAAATTCCAAAACAGGCAAAAAGATGATTTTTTGGGCACCAATTTCAGAAAATTTTAAAAAAGTATTTGATTTTTATCAATTTGATGATAAAATCCTTTCAAAAGGGGTTAAAATATGAAAAAACTTTTTTTATCGTTAATTATCTCGTTGGTTTTGTTGTTTTTGGCCGGATATGTGTATTTGATTACATTTGACACATCTTCCTATTTGCCGACCGTTCGGCGATATGTTCGGGATGTCTTTGGGGAAAATGTTCAAATCAACGGACGTTTTTATATGACAAAATCGTTATCACCGATTGTGACTTTAACTGATATTAAGATTCCTCAACCCGAAGGATTTGGTCAAGGAGATATGTTAACGATTAAGAATTTGGAATTTCAAATTGATGTGATTCCTTTGATAACTGATGGTCATGTTCGAATTCACACAATGATTCTTTCAGATGTTCAACTTAATTTGGTTCGAAATGAAGGGGGCGAATTTAACTGGGCGGTCGGAATGAAGGGACGGGCTTTGGATTTGAAAAATTTGGCTTCCAAAAATTGGGAAGAACTCATGGTTGTCAAAGCTTTTTCACGAAATCTTGATTTTACATTTAAGAATGGTCAAGATGAAAAAATTAAATTAAAATTTGATACCGCCATATTGGATTATTTTGCCAATTTTTCTTTAAATTATTACTATGTGGGTAAAAAAGTATCAACAACAGGTTCTTTAAAAAATTTAACGAATTTTTTAAAAAGCGGACGAAATTTGACTTTCGAAAGTAAAACAGATTTTACAGGTGATAAAATTGATTTTTCCGGAAATTATGTTGATAAAGACAATATGATTTTAAATTTAAAGGTCAATGGGCAAAATTTTAAAAAATTTATAGATGAACTTGATATTAAATCAAAAATAGATTTACCAACCAATAAATTTGATTTTATCGGTGTGTTTAAAAAAACGAAAGGAAAAGTTTCATTTTCAAATCGTTTGAATTTTGATAAAGATAAAGCATCTATTTTATTCGAAGGGGATAGTTTGGGCGAAAAGATTTTTGATAAAATTCAATCTAATTTAACGCTTGATGTTAAAGATGTCGAAATTTTAAAACCGTATTATTTAAAACCTTTTAACTTTACCGCAAAGTTTGAAAAAAATATGAGGGATTTGAAGTTTACCGATGTTTATTATTTTGCCGGTGAAAGTGATTTAAAATCTCAAATAGAACTTTTGTATAAAGGGGATGTGCCGATTTTAAAATATCAGATAGAAGCTCAATATTTAGATATCCAAAATATGGTTGATTTAAGTTTCTTATCCAACATAAATTATATGGATTTCCTTGAAAAAAATCAACTTCGGATTGTTGGAACATCAAAAATTGATGCCTTGAAAAATCCGTATAACAAAAACTTTATATCGCTGTATACAACGACTCAAAAAGTCCCCAATCAACTTGTTGTTAAAATGTTGCCGGGGACATCTGTGATGAATTCACCGATTTTGGGTGATTTGGAAATTATTACCGATAAAAATAATGTTTCAGGTGAGTTGACTTTAAAATTTACAGATATTCCGGTAGGGGCGTTTACTTGCCTGAATAAATATATGGAACAGGGCTTAATTGACGGCAGTATTCAACTGTCTGTTGAAAATGCGCCGGTGGCAGATCTTTTGGATAAAATATCCGGTAAAATTGTCATGAATATTGATGATGTGGAACTATCCGCTACTAAATTGAAAAAAATTGATTTTGAAGAGAAAAAGAGTGAAAATACATCAATGATTGATTATTACAGTTATCAAAAGCTTCCGATTAATGTCCAACAAATTTTATTAAATCTTTTGATAAAAGACGGGCAGGTTGTTATTTCCGACAAAACCGGTGTTGATACAAATAAAATGTATACTTCTTTTACCGGTGATTATGATATTAAGGCCCGGAAAATAGATATTCAAGCTCGTCCCGTATTTGTTAATTATAAGGGCGAAAAGGTATCGAAAAAAGAAAATGTCTTGTCCATTAAGGGAACCTTTGAAAAACCGGAATATCAAATTGATGTGGACGGAGATCTTCGTTCTGTTTCTGCTGAAGTTGAAGACATGGATAAAATAGAGTCTTTGTGGATGTATATATCAGAGGCTGTTCATGCAAATTGATTTTACGGTTTTCGGCCGTGTTCAACATGTTTGGTATCGTCGGTTTGTTCGACAAAGATTGTCGATGTATAATCTTTCGGGATATGCCCAAAATAATCCGGATGGTTCAGTTTATGTTTTGGCAGAGGGTGAAAAGGTTCAATTAGAAAAGCTAATACGGGACTGTTATAAAGGTCCCGTATTGGCAAAAGTTAATCATATTGAGTTCGGACAAGGCTTATTTAATAAATAAGTTGCAGTGGCAATGTCCTTGGGTATTGACTTCTTCTTCATGAAGTCCACAAGGACACAGACCGCGATTCATGTCGCACGGACATTTACCTTCACAAACATTCAAGCAACGATTGATGATTTTATCTGCGTATTGGGATAATTGCCATCCTTTGGATTTTGCGTATAGTTCCGCAATATGTTTAAAGTGTTCGTTTGTCATTACATCATCCTTTCAATAAAAAATAACACGATACCGGCATATAATCCGGCAACCAAATCATCCAACATGACACCATAAGCATTTTCTATCTTTTTATCAAAAAAGCTTGCCGGTTGAATTTTTGTGATATCAAAAAATCTGAATAATAAAAAACCAATGAATAAAATCGGAACAGATATCTGATTTTGAAAAATAGGAGCAACAAATAAAAATGTTAATAATTGTCCCAAAACTTCATCAATAACAACCAAAGAGGGATCGTGTTTCGTATATTTTAATACTTCTTTTGTGGATATCGTTCCGATAATAAAGACAATTATGCTTGAAATTAAAATGCCCCAAAAACCCGTATAATATATCAATAAAAGCGCTAAAGGTAATGTTGCCATTGAACCAAAAGTTCCGCTGGCAAACGGAATATATCCGACGCCTAAAAAAGAAGCTATCCCGAATGCGTTTTTTTTATTCATTTTTAATTCCTTTCGGTGGAGTGGTTAAGGCGATGTTTAATACCTCTGTGATGTTTTCTACCGGTATGATTTTAAGCTTGTCTTTAACGTAATCCGGAATATCTTCCAAGTCTTTTTCATTTTCTTTTGGAATAATTACGATCGTTTTATGATCTCGTAAAGCCGCCAATAACTTTTCTTTCAGACCACCGATGGGTAAAACATGGCCCCGAAGAGTGATTTCTCCCGTCATCGCAACATCCTTGCAGATTGGGATATTGGTTAATGTTGAAACCAATGCACTGCACATCGTAATACCGGCAGATGGACCGTCTTTAGGCGTAGCTCCTTCCGGCACATGGATATGAATATCATTTTTTTCAAATACATCTTGTTCAATTCCAAGTTCAGACGCATGAGAACGGATATAGGAACGGGCCGCTTCTATTGATTCTTTCATCACATCACCCAATTGACCCGTTTGGATAATGTTTCCTTTCCCAGGCATTAATGCCGTTTCAATGGATAAAGTTTCTCCGCCGACCTCTGTCCAAGCTAAACCGGTTGCAACACCTATATAGTCCCGAGTAGTCGGTTTTGCGAATGAAAATTTACGAACGCCGGCATAGACGGATAGATTTTCGGCTGTAATTTCAATCCGACTTTTTTGGAACATTAGCATTTCTTTGACGCTTTTGCGTAATAAGGATGTGATTTGCTTTTCCAGTTCCCGAACGCCAGATTCTTTGGTATAATAACGGATGAGGTTGACTAAGGCTTCATCCGAAATGACAAATTCATCTTCTTTTAATCCGGTTTGTTCCATTTGTTTGGGAAGTAAGTGGCGACGAGCGATTTGCAACTTTTCTTCTTCGGTATATCCAGAAAGGTGTATTATTTCCATTCGATCCAGAAGGGGTTTTGACATTTTAAGCGTATTGGCTGTCGTCATAAACATAACCGGAGATAAGTCATAATCAATTTCTAAATAATTATCGTTGAATGTATTATTTTGTTCCGGATCCAAAACTTCCAACAATGCCGAGGCCGGATCTCCACGATAATCAGAAGAAACTTTATCAATTTCATCCAATAAGAACAGAGTGTTTAATGTTTTAACTTTTTTTAATCCGGATATAATTTTGCCCGGCATTGAACCGATGTAAGTGCGACGATGACCACGAATTTCGGCTTCATCGTGTAAACCGCCCAATGATGCTCGAACGAAAGATCTTTTCATTGCTTTTGCGATTGATTTCGCCAAAGATGTTTTTCCGGTTCCGGGCGGACCGACTAAACATAAAATAGGGCCTTTGACATGATTTGTCTTTTTGACAACCGCCAAGTATTCAATGATACGATCTTTAACCTTTTCAAGTCCATAATGTTCTGAATCTAATATTTTTTTTGCTTCAATTAAATCAATATCTTTAATTTTTTCTTTTCGCCACGGTAAAGATAAAATCCAATCCAAATAATTTCGAATAATTCCAGATTCCGCTGATAAAGGACCCATTTGATTTAATTTTCTTAATTCGGATAAAGCTTTTTCTTTGGCTTGATTGGATAATCCGACCGAATTGATTTTCTTCTTTAATTCAGATGTATCGTCTATATCCTCTTCCCCCATTTCTTTTTGAATGGCTTTCATTTGCTCATTCAAATAGAAATCTTTTTGTGTCTTTTCCATTTGTTTTTTGACACGATTTCGTATTTTCTTTTCTATATTTAATATATTAATTTCCGTTTCCATTAAATCGAAAAGCATTTCTAGGCGATTTTTAAGATTAAATTCTTCCAAAATTTTTTGCTTTTCTTTATTTTTTAAGATTAAATGAGATGCAATGACATCCGATAATTGTGAAATGTCTTGTATAGAGGATACGGATAATAAAATATCCGGAGATATTTTTCGATTGAGTTTGACATATGTTTCAAATTGTTCAAAGACAGTGCGGGATAGGGCTTCTAAATTGCTGTTATCTTCTTGTTGTTCGTCAAGGACGGATGAAGCTTCAACTTGAAAAAAAGGATTTTCCGATATTAACGAGGTGATGCGAACACGTTCAATTCCTTTGACTAATGCCTTGATTGTCCCGTCGGGAAGGCGTAAAATTTGGGTAATCGTTGCTTTTGTCCCGACAGTATACAGATCATCAAAAAACGGTTCATCAATATGCCCATCTTTTTGTGCAACCAAAATAATCGGTTGCTCGGTTAAAATGGCCTCATCTAATGCCTTGATTGATTTATCTCGTCCGATAAACAAGGGAACAGTCATATGGGGAAATAACACCATATCACGAAGTGGGAGAAGAGAATAATTTTTGATATCATCCATGATTTTGTTCTTTTTCTTTGAAAATATAGTCCGGTTCGATGTTTTTTTCCACGGTATCTTTGGAAATAATCACTTCTTTTAAACCGTCCATTTGAGTAATATTATACATGGTATCCAAAAGAAGTTTTTCCATGATAGACCGTAATCCTCTGGCACCGGTTTTCCTTTTGATGGCTAAATTAACAATGGCCAGATATGCTTCCTCTGTAAAGGTTAATTTAACGCCATCCATTTTAAACAGGGCTTTATACTGTTTAACCAAGGCATCTTTTGGTTTTGTTAAGATACGAACCATATCTTTTTCGGATAATTCGTCCAAGGTTGCAACCACGGGCAGACGTCCCAAAAATTCGGGGATTAAACCATATTTTAACAAGTCATCAACTTCTAATCGGGATAAAAGTTCTCCAGTTTTCTTTTCTTCGCTTTTTACATTTGCAGAAAATCCGATACCTGTTTTTTCCGTACGGCTTTCGATTAACTTATCCAATCCGGAAAATGCTCCGCCACAAATAAATAAAATATTGGTTGTATCCAATTGAATATACTTTTCGGTTGGAGATCGACGTCCGCCGGCCGGTAAAACATTGGCAACAGTTCCTTCCATCATTTTTAACAGAGCTTGTTGAACGCCTTCGCCGGAAATATCCCGTTGAGAAGAAGATGCATTTCCTTTTCTGGAAATTTTATCAATTTCATCAATATAAACGATGCCGTTTTGAGCTCGTTTGACATCCCCGTTCGCAGACTGTAATAATTTAGATAAAACGGATTCTACATCTTCCCCAACATATCCGGCTTGCGTTAAAGTTGTCGCATCAGCCATTGCAAAGGGAACATTTAAATGCTTTGCTAATGTCTTGGCTAATAAGGTTTTTCCGCAACCGGTCGAACCGATTAACAAGATGTTGGATTTTGCGATTTCAATTTCCTCGTTGATACATTTCTTTATATCCGGATTAAGTCGTTTGTAATGGTTGTAAACTGCAACGGATAATGTTTTTTTTGCGGTTTCCTGACCGATAACATAATCATCCAAAAATGCTTTGATTTTTTGTGGTTTGACCTCTGAAAAGTCCATATTAATTTCCGGTAATGGTTGTGTCGGAATGTCTGATATAATATTGGAACATAAATCAATACATTCATCACAAATAAAAATCTGTGACTTTTTACCATCTTCATCGTACATGAAGTTTCCGGCAATTAATTTTTGAACTTCATTTTCACCTTTGCCACAAAAAGAACATTTTCTCATCAAATTTTACCTCTGTGATTTTATATATAGAACATATTTTAATATGTTCAAGGTCTTTTTGAAATTATTTCATCAATTAAGCCAAATTTTTGAGCTTGTTCCGGTGTCATAAAATTATCCCGATCAACCGCTTTTTCAATAATTTCAATATCTTGTCCGGTTTGTTGAGCATAGATCTCATTTAGTCTTTTTCGTAAATCCAAAATTTCACGGGCATGAATTTCAATATCTGATGCCTGTCCCCGAAAGCCTCCCAGCGGTTGATGAATCATAATACGGGCATTGGGCAGGGCAAAACGTCGTCCTTTTTCACCGCAACAAGCCAATAACGATCCCATTGAACAGGCTTGTCCCATAACAATGGTTGATACGGGACAAGATATAAAATTCATTGTGTCCAAGATGGCTAAACCGGATGAAACAACCCCACCGGGAGAGTTTATGTAAAAAGATATCTCTTTTTTTGAATTTTCGGCTTCTAAAAATAAGAGTTGAGCGCAAATAATGGCGGCACTGTCGTCATTGACCTCGCCGGTTAAAAAAACAATGCGTTCTTTTAATAGGCGGGAATAAATATCAAAAGCCCGTTCGCCGTGGCCGGTTTGTTCAATAACTGTTGGTACCAAGTAAGACATTATTTTTCCCCTTATTATTTATATTCGTATAAGTCTTTGACGGCTAATTTCTTTTCAGTCAAGTTTGCTTTTGTCATAATAAAGTCAATAACTTTTTCTTCGAAAAGTGGTGCTTTTAATTGCTCAATTGCACCAGGGTGTTTGTTATAGAAATCAAAGACTTTATCTTCTTGACCCGGATATCTTCTGGCTTCTTCAAATAAAGCTTTGTTGATATCATTGTCGTCAACTTTGATTTGATTTTTATTGGCTATTTCAGCTAATAAAAGACCAAGCTTAATCCGACGTTCTGCAATTTTTGTGTATTCTTTTTTCAATTGAGCATCGGTTTTGCCTTTATCTTCTTCGTCAATTTGACCGGATTTTTTAGCTTGTTCCATTTGTGCCCAAATTGCCGCAAATTCCTGATCAACCATGCTTTGCGGAACTTCAAAATCACAAACTTTTTCCAAGGCATCCAATATATTTTTCTTTGTATGAATGCGAGAAACATTATTATATTCTTTTGTTAATTCGTCTTTTATCAAGTTTTTTAATTCCGCCAAATCTTTTTGTCCGAAATTTTTGGCAAAATCATCATTGATTTCTGCATCAACTTTTTGACGTAATTCTTTGATGGTTGTTTTGAACAGCGCATGTTTCCCGGCCATTTCTTTGGCGTGATATTGTTCGGGGAAGGTGGTGTCAACAATGACTTCTTCACCGATATTTTTTCCGGTTAATTGATCTTCAAAACCCGGAATAAATGTGTTTGAACCCAATTCTAAATAATAATCTTTTCCTGTTCCGCCACGGAATTCTTTGCCGTCAATTGTTCCAACAAAATCAATAACGATAATATCGCCTTTTTTTGTTTTTCTTTTGGTTGTAATAATTTCTGTTTTTTGATGTCCTTTTGCCAAGCGATTTAAAGCTTCATCAATCTCTTTTTCAGTGACTTCGGCCGTCGGTTTTTCGGCTTTGATTTTGCTTAAATCAACTTCCTTTACTTCCGGTAAAACTTCACCACTAGCCGAGAATACGAAATCTTTTCCGGTTTCAAAAGTTTTAATTTCAACTTTCGGTTGATTGGCTAAACGTAATTTTTGTTCGGCAAAAGCTTTGAATGCACCTTCACCCACCAATTTGTCCGCAGCTTCTGCGCGAGCATTTTCCATATATTTTTGTTCGATGACTTTCATCGGTGCTTTTCCGGGACGAAAACCCGGTAATTTAGCTTTTGTAGCAATATCTGCCAATTTTTCGGCAACGATTTTTTCAAATTCGTCTTTTTTGACTGTGATATCAAATGAATAAAATAAACCTTTGTTTTTTGTTTGTTTAATTTCCATAATAATTACCCTTTGTTATATTGAATTGGTACGGGCGAAGGGACTTGAACCCCCACGATTGCTCATCGGAACCTAAATCCGACGCGTCTACCAATTCCGCCACGCCCGCACGAAGTTTCCACTACTTTAACAAAAAATTAAACCAAGGTCAAGATTTTTTTAAAAATTAAAGATGATTTCGTCTTCTTTGATGTCGAACCTCATATGAGGACAAAGAGAATAAGCATACTGGGCCGGAGCATACTTGGAATCCAGATCAATTTCCCCCGAAAAAGCTTTTTCCCAGTCAGAATTCCAAAACAGACGGTCAGATGTTGCTATTATTGAATTATCAAATATTTGAATTTTGCCGCCCAAAGGTAATATATCCCCTAAAACCATACAAATTGAACGTTGTAATTGATTTTGGGGTTTCCCGATTAAAATAATATTATCAGATATTGTTTTTAAATACTCGCTTGTCATATCTTCGGTATCGTTCGGACGACCAAAGGTTTGTCTGAAAAACATAAGTTTGGTTTTTAAATCGGAAGTTGTTTCGAAAATCAGATCAGCTGTTTCGTTGTCCATATATTCTTTTAGAAGCTCGCTTCCATTGTAAAGAGCACCGACTGTTCCGGCCAGATCATGAGATATTCGAGTATAAAGATTTTGTAAAAGTTTCATTTTAATCCTCTGTTTTTAGCGATGGTTAAGGCAATATCTGCCGGAGAATTGATTAATATGGCTCCACTGTCAAAAAGGGATTTTTTCTTATATCCGGCAGTTTCTTCTTCGGACTGAATAATCGCACCGATATTACCGATAAATTGGTTGGTCGGTGCAAAACTTCCCGCAATATAAGCATATAAAGTTTTCCTATTTTTAAAGTTTTTATAGTAGTGAGCTAATTGTTGTTCGCCAAAAGTTCCGATTTCGCCGATAATCAAAATTTCCTTTGTGTTTTTATCTTGCATAAACCAATCAAAAGCATTTTTAAAGGATGTTCCCAAAATCGGATATGCCCCCAAAGTTAAAACAGCAGAAACGCCTAAATTATATGCGGATAATTGGGAAATAGCCTCGTAAATAATCGAGCTGGATCTGGAAATAATCCCGATATCTCCCTTTTTAAATAAATGTGGCGGCATTGTTCCAACCTTCATTTTTTCCGGTATAACAAACCCCGGACTGGCCGGTCCAATTAATTGACTTTTTGATTTCTTTAATTTGGGTTGGATTTGAAGGATGTCATGTATCGGAATGCGTTCAATCGGACAAACAATCCATTTGATTTTTGCATTAATAGCCGATTCAATTTCACTTTTGGCTTGAAGGGGAGAACCATAGATGACCGTTATATCCGGATGAAGTTTTTTGACGGCTTGTTCCACAGTGTCAAATAGGGGAATCCCCATAATTTTTTCACCCCCCTTGCCGGATGCGACACCTCCAACGATTTTTGTACCACAGGCGATGGATTGCTCAATGTGTTGTAATCCGGCGGGTGTTAAAATACCTTGGCAAATGACTTTTAAATCTGGTGAAAATAGGCTCATTCAATTTCTCCGACTTGTCTAACGATTTCTTTTGCACTGTCTTCCATACCACGAATAACCGTAAACGGTAATCCGGAATCCGTCAGTATTTTACATCCGGCTTCGGCGTTTGTTCCGTCCATTCGGACAACAATTGGCATGCCGACACTGATATCTATCGCCGCATTGATTAAACCTTTGGCAACAACATCACATCGAGTGACGCCGCCAAAGATATTGATAAATACCCCCTCGATATCCGGCTCGGATAAAATGGTTTTAAGCGCATTGGATACGATTTCTTCCGTTGTTTCTGCACCGATGTCTAAAATACATGCCGGTTGCCCTTTGGTTAAAAACAGCATATCCAGTGTGCATAAGGACAAGCCGGAACCATTCGTAATACATCCGATATTACCGGACATTTTTGTATAACGGAAATGATTTAATCTGGCTTTGATTTCGTTCGGTGTTTCTTCCTCTAAATCTCGCATTTTTTCAACGGATGCGTATTTGTCTACGGCATCCGGATCAAAAATAATATGTCCGTTTAAGGCGACTAATTTTTTGTCGGTTGTTAATGTAATCGGATTAATTTCAACTTTTAAAGCCGAATATTGACGAAAAATTTTATCGGCCGAACAAATAATTTGGGCCATTTGTTGCGTATTTTTTTTATCCAGCTTTAATTGTTGAGCTAATTTTAAGGCTTTATTTGATGAAATTCGATGGACATTATCCAATTGATAGACAATTTTATTTTGAATGTCTTGCCGATCGAAAAGGGTTAAAAAAGCCCCTTCTTTTAAAAAGTCAACATCAAGAGATAAATAAAAAGTTGTAATTTTTTTAACTTGTTCTTCAATATAAACCTTTTTAACCTCTTGCCCCATCGAACCGGTTCGGTGAGTCTTTAAGTGTTTACCGAGCATTTGAGAGGCATTTTTATAAATTTGATCAATGGTTATTTTGCGAATTCCGCCACCTTTTCCGGCGTTTCTTTCCAAAAATAAAGCTCTTTGTCTTAAATCGGAATGAATTTGCGCTTTGATGACAAAATCCTTTCCACCGATTTTTTGTGCAACTCGTAAAGCTTCTTGGGGTGTATAAGCAACCCCACCTTTTAATATGGGGATATCATGTTCGGCAAAAATTTTTTTGGCTTGATATTCATGTATTCGCATAATTATCCCTCTAAAAGAATCGATTCAATCAGTTTCATTTTTAAGTTATTTTTATCGGATTGAGCACATTTAATTTTACCTTCTTTCTTATGTCCGCTTCCCCCCATCGAACGTAGCATTGCACCAATATCCAAACTGTTGTTTAAATTGATAATGCTGGCACCGATTTCAAAATCCGATGTGTCGCCTGAATTCTGAATAATCATAGATATATCCGCTTCGGGATAAAGGGCATAAACCATAAATGGATTTCCGGGATATATAATATCTTCATGGGATAAATCAACAACAACCAGATGTTTATATGTTGTCGAACAACGTTTGATTTGTTTGATAAAATGATCCTGATAGGTCTTATAAATGTGAATGCGTTCAACAATATCCGGTAAGGATAAAATTTGTTCAATGGATAATTTTTCAAAATTTTGAGCCAAATCCCGAAGGGTTTGTTCATGAGATTTAGAAAAATCATGAAAGCGGTTTAATCCGGTTAAAGGATCCAAAATAAAACTGAGTAAAACCCAGTCTTTGGGGTTTAAAATATCATCAGTCGTCAATAAAGCTTCATTTGTTGTATCCAAATGATCCAAAAGGTTGTTAAAGACGAAAGGAAATTTTTCTTCCAGGTTGAAATAATTTGCAATAACACGAGCAACAGAGTGTGCTTCATATTCTATAATAAAATTGCGTTCCTGTTTCTTGATACCTTGATTATGTCGATCAAAAGACATAAAAACACCAGGGATATAGGGTAGGTTTGCAAAAATATCCCGATTATTGGGAATGATATCCCCAAGTTTTACCTCCAAGGGGTTGATAAACATAACTTCGGATATTAAATCAAGTTTAGACAAAAGAATATAACAGACTAAACCGTCAAAATCACCGTAAGTGATTAATCTGAATTTAAGATTATTTTCCATTTAACCAACCCCATATTTCCTATATTATATATCTAAAAAGTTAAATTCTTATTAAGAAATAAAAAAAACTGGACTTTATTTTATTTTTTTTATAGAATGAGTTTGAATTTTTGTTAAGGAGTTCTTATCTTGTTTAAAATAAATTTAATTTTAGTTTTATTTATATCGGCTTGTACGCCTTTTGTCGATGCTCGAAGAGAAGCCGGAAAGATTATGACTGTCGGTCAATCAAGCCCTCAATATTTAGCGATATGTTATTCGCCGTTTGTTGATTTTAATCGGGTTCAGATATTGGCGGATCAGGTGTGTTCAAAAAAAGCCAAGTTTGCTGAAAAAAAATATTTTAACTGTACTTTATTTAATCCTAATACAGCTTTTTTTGATTGTGAGGTTAAATGAAAAAGAAAATTTTAATTATAAAAATTGGTGCATTGGGTGATTTTATTTTACAAACCGGTCGTTTAAAGATGTTGCTGGAAAAGCATCGAAATGACGAAGTTTATTTGATGACCGGACCGTCATTGGTTAAAATATCTGAAGCAATGGGATTTAAAAATATATTTGTTGATACTCGTTCGGTATGGAATCCGTTAAAATGGATGAAAATTATTTTATTTTGGCGAAAGAATTTCGATATTATTTATGATTTACAAAGCTCAAAGCGAACAATTAAAAAATATTTTTCAATACATCGTTTTATGGTGACGAAAGATTTTTCGTGGATATTCAATTATAATCATAATTTTTATGAAAGAAAAGTTTCTTATCAGAAAAATAAAATTTATGGGCAATTAAGCGAAAATATTTTTTCTTTGCCATATAAATTTCCGGATTTATCCGATTTAAAGTCGGATAAAGATTTTAATTTGCCTGAAAAATTTATTTTAATCATTCCCGGATGTTCGGCTAAAAATTCATATAAAAGATGGCCGTCTGATTTATATAAAGAATTACGGCTTGAACTTAATCGGCGTGGTTTTCCTTCCGTTTTAATCGGAACAACGGAAGAGGGCAATATCGTCAATGAAATTGCTTCCGGGGGCGGACATGTCATCAATCTTTTATCTTTAACAAATATATTTGATATTGCCGAGATTGCCAGAAAGGCCTTTGTATGTGTCGGTAATGATACGGGTCCGACACATATTGCCTCGATTTGTTGCCGAAAGACTGTTGTTTTGTTTGATCAAAAAACCGCAACGTCTGCGAACAATTTCGATGGAATTGCGAATTTAGTCGGGAAAAGAATTTCCGATATAACGGTTCAACAAGTATTGGATGCAATTTTTCAATGATTGGTGTTGAAGTTTTAAAAGAAAAATTAAAACAAATACCCCATTCTCCGGGGGTATATCATATGTTGGATGAATGTGGTAAAATTATTTATATCGGTAAGGCTAAAGACTTATATGCACGTCTTTATTCTTATACATTAACGACACAGTTAAATCCAAAGACATTGTTAATGGTTAAAAAAATAAGGGATCTTTATGTCACCGAAGTATCTTCCGAAAAAGATGCACTTATTCTGGAAAATCAGTTAATTAAGACTCATCAACCCTTTTATAATATATTATTAAAAGATGCGAAATCTTTTCCTTATATTGCCGTATCAAAGGAAAAAATTCCCAGACTATTTAAATATCGGGGAAAAATTTTAAAAGATTCTTCTCTTTACGGACCTTTCGTTTCTGGTGATTCTTTGAATAAAACATGGGCGGTTTGTCAAAAGGTTTTTAATATTCGGACTTGTCGTAATTCCGTTTTTTTTAATCGTTCTTCTCCGTGTTTACAATATCAAATCGGTCTTTGCTCTGCTCCATGTGTCGGCTATATTGATGATGATAAATATATGGAACAAGTTAAAAAAATGTCATCTTTTTTAAATGGGGATATTTCTGTCTTAAAGAAAAATTTAATAAAAAAAATAAAAGAGGCTTCTGAAAATTTAGATTATGAAAGAGCCTTAGATTTTAAGAATATTTTACAAAATTATTCGGATATTGAAAAAACGAATATTGTTCGGGTGATTGATGCAGATTTTATCGGGATATATGCGGAAAACGGATTTTATGGTGTTGAAGTCTTTATTTATAGACACGGACAAAATAAAGGGACTTATTTTTATCCGGTTAAATCAGATAAGCCGTCTGATGAAGTATTAAATGAATTTATGGGACAATTTTATCAAATTTTTACAATACCGTCGAAGATATTTTTATCCGATTCAATGATGGATGAAAAACTTTTTGAAGAGGCTTATCAGACCTCTATACAAATTCCAAAAAGAGGTGAAAAAAAACGAATTATTGATGAAGTACTTCATAATGCTCAAACTTCTTTGAAACGATATTTGGGACAAAAATCAAAACAGAAGCGATATTTAAATGAGTTAAAAGATTTGTTAAAGTTAAGTCGATTGGAAACGATTGCCGTTTTTGATAATAGTCACTTGTTTGGAACTAATGCTGTGGGGGGCGTTATTTGGTTCAATGGGGATGATTTTGATAAAAATAAATATCGTCGATATAACATTAAAAATGCGCCGACGGATAGTGATGTTGATATGATGGATGAAGTTATGGATCGTTTTTTATCTCGTCAGGAAAAACCGGATTTAATAATTTTGGATGGCGGACGTGGACAACTTTCCAGAATCTCTGATATTATGGAACAAAAAGGATTGGATATACCTGTTTTAGCCATAGCCAAGGGGGAAAAACATGATGGTGGCGATGAAACTTTATATTTTCAAGATAAAAGCATCAAACTTGGAAAATATTCTGAATTATTATTCTTTATCGAACGGCTTCGGGATGAGGCTCATCGTTTCGTTATTACGGCTCATCGGCGAAAAAGGGATAAAAATTTTATCTGATTATTTTTTCCAAAAACGTAAAGGGATACGTAATATTTTTTTCCAATAAGCTTGGCGGGGTTGAGATTTTAAAATATCTTGTATGAATTTTGAATAATCGTTGTGTAAAGCGACCGGCGGTAAATCCGGAATATCAATTGCAACGGTTTCTCCAACCTGAATATGTTTTAATGCTACATCAAAACAATACTTGTTTAAAAAGCGATGAAAAGATTTTTCAATCAGGCAAAGGTTTGAAAAAGAGTTGGTTCCGCCGCCGGATAGGGGAATAATATGATGAATATCAAAGCCTTTGGGAACTTTGCCCCGATAAAGACGGTTCATGTCAATCCGATGATATATTCGATCTAAATATCCGTTTTGGTCCAAGAATAGCAAAAATTTTCGTGTGACATGATTATGTTTAAAATCATGTCGTAATTGTTTGGTTCTTGTCGGCGGTTGTTTCGTAAATATTAGCATATATAATCCTGTTTGTTATATTTATTGAATAATAATAACAGGGCTTTTATGATTTGTCCATCATTATTTTTGATGGTTGCGGATATATTTTGGCAGGCACTGTATAATAAAGGCATATGTTCGGATAAATCTGTAAAAATAAAGTCCGTTATTCCGCTTTGTTTAATGCCTAAAACTTCGCCTCCTCCTCGTAAAATTAAATCTTGTTCGGCAATTTCAAAACCGTCATTACTTTTTCGCATTAAATCAATACGTTTTTTACCTTGTTCGCTGATGGGGTATCCGTATAGCAAGATACAGTTGGATTGGATATTACCTCGTCCGATACGACCTCGAAGTTGATGAAGGGTGGATAGACCGAAACGTTCGGCTTGTTCAATAAACATGATTGAGGCATTGGGAACATCTACACCGACTTCAATAACGGTTGTTGAAACCAGTATATCCAAATTCCCGTTCAAAAATTCATTCATAACTTTGTCTTTTTCTTCAGACTTCATTTTCCCGTGAAGTAATCCGACACGATGAAAATATTGAGACAGGTATTGATATCGTTTTTGGGCGTTGGCTAAATCGATTTTTTCGGATTCTTCAATTAAGGGGCAAACCCAATAAATTTGTTTTTTTTCACGAATTGCATTTTGGATATTGGGCAACAGTGTGTCTATTTTAGTAATGGGAATGGCTGATGTTTGTATCGGGATTCTGTTTTTGGGTTTTTCCTTTAAAACGGAAATATCCATATCCCCATAATAGGTGAGGGCTAATGAACGGGGTATAGGGGTAGCGGTCATTGAAAGGATATCCACATTTTGACCCTTTTGACTGAGTAAAAGTCTTTGCTTAACTCCAAAACGGTGTTGTTCATCAATAACAACAAGTCCGATATTGCGATAGATAACGTTTTCGGAAAATAGGGCATGAGTTCCGATAATAATATCGGCATCTGTCTTTATTTGATCTAAAATCGAAAGTCTGTTTTTGCCTTTTTCCCGTCCAGTGAGTAAAATTACTTTAAGGCCGATTGTGGCGAGTAATTCCGAAATCTTTTTAAAGTGTTGTCTGGATAAAATATCTGTCGGGGCCATCAGAACCGCTTGATATCCGGCCTCGACGGCTTCCAACATGGCGAATACGGATACGATGGTTTTCCCGCTTCCGACATCGCCTTGTAATAACCTTAACATTTTCTTTTCAGATGCCATATCGTTTTTGATTTCTTGTAAAACCTGCTTTTGTCCGTCGGTTAATTCAAAGGGCAACATGGCACAGATTTTTTTTCCGTAATTTGAGTTTGTTTTAATCGAATTTCCAGTGTGTTTGATTTCGTGACGGGCATAATACAGGGAAATTTGATTGGCTAATAATTCGTCATAGGCCAGTCTTGAAAAATGGGTGGAATTGGGGGATAAATCTGCATTTTTTTGGGGTGAATGAAGCTTTTGAAGGGCGTCTTTAAACGATGGGAAATTGTTTTGTTTTATGGTTGTTTCGTCAATCCATTCGGGGATATTATCGGGTAAAAGGGACAAGGCTTTACGGATTGTTTTCGTCAGTATTTTATTATTTAATCCATGCGTCAGCGGGTATATCGGTTCAAATTCCGGAATGTCTGATAGAATTTTGGATATATAATCCGGATGAGAGACTTGATAATGTCCATTAAATGTTTCAATTTTACCGCTGATATAAAAACTTTCATTTAAGGTTAATGATTGGGCAATCCATTTGGATTTAGGACCGAAGAAAACTATTTTTACCGCACCGATTTGACTTTTACATTCAATTTGATATGGACTTTTTCGAGAAGGGGGTGGAATATGTTTAATGACCTGTATCATTAATGTTGCGTAATCCGGTATATGTGTATCTTTGTTTGTCAGTAACGGACGGTGAATAAAAGAGGTCGGATAATGAAACAATAAATCAATAACTCGATATATGTTTAATCGATGAAAGTGTTGAATTGTTTTTGGACTGATGCCCAAGCTGTCAATGGGGGCGATAACGCTGAGTTTGTTCATCAAATAATGCTTGGTTCACGGGGTTAACGGTTTTACCGTCCGGATATTTGATTTTTCCGTTTTTATGAATTCGAATATCAAATATTTTTTGTTTTTTAAATTGTTTCAATGTTTCCGGACACTTTTTTAAATCCGCATCGGTTTGAGAAGAATAAGTGTCGTATTTTGAAATACTGTATTGTTTTATTTTTTCGGCTAAATCCGCTTTGTCTTTTGCACCGGCCGCAATGATGTATCCGGAAATAGTTTCAAAGTTAGTTAAAGATTTACCCGCTTTACATGCATAAGCCAATCCGGCAACATGTCCTAAATAAGATGCGTCCATATCCATCATCTGGGCCGAGATAGGGATGGATAAAAAAATAAGAAATAAAAAATAAAATAAGTGTTTCATTTTTCCCTCTTTTATGTTATATATTATATATCAATTTTATTGATTGTTTGCAAGTTTTATTTTGGGAGAATTTAATGTTATCGGAAGATGTATCTTATTTACCGGCAAAAAGTGTTGAAGCTGCTGTTATTATGCTGCATGGATATGGGTCAAACGGTTTTGATTTATTACAAATGTCATCTTTTTTAGCTGAAAAGATGCCAAATACGGCTTTCTATGCTCCGAATGCTCCGGAAGTTTTGGGCGAAGATGCATATATGTGGTTTGATTTAAGGACTGATAATCAATCGGAAATGGAATTTTCCGATCCAGAATATATGCAACTTCTTTTTTTTAGAGCTTTACCCGTTTTGCCGACAATTTTAAATTATATAACTCAAATTATGGAAAAACATAAACTGACAGCGGATAAAATTTGTTTAATGGGTTTTTCACAAGGGGCAGTATTGTCCTTGATGTCAGCCTTATCTTTTGATAAAAAGATCGCCGGTGTTATTTCTTGTTCCGGCGGTTTTATGACGGCTTATCGGAAAGAAATGTTGCCGATTTTATCTAAACCGGATGTCTTGATTACTCATGGGACGGCGGATACGGTTGTTCCGGTTGAGTTTGCCTATCAGACTGAAAAAGACTTATTGGCTCAAGGATTTAATGTTCAAATGATGATTTCGGATGGTATGGGGCATAATATTGATGATGTTTGCGGATATGCCATTCGTGATTTTATGGTGGAGTGTTTAAAATGAAAATAGTTCAAGTACCGGATCCGATTTTAAAACAAAAAGCGTTGCCGATTGATGTGGTTGATGATGAAATTCGTCAGATTTTAAAAGATATGACAGAATTGATGTATCGGTCAAACGGAGTGGGGTTGGCCGGAAATCAGGTCGGGTTATTAAAACGACTTGTTGTGATTGATATTTCAGAAGAAAAAAATAATCCGATTTGCCTGTGTAATCCCGAGTTTATCGAAAAATCAGAAGAGATGATTAGCTTTAACGAAGGCTGTTTATCCATTCCCAGACAATATGCCGATGTTATTCGTCATCAACGGGTTGTCGTTCGGTATATTGATGAGAATAATCAGGTTCAAACGATAGAAGCCGAGGATTTTTTAGCTGTTGCTCTTCAACATGAAATAGATCATTTAGATGGAATTTTATTTATTGATCATTTGTCTAAATTTAAACGGAATTATTTATTAAAAAAACATGAAAAAAGAAGAAAAAATGAAGAGTGTGAAGGTTAAGCTTTTTTGGATTTTTTTAATTTTTATTATTGTGTTTATATTGAGTTTGGGATACTTATATTTAACTGTTCCATCTGATTCAAAATGTATTTTAAATCTAGAAGATTGTTTATATAAAAATCACCGAAATGCGTTTTTTCAAAAAATGAGTTCCGGTTTTATGTGTGTATATGAACACTTTAAGTGTATTGTTATCGGGGGGTAAAGTGGATACCTTATATGCGGATATTGGCGGAACTTTTTGTCGCGTTCAGATAAACCGACAAAAAGAAAAGGTGTTTTTATGTCGGGATTATGATTGTTTTGAAGACATTTTAAAACAGTACTCGTGTTTGCCGAAAAAGGCGGTTGTAGCTGTGGCTGGTGTTGTGGATAATCAGAGGGCAAAAGTTAAGCTGACAAATAATCATTGGGAAATTAATCGTCAAAAGTTAAAAAAATATTTTGATGAAATTTTAATTGTCAATGATTTTTATGCCCAAGCGTTGGCAATTCCTTATTTGAAATCAAAGGATTTATTTTTAATTAATAAAGGTCAAAGGGGTAAAAACGGACCCAAAGTTATTTGCGGTATCGGAACCGGATTGGGTGTCGGTGTTTATTTGAATGGTCAAATTATATCAACGGAAAGCGGACATGTTGATTTTTTGATTAAATTTAAAGAAGATTTGATGATATTTGACTATTTAAAATCTCGGGGAATAAAACCGGTCGCCGAAACGATTTTGTCCGGTGGCGGAATAGAGCTTTTATATGATTTTTATTCGGGGGCGAAAAGGGAAATGTCTTGTCAGCAAATTATTGAATTGGCAGGACAAGGGGATGAATTCGCTCTTAAATCAATTAAAAAAGTTTTGGCCGTTTACGGTTGTTTTGTCGGAAATTTAGCCTTGTATTATGGGGCAGTGGGGGGAATATATCTTTCCGGCGGTATAATCGGGCGAAAAGGCATGATTGACTTGTTGAAAAAATCTGATTTTATGAAAAACTATCTTGATAAAGGTTGTTTTAAAACGTATGTTTCCCAAATTCCGATTTATATTATTCAGAAACCGGAACTTGGACTTTTTGGACTTCATCACCCGCTTTAATATTGTTTTTATATGCCGTGCCGCCATTTAATTCAATAACATACGCTGATGTTTTTTTGAAAGAAATAATGCTCTCGTCCATTGGAGTGGTGTTGGGATGGATGTATTGTATTTTATTGTCGGAATCAACAAAAATAATATCCAACGGAATAAATGTATTTTTCATCCATATTCGGATAATTCTGGGTTTTGATTGAATGAAAATCATTCCGCCGTTATTCGGTATTTGATCTCGATACATTAACCCGATTTGTTGTTGTTCGGGGGTTATTGCTTCTTCCAGAGAATAAATTTTATCTCCAATACGATAGAGTTCCGCAAAAACAGAAGTGGTAATTAATGAAAATAAAAAAAGTATTTTAAACATTTAAAAGGAGCCAAAAAAACAAAATGACCAGTCCGATTAAAATCCATTTCGTTTTCCCCGGCAAATAACT
Organism: Alphaproteobacteria bacterium; assembly: GCA_045536135.1. Classification (GTDB taxonomy): domain Bacteria; phylum Pseudomonadota; class Alphaproteobacteria; order CAAHEQ01; family UBA3637; genus JAZSNA01. The sequence continues at coordinate 40,024 of JAZSNA010000026.1, forward strand.
CTCATACATCCGTATTTCCCTTCATCATTTCTTCAAGGTGAATTTCTCGAACTTCTTTAACTTCCGGAACAATAGATTGTAAAAAACCTTCAACATTATTTTTTAATGTGGACATGGCACCGGGACACCCATGACAGGCTCCTTGTAATTCTACACGTAAAATTCCGTCTTCAAAAGACACAAATTGAATAGATCCGCCATGGCTTTCCAATACAGGTTTTATCCGCAGTTCAATAATACTTTTAATTAAATCTTCAGTTGTATTTTGAGTCATTTTTTCCTCCGATAATCTTATTATACCGATTTTTTTTGAAAAAAAAAGAAAAAAATGTTTGTTAATTTTAAAAAGTATATATAATCAAATGATAGGAGACGTTTTTTTATGAAAAATAGTCAAAATATCCAAAATGTTTTTCGTCGGCTTAAACGATGTAATGAAAAAGAGACAAAAGAGATTATGGATAAAATAGAAAGTATAGAAGAACGTTTGAATATCGAATTTGTTTCGAACCATGAACAAAGAAGCCTGATTTGGGCCAAAACATGGTCAGATGCTTTAACGAAAACGATTTCATAGAATATCAAAAGAAAGATATAAATAAAAAAAATAAAAAAGTTCTTGCAAAGAAAAAACGAATCGGATATAAATAGTCTTGTTTTAAATTTGCGGGGGTGTAGCTCAGCTGGTTA
>JAZSNA010000027.1:0-10288 GCA_045536135.1 Alphaproteobacteria bacterium
TATTTATACCAAAAATTTAATTTTGTCAATATTTATTAAATATCCTTTATGAAGGCATGTTCATCACAACATTCGACTTTTGAACAATTCAGGCACTCCCCGAATACCTTATGAGGTAATGTATCCCGATCGACTTCTGTAAAACCACACTTTTTAAAAAAATCGCATTGATAGGTTAACGAAAACACGCGATGAACATCCAAATCTTTGGCCCGTTCAATACATTTTTCAACCAAAGCCCGTCCGATACCTTTGCGTCCGTATTCCGGATGAACCGCCAATGATGCCACTTCAATTAAATCCTTCCACACAACCAAAACACGAACACATCCAACAACCTGTCCATCTTCTTCATACACAAAAAAGCCTTGGATATTTCGGTAAATATCATACGGACATTTTTTCAACATTAATCCTTGATCCGCATGGAAATTCACCAAAGACAATATTGCCGTTGCATCGGACATTTTTGCTTTTCTAATCATCATTACCGACCTTTTTCGGATACATTGCTTTTTCAATTTCACCACAAATCAAATGTCCGATAATTAAATGCATCTCTTGAATATGATTTGATTCAAAAGACGGGACTTTAACCGTTATATCCGCCAACGCAGACATTTTTGATTCTTTTTCCCCCGTTAAAGCAATTGTCGTTATTCCTTTTTCCTTGGCAACTTTAAAAGCTTCTGTAATATTTTCGGAATTACCGCTTGTTGACAAACCGAATAAGACATCTCCCATCTTTCCAAGTCCTTCAACCTGTCTTGAAAAGATTACACGAAAACCATAATCATTCCCAATCGCCGTTAAATTTGATGTATCCGTTGTCAAAGCAATTGAATTCATTCCCGGACGATCCAATTTATATCGGCCGACTAATTCCGCCGATAAATGTTGAGCTTGTGACGCCGAGCCACCATTTCCGCAAAACATTATCTTGGATGAATTCTTTAAAGCCTTAATACAAATATCAATAACTTGACAAATCTTTTGTGATTGTTTCTTCAACAAAGAAAGTTGCGTCAACATCATGTCAAATTCATTTTCAATCATTTTTCTCATCACGGTTATCCTTATTTATACATATCGTCCTTATTTAAATAGTTTTGAACATAATCTTGAATTCCGTCTTCTAACGAAGTCATTTCTTTTTGATATCCGACGGCACGAAGTTTTGTTAAATCTGCCTTTGTATAATATTGGTATTTTCCCCGAAGTTCTTCCGGCATATCTTTAAATGATATTTTGGGATAACGTCCCATTGCATTCCATGTTGCACTGGCTAAATCATAAAAAGACCGTGCCTTTCCGCTTCCGACATTAAATATCCCTTTCACCGACGGATTGTTTAACATCCAAATAATGACATCGACACAATCATTAACATATACAAAATCCCGAAGCTGTTCGCCATCCTTATAATCCGGATGATATGATTTAAACAATTGAACTTCCGTATTGTTTTTGACTTGCGGGAAAATATGAGCAACAACAGATTTTTGACCACCTTTATGATACTCATTCGGACCATAAACATTAAAGAATTTTAATCCGACATATTGAGGAGGTGTCATCCGTCCCTCTTTCACTTCCCGAGCAATTTTTCGGTCAAATAAAACCTTGCTCCATCCATATGGATTCAAAGGACGTAATTCATTTAAAAATTCTAACTGCTCATCGTCTTTAAAACCGAGTTGCCCGTCTCCGTATGTGGCGGCGGAAGATGCATAAATAAACTGTTTTTTATAATCCCGACAAAAACACCATAAATCCCAACTGAGTTGGAAATTAGATTGTATGATTAAATCCGCATCTTTTTCGGTTGTTGCCGAAATAGCTCCCATATGTATCACAGCATCTATTTCAGATTTATGATCGGATAAAAAATCATGCAAATTTTCCGGTTTAATGATAAAAGCCAATTCTCTTTTTGCAATATTTTTCCATTTATCTTCACAGCCCAACCAATCAACAATCACGATATCTTTATACCCGCTTTGTTCCAGTCTGGCAACAATATTTGAACCGATAAATCCGGCACCACCCGTTACAATAATCATTTTAACCTTCCTTTTTTGTTTATTTTTTACTATACAACTTTACCATCTATGATACAAGTTTTTTTTCCTCTGACCTTTTGTAAAGCTTTTATATTTTCAGTTAATTATTTCTTTCGGGCGAATAATAAAAAAAATACACAAATTAAAAGAGTATATTTATATCCGTTTTTTGAAAACGGTGTCGGATCAATCGAACGGGGTAATTTAACATCCAATGTATCTTGCACCCCTAACGGCAAGGATGAAATCGTTTGACCAATCGGGTTAATCGCCATTGATATTCCACTATTTGCAACCCGAATGACCGGTAAGCCTTCCTCTACCGCACGAATAACCGACATTTGAGCATGTTGATACGGTCCGGCACTGATACCATACCATGCATCATTTGTCACATTCAAAAGCCAATCCGGACGATTATGGCGATCAGCAATCTGACCGGAAAATATACCTTCATAACAGATTAACGGTCCGACTTTTCCGGCATTTTTAACTTTCAGACTTTGTTTTTTAATACCAGCTTTTAAATCAGACTTAATCGGAACAAGTTTACGTATGGGCAACCATGACGGGACATATTCTCCAAACGGCACAAGATGAGATTTATCATAACTGGATAAAATTTGTCCGACATCATTTAATATAAAAACAGAATTCGCTAATTGTCCCGTTCGTTCATCAACTAATTTTAAAGCTCCGGTAATCAAAATTTGCCCCTGTGAAAGAGCCATCATTGTCATCGCCTGTGCTCCCGTATCAACATTTAAATAATATGGAACGGCTGTTTCCGGCCATAAAACATGTGTCACATCCGCCGGTGCATTTTTTCGAGATAGTCGAATCAGAGTATGTAAATTTTCTTCCTCCTTGACCGGATCCCACTTATCGGTTTGAGCAATATTCGGCTGAACCAATCTTAATTTCACTCCCCAAACAAATTTTTCTTCGTATTCCGAAATTCGAAGATATCCCCAAACAAGTGAAGCGACAAATAATCCGATTGACAGGATAAGTGTTTTATACTTCTTAACTTTAAAAAAATAAGGTATTAAAAACCAGTATACGGATAAAACGGATAATCCGATGACACCGATAACGGATGAAATTTGTAATATCGGTAAACAGGCCGTCCAAACATCCCCAACACTTCCCCACGGAAAGCCGGTTAAAAACCAAAGACGTATCCATTCAAAAATACCGATTAAAGCCATAAATGCATATTCTTTTTTATCTTTTGCAAAAAGAGCCGTTAACGCACAAGGAATACCCCAAAATAAACCAAAAAATAGCCCAAAGCCGATGGGAATAAAGGGAATAGCCCATTCCATTCCCGAAAAAATAAACAGGGCGTTAATGACCCAAATCATCAGAGTCGCACCAAATGAGAAACCGTAAATAAATCCATATAAAAACGATTTTTTAAATGATGCTTTTGAAACCTTATCAAATAAAAAAGGTATGGTTAAAAACAAAACGGGAAAAATGCCGTAAGGCGGATAAGCCAAAACAGACATTATACCACACAACACCAAAAAAACGGATGTCATTTTTCAAATGTATATAAATTATCAAACCGAGCGGCAAATAAAACATCTTTAATTGTATCTTTTGCCCCTGTGATTGTTTGCTTCATATTTTTTAATGATGCTGTATCATGAGCAACAACCAACAATCCCAATCCGGCAGAATCAAGGAATACACATTCCGATAAATCAAATACAAGCTCTTTGGCTTTGGTGTCTTCAATCTGTGGCAAGATTTCCAAAAATTGTTCCTGATCACGGAAAGTGAACATACCGGATACGGCAATATTTAAAGTATCTTTTGTTTCTTTAATTTTGTATTCCATTGTTTTTCTCCTGTCTTTAAAGATATATTCTTTTTTTTTATTCGTCAACTGTTATTTTTATAAAATGGACACATTTTTTGAGCGAAACAGTTTTCACATTTCGGTTTTTTCGCTAAACAGGTGTATCGCCCAAATAAAACCATCCAATGAGATGCATTGGTTTTGTATTCGTCCGGAACAACCTGATGAAGTTTTGTTTCAACTTCTATCGGTGTTTTACCGACAGCCATTTTCAAACGATTGGCTACCCTGAAAACATGGGTATCCACGGCAATTGTTTGTCGGCCGTAAATCACATTCAAAAAAACATTGGCACTTTTGCGACCGACACCGGATAGCTTTTGCAAATCATCCGTATTATCCGGAACACATCCGCCAAAGTTTTCAACGATTTGACGAGATAATTCCATAATATGTTTTGATTTAGTCGGATAATAGTTAATTGTTTTAGTGTACTCCTTTAATCCGTCCAATCCTAAATCCAACATATCTTGAGCAGAAGATACTTTTTCAAATAATTTTTCAGTTGCTTTATTAACACCTTTATCCGTCGCTTGGGCAGATAAAACAATCGCAACCAATAATGTAAACGGAGTTGTGTAATTCAATTCACATTTTGGATTAGGATTATCCGATTTCAGGTATTCAAAAAAGAATTTTATTTCATTGGGCGTCATCAATTTTCCTTTGTATTTTTTCTATTTTTCGGGCAGATAAATCTTGTTTTAAGTTCAAGGCTTTTTTCCATTTAAATACAGCCTCATTCCGTCGTCCGCTTGCCCAATAGAGGTCTCCTAAATGATCATTTATCACCGCATTTAACGGATCAATATTAATTGCTTTTTCCAATAATTGACGTGCATCATCATATCGTTTGTTTTTATAATAACAATAACCTTGACTATCCATAATCTGAACATCTTCGGGCAATATGGAAAAAGCTTTTTCAATCATTTGACAAGCCTCTGTTAAATTTTGTTCTTCTTCCAAATAAATGTATCCCAAAAAGTTTAAATAATTTGCATCATCCGGATTAATCAAGAGAGCCTTTTTAATATAGGTTTCAGCGGATGAAATATCCTCATCCATCCAATAGGCCGATGCCAAGGAAAAGTAAACTCTGCCCAAATCCTTCATCATCGGGTCTTTAAAAAAAGACAATGTTTTTTCATATGCCGTTATTGATTTTTTATAATTCTTTTTAAAAAGATAAACATCACCAAGCATCAAATAAAATAATGGCTTCGTATCATCGATATCAATAATTTGAATTAATTTTTGTTCAGCTTGTTCATAATTTTCCATCCGAATATCATTTTGAATACTTTGAAGGGAAAAAGAAAAAAACATATCATCACCCAAATGGTGTGAATCATAAATCATATTCGCATGCTCATACGCATTCTTTTTTTCAAGCAATTCCGTTAAAAAGATTTTAATCAAAACATCCTTTGGATGAAGATAACTGGCAATTTGAACCAAAAAAATTGAAATTTCAGAATCTTCTTGATTGGACAAAGCCATTGACAAATCAAAAAACAGAACGGCAATCCCCTTTTTAAAATCATCCACTCGACCGACTTCTTTTGATAATGCCATCATCTCTTTGGCCATAAAACTGCTTTCTTGATTTTTAAAATATTCCTGTTGAAGTGAAATAGGTATCGGCAGACGATGACGTGTATAGAAATCTTTAACCAGTATCAAAATTCTTGTACTTTTACCGATAGATGTTTCCAATAACCGATCATAAATCAGTTTCGTTGCCGGAATATCGCCCTTAATTTCCAAAATAAACGCTTTATTCATGGAATATAGCTCAAAAAATGCCGGATCTTTTTGCAAAAATTCAATCTTTTTTAAGGCAGAATCATATTTCCCCTCGGAAACATCCATCCATGCCATCAATAAAGGTTTAATAAAACTAAATGTCGGATTTTTCGGCACAGTATTTAACAAAGAGACATTTAAATTATTTTTTCCTTCTTGAATGTTTTTAATAAATAAAATAAATACTGGCAAAACTTCTTTTGGATTTTTGGCATAAACCAAAGGAACATACTCAAAAGCCTTCTCCATCTGACCGGATAAAACGGCATACATAAAAGTTTGATATAACAATTCGTCATTTTCCGGATCGCTTTGATATGCTTTTTCAAAATATTCGCAAGCCTTGGGATAATTATTATCCAATCGGGCCGTTATTGCAGATGTATATGCTCCAAAATCCGCTGTTGGCGGAATATCCCTTAACGGATAATCTTGAAAAAACGAATTAATCATATCACTCTTGCTATTCTTCTGTATCAGATAATAGCGATAAGTTAATCCAAGAAGGATAAGACTCAACAGCAGAAGAATTAAAATAAAAATATTTTTTTTCAATTTGGACTCGCTTTTTTTTATATTTTAATTTAATATACAGTCAAAAGGAAAAATTGACAATGAAAAAATTACTTAAATGGTTAAGTGAGTGCGGAGTTGAAGATATCAGTCAAGCTCAACCCAGAGATTATTTAAAAAAAACACCCCCCACATTACAACCCCAGATAAATTCGACAACTATTTTGGATACATCTACGATTTTATCGGATGCCTGTCAAAACTTATTTGATTTGGAAAAAGCCTATATCAATTTCGATGGATGTCGATTAAAAAAGACAGCTAAAAGTACATTATTTAATCCCAATCAAAAAACCGGCGGAATTATGGTTATTGCAGATTGTCCAACTTTGGAAGATGATCAAAGCGGCATTATTTTTTCTGCGGATATCGGCACATTGTTCGATAAAATGTTTGGGGCTATTGGATTAAATCGAAATGATTTTTTTATATCCTATTTTGTCCCTTGGCGACCCGCAGGGGATAAACCGTTGACCGAAACGGATATGGATTTATGTTTTCCACTTATCCGGAAGCAAATTCAATTGGTTAATCCCAAAATCATTATCACTTTAAGTGATGGTATTACTCAAAAATTACTTCAAACCAATGAGCCCATTCTATCCGTCCACGGTCAATTTAAAAATTATGAAGGATATCCGGTTTACCCGCTATTTCACCCATCCTTTTTAATGAAATTTCCAAAGCAAAAAGCCAAGGCTTGGGAAGATTTAAAGAAATTACAAATCGAATTACAAAAATAAAAAAAGGGGAAAAATTTTTCCCCTTTTTTTTAAATTTCTTCCTTGCGTTTTTCCGCCCGTTTCCGTTCGATGGAATCCAAAATAACCTTTCTTAGACGAATAGAATTCGGTGTCACTTCCACCAATTCATCATCATTAATATAGGCAATGGCTTCTTCCAAAGACATTATTCGAGGTGGAGTTAAAATAATTGCATCATCTTTACCGGCTGCTCGCATATTGGTTAGTTGTTTTCCCTTAATCGGATTAACTTCAATATCCCCCGGTTTTGCACTTTCTCCAATAATCATTCCGACATAAACCGGCGTATTATGAGAAACAAACAAAACGCCCCGTTCTTGCAATTTCCATAAGCTATATGCAACGGCCTTTCCTTGTTCCGTTGAAATTAAAGCCCCCCGATGACGATCATCAATCTTTCCGCGATAAGGACCGTATGAATGGAAAATTCTATTCATCACACCGGTTCCACACGTATCCGTTAAAAATTCGCTATGATATCCGATTAAGCCTCGAGAAGGTGCAATAAAAACCATTCTAACTTTACCCGTTGTTGGTATCATTTCCTTTAATTCCGCTTTTCTTTGACTCATCTTATCAACCACAACGCCGGAATAATTTTCATCCACATCCACAACAACTTCTTCCAATGGCTCTGTCACATTTCCGTTATCATCTTTTTGAAATAAAACCCGAGGTCTTGAAATAGATAATTCAAATCCCTCTCGTCTCATTTGTTCAATCAGAATACCCAATTGCAACTCGCCACGACCGGCGACTTCGAAACTATCGGTTTTATCAGTTCTGGAAATTTTCAAAGCCACATTTCCTTCGACTTCCCGACATAAACGATCCCAAATCATTCGAGAAGTGACCTTGTCTCCTTCCGTTCCGGCATATGGAGATGTATTAATTGAAAAAGTCATTGCCAAAGTCGGCGGATCAATCGGCATTGCCTCAATCGCTTTGTCCACGGACACATGACATAATGTATCCGCAACGGTTGCCTTTGAAAAACCGGCAATTGAAACAATATCTCCGGCATGAGCTTCTGTCAATGCCGTTCGTTCCAAGCCTCGAAATGCCATGATTTTACTGGCTCGAGCCATTTCAATTGTTTCATTTTTCATATTTAAAGCTTTGATTTGTTCATTCACTTTAATTGAACCAGATAAGATTTTTCCGGTTAAAACCCGACCAACAAAGTTATCATACTCCAAGGTAGTTATCAGCATCTTAAAGGGTTGGTTTTCTTCAATTTTCGGTGAAGGGACATGTTCAATAACCCGATCCAACAGCGGTGTAATTGATGTCCGCGGATCTTTTTCCAAGTCATTCACCGCCCATCCATCCCGACCGCAAGCATATAGAACCGGAAAATCCAATTGTTCGTCTGTTGCCCCCAAAGATACGAATAAATCAAAAATTTCATCAAGGACAGCCATCGGACGCGCATCTGCCCGATCGATTTTATTGATTAAAACAATCGGTTTTAATCCCAACTTTAAAGCTTTTCCCAAAACAAATTTTGTTTGAGGTAACGGACCTTCGGCACTATCCACCAACATAACCACACCGTCAACCATCGATAAAATTCGCTCGACCTCTCCACCAAAGTCGGCATGTCCCGGTGTGTCGACAATATTGATGCGGATATCTTTATAGACAACAGAGGTACATTTAGCCATAATGGTAATACCTCGTTCTTTTTCAATATCACCGCTGTCCATTACACAGGTATCAACCTGTTGATTTTCCCGAAATGTTCCGGTTTGTTTCAATAAACTATCCACCAAAGTTGTCTTACCATGGTCAACGTGTGCGATAATCGCAATATTTCTGATTTCTTGTGTCATGATTTTCCTTTTGTTTTGAGCCCTTATACACCAAAGCCTGTGAATCGTCAAGTAAAAAAGTATTTTAAAAGATTATCATATTATACAAACTGACATGATTAAAATTGAAATTTATCTTTAAAAGACCATATTTCTTTTATGGAAAGGAGAAATAATATGTCTAAACATTTATCAAAATTTAATCAATTTTTATCTGACGAAAAAAAATCGGATCTGATTATGGATGAAGCTAATCGGATTATTGACCGTCATTTAGGTCATTACGGCAACTGTTTAATCCAACCTCAAATTGAAGTTATGGAAAATGAAAAAGAGATTAATATCACGGCGGAATTACCGGGGTTAAAAGCCGAAAATATTGATTTAAATATTAATGACGAAGGCGTTTTAACTATATCGGCAGAAAAACAAAATGAACGAGAAAACAAAGGAAAAGGTTATTATTTTTCCGAACGTTCTTATGGTCTTGTTCAACGGAAAATTGCCTTACCGGATAATGTTGATTTAGAAAAAATCAACGCTGATTTCAAAAACGGAATTTTAGAAATTGAAGTTCCTAAAATTAAAAGCGATAAAGAAAAAACAAAAAAAATTCCAATTAAGGAAAAATAATTTTTAAAGCCCCAATTCGGGGCTTTTTTATTTTATGGATAAAGTGTCCATCAACATCTTAAAATCAGCACACGAGATGTTAATCTGGATCCCCGCGAATTCATCACTTTGAGGATCCGACCATAATAAAATGGATTTAGAAGTTGGGATTTGACAAGCCAGTTTCATATCAGATGCTCCATCACCAACAACATAAATTAAATCAAAATCCATATAACCTTCCATAACCTTATCTGCGAATTCTTTTGCTGGCTTATCTTTTTCAAACAGGCCGGCACCGAAAACACCGTCAAATAAATCTAATATATTGAATCGTTGAAGTTCACTTATTAAAACTGAATGATTTTTATTACTGACTAAAACATGAATAAAACCTCTATCCTTTAAAGCAGTCAAGACATCAACTGAACCGTCTTTTAATTTCAAATTTGGGGAATGTTTTAAATAAGCCTTTAAATAAACCTGTTGAGCTAAATCGGGATTATCCGGAAAAAAAACTTTAAAAAAATCTCGTCCGGAATAATTCATTGCCTTTTTAATATCATCCCGATTCCATGTCGGCAGTTGAAATTTTTCCCTTAAATCTTTATGGGCTGACAAAACAATTTCAATCGTATCCGCCAGTGTGTTATCCCAATCCCATAAAATAACTTTTTTCATTTATTTGCCCTTTTTTAAAAAATATACTTGATTTAAAGGGTGAAGTCAATATATACTCATTTTGTAAAAAAAAGGGTTATATTGATGAAAAAGAAAAAATTT